>NZ_CAKZYF010000216.1 GCF_937884665.1 uncultured Allomuricauda sp. | reverse complement strand
TTGACATTCAATTCTTTGTTCGGATTTGCAAGTGATATTAATAATCCAAAAAGCACAGTTATGGAGGCGAAAAACACATTTTCTATCCTTTTTTACCCAAAACCAGTGATTCTGAAAAGCACGGAATGTCCCCTCTTTTTCTTAGAATCACGGTCGATTCTGAGAGAGAAGGCTAAATTCAGTTTAAAAAAGAACAGTTCCTGAGCTCAGAATATCATCGTTAAATACAGCTCCACGTTTAAAAAGATAGTGCTGATAGTTTCTGCTTAAAATTGCCTATCGCTTTTTACAGGGTATGGGCAAAAAAACATAGCCTTTTCTTGAGTAGTCCAGAACTCTTTAGAAATAGTCGTTGTAGTAAATATCAAAGTAAGGTATCTTCGTGGAAGCTATGAACTTTAAAATCACCCAGCCCAAGAATAGAGAACTTAAAAAGGTAATTGAGTACTTTTTGTTTATCCAGTCTACAAACGAAGGTTTAATTCATAACTATACCACCTATCCCAACAACAACTGTTGCTTAGCACTTTACAAGAGCAATCGAATAATTTGGAACAAAGCAGAGAATAGTTGTGCTATTTCCAATGATCCCTCTGGCATGATAAGTTCGAAACTATATGGTTGGCACAACAAACCCTTCAAGGTATCTATCACGGGGAGTTTGGACCAAGTTTGTATTCTTTTTAATATAACGGGTCTATCTCTATTTACGCCGAAGGCACTACATCTAATTTCTTTGGATGATGACCCATTTTCGGAAATTTTTGGTTTTGACAAAAACTACTTCAAAAAACAATTGTTTGCTACCGATTGTATACAAAAGCGAACAGAATTGCTTCAAGATTTCCTAGTTCAGCAAATTAGGCCTCGTCCCATCGCGCTAATGCAATCTTACATTGATCATGTGGGGGGCTCTATTATGAACAATGGCCATAAAAGCAAGAACTTTTGTAAAGAAAACAACGTAAGTGAATCCACACTTTTTAGGGCGAGTCTTGAAATGATTGGCGAATCACCCAAGGATATTATGACAAAATATCGATTTAGAATGTTTCTGAACCATCTAAATACCAACATTAAGCTGACCGATATAGCGTATTTGCTAAACTACTCTGACCAGTCCCACCTAATAAAGGAGGTAAACAAGTTTACTGGGCTTTCTCCAAGAAAATTTGCCTCCAGCATAAAGAAAGAAGAAAACAATTTGGTGGTGACCTATTAAATTGATTGTTTTTTACAATTTTTGATTCGCGTGTCGCGATAGCTTCGCTGAAAATCGATTACCCAAAGGAATTGGGTAATTGATATAATCCTCTATAAAATGAAAATGATAAAGACAGCGCAATTTTGTGTTCTATTCTTGTTGTTAAATGGAGTTTGTCAAGAAGCGATAGGTCAAAAAACTTCGCTAGGAATAGGTGATTTAGAATTTCAATTGGATAGTCTGTTCTCTGATTATAGCAGTCCTAATAGACCTGGTGCAGCGATCAGTGTGATAAAAAAAGGAAAAGTTGTTTTTCAGAAGGGTTATGGCAGCGCCAATCTTGAATATGGCATTCCTATTACGACCTCAACTGTTTTCCCCGTAGCGTCCTTGTCTAAACAGTTTACCGTTTTTTCCATTTTACTTCTGGCTGACCAGGGAAAACTCTCCTTTGATGATGATGTACGAAAATTTATTCCTGAGCTCAATGATTTCGGGGAGACCATCACGCTAAGACATCTTGCCGCGCACACCAGTGGTTTAAGAGAGGAACATGATTTAAGGTATATCTCTGGATGGCGGTATGATGATGTGGTTACTCGGGGACAGATACTTACTTTGATACGAAATCAAAAAAAATTGAATTTTAGACCGGGAGAACACCATGTTTATTGTAATACGGGATTTACCTTATTGGCCGAGGTCGTGGAAAGAGTTTCAGGGCAATCGTTTGCTGAATTTACAAAATCAAACATTTTTGATCCACTAAAGATGACCAACTCCCTATTTTATGACAATCATGAAAGATTGATAAAGAACAGAGCCTATTCCTACTGGTCCGATTCGGAAGGTAAAGTATTCTATAAATACGGCTTAAATGAGGGCAATGTTGGGCCCACCGGTCTTTTTACAACTATTGAAGACCTGAGCATCTGGGCATTGAACTTTTCGGACCCAAAGGTGGGCAATACCGACATTATCTCACAAATGAACACCTTGGCCACGCTTAGGGATGGTAGAACATTTGGTGGGGCTTATGGCCAATATATAAATGAGTATAAAGGGTTACAACAAATTTATCACGGAGGCTCTATAGCCGGGTTCCGAACCTATTTAGGACGCTTTCCGGACCAAGGATTTTCAGTGATTGTTTTTAGTAACTCTGAGGGGGCCGATGCAAATGGGTTGTCCATGCAGGTAGCGGAATTGTTTTTAAAGCAAAGTATGACCTCAAAGGCACCAACCCCAAAAGATAAGGAAGTTCCCTCTCCAAAAATCAGAATAAAGAACCTTAGGGACTTTGAAGGACATTATTGGGATGATGAAAGATTCCATACGAGTCAAGTATATGTTAAAAATGATACGTTGATGTGGTCGGTGAATGGAGGTATTGGAAGACCATTGGTCCCAATAGGTTCCAATTATTTCAAAAGGTTGAACAGTGGCATAGACATTAAAGTTAGGTTTGATATTGAAGGTGATGCCAAGGTTTTGTGGATGACCATCGAGAACAGCATCCCGCAAGAAATGAGGGAATTTGAACCGTTAATTGATAAAAAGGAAGACTACGCTGAATTCACAGGAAGGTTTTTCAGTGAAGAACTGAATACCTCATATACTTTTCTTGTAGAGGGAGGTCAGTTGGTCGCTAAGCACCCCAGGTTGAACAGTATCCATTTGACCCCGGTTGAGAAAGACATGTTTTCTGGAGATGCATCCTTTTTCAAGAACATAAAATATGAAAGGGATACGAACAATTCAGTTGTTGGTTTATGGGTCTCTACTTTTCAAAGCAAAAATCTTCATTTCAGAAAAATGTCTCTTAGCAAATAGTCTATTTGCAAATATGTGGAAACATGAAAAAAATACTCTTATTCACCGCCATTTTTGTTTTTCTAAGTAGTTGTTCATCGAAACCTTCAAAAGATGAGGTGCTTCTTGAGGAGAAAATCAAGCGAATCGAAAACGGTTTGCAACCCAATCTCCAGATTAATGGAGATAGTGTGCCCAACTATAGAATTGAAGACAGATTAAAGGAATTGGGAATTCCCGGCGTAAGTATTGCCGTACTAAATAATGGGCAACTTGAATGGGCCAAAGGATATGGGTTTGCGGACCTATCTGAAAATCGATTGGTCACTCATGAAACTATGTTTTTAGCAGGATCGGTAAGTAAGCCGGTCGCTGCTTTCCGAGCACACCAACTCGCAGAAGAAGGCATAATACATTTGGATTCCAACGTCAACAAATATCTCTCTAGTTGGAAAGTACCGGACAATGAATTTACGGCAAACCAAAAGGTAACCACAAAAAGAATATTGAACCACACGGCAGGCTTAACCGTCTGGGGGTTTCCAGGATATGATAAAGGAGATACGATACCCAGCTTGCCCGAAGTTTTGGACGGTAAAGGGAATACGGATGCCGTCCGTGTATATAAAGAACCTGGCGAAAGCTGGATGTATTCCGGGGGCGGATACACCATAATGCAATTGATGATTACCGATATTGATAAAAAATCCTTTCCAGAACTTATGGAAGAACATGTATTGAATCCCTTGGGAATGATTTTTAGTACGTTTGAAAACCCTCTCCCTGAGAAGTATCATTCCCTTGCCGCAACGGGTTATCGAGAGGATGGAAGCGAGGTGGAAGGCAAGTGGCCAATATATCCTGAAATGGCCGCCGCAGGGCTTTGGACCACACCATCTGAGCTTCTGCGATACGTTCAAGAAATACAAAAAGTATATCAGACCCAACAAAATGGACTTTTAAAAGTACAAACGGTAAACAAAATGCTGACATCTGGCATGAAAAACCACGGCCTTGGTTTAGTGGTGAATGAACATACTTTTGAACATACCGGAGCGGATGAAGGTTTTAAAGCAAATTTAGTGGCCTGGAAAGAACATCCCGTTGCTGTGGTTATACTGGTCAATTCGGATAATGGAAGTATTGTGCAAGAGATACTTTTAAGTATTGCCAAAGAGTATAAATTACCGGGTATCGAACCTATGGTTCGTACCCTAAGAATCAAATCGATTGAAGAACGGGAACCCTTGGTAGGCACCTATCACTTTGCTCAACTGGGAGAGGCAAATGTGACTATAAACGAAAAAGGGCTGCAGATGGAAGGAGCTTTTGCCGAAGAGCCCATCATCTTGCTTCCTGAAACCAACACAATGTATTTTGACCGTGAAAACGGAATTTATTTTACGTTTGTTGTTGAAGATGGAATTGCTACCGAAATCCGGTTTTTGGATTTTGTGGGAAAAAAAACAGGTTGATCATTTCACGTTGAACATAAACTCGGGAGAAAAACATTTACCAAAGGTCATTTCTTTACTAGGGTAATCGTTAAGTCTTTGATGATTTCATGGCACAACTTTAGTTAAGAGGAAGGACCAACAGATGAAAGCGCACCAAAAAACTTTGGTTTTTGAGTTTTCTCCATATCTAGAGTTGCTATTGGAATTTCGGCCACTTTTGATTTTAAGAGCGTTGATGATGAAAAATCTCGGTTTTTTCCAGTGCTTGGTTTCCCATTATGAGGACATCTACATAATTGATGAACAATCCAGTTTCCACAACTCCGGGAATGGCCAACAGCGTTTTGTTCAATAGATCATGTTCGGGGTATTTCCTAATATCAGTATCCAGAATAAAGTTGTTTTCATCGGTTGAGTAAATTTGGTTTCCATTTTCTCGTAAAACAGGGTTCAACCCCATTTTCCGGAATTGTTCTGAAATGCTTTTGTGAGAAAAAGGAATAATTTCAACCGGAAGTTTAAAAACACCTAACTTTTGGACCTTTTTTGAGGAGTCAATAATTATGATGTTCCTTTTGGAATTATGGGCCAAGATTTTTTCTCGTAGGAGTGCGCCACCTCCACCTTTTATCATATTAAAATCAGAATCCACTTCGTCTGCGCCATCAATATAGAGATCTAGGGCGGCTACTTCTCCTAGATTGATGAGCGGTATCCCAAGGGACTTTGCCAGAGATGCTGTTCTATTTGAAGAAGCTACTCCAGAAACCTGAAGCCCATGGGAGACCCTTTTTCCCAACAAACGTACCATATACTCGGAAGTGGACCCGGAGCCAAGACCGATAACCATACCGTTTTTCACATATTCCAATGCGGCTTTTGCAGCATTTTGTTTTTCTAGCTCCGTATTCGTCATGGCATTTGAGTGACAATCAAAAATATCCAATTCGTTGGGTTAAGATTGTATTTTTATGTTACAATTTTCATTCGGATTTTTGGTGTTGAGCTTAATCTCCTAGCTTCAATCTGTAATGTAATTCTCGGTGATTATGATAAAAGCGGTAATTTTTGATTTGGATGGTACCCTTATACAAACAGAAGTGCTCAAAGCCAACTCTTATGCGCTCGCCATTTCTGAATTGACCCACAACGACGTGGAGAAAAATGCGGTGCTGGAAACATTCAACGCGTATGTAGGTCTATCCAGGCAAGAGGTGGTGCAAGGATTGTCCAAACAGTTTTACAATCAATTAAATGCGCACCTGAAGATTGATGGTATAGAAGGAATAGGCGAAAAGTTGATAGCGAAGAGACTTTCGATTTACCGAGGAATACTTGACAATACCCAACTGTTGTCCGAACACTTTTGTCCGTTTACACTAGGACTTTTTAATCGACTTTACCAAGATGATTTCATTTTGGTGCTGGCAACGATGTCCCATTTACCCGAAGCCAAAAAGGTGACCCAAACCATGGGTATTTATGATAAATTCAATTTAGTCCTGACTCGGGATGATGTAGAACACGGAAAGCCTGAACCGGACATTTACATCAAAGTAATGAGATTATTGGGGTTGGAATCGGATGAATGTATGGTCATTGAAGATTCGGTAAACGGTATTTTAGCCGCCCAAAACGCTAAGATGACCGTGTTTGCCGTTACTAATTCAATTACTAGAAAGGCTGTTCATGATTGCGGGCTTCTCCCTACAGATTTTATTGTAGATGATTTAAATCGATTGGAGGAAAACGTATATCGGTCTATCCATGCCGCAAATCAGATAGTGGATTGAACTTCAGGGTCTTTTTAAACCTACCTTCTTTTCAATTCCCAATCGTTTCATTTTGGCAAAAAGTGTTTTGTCTTTCATATCTAGAATCGCTGCGGCACCCTTTGGTCCACTGACCCGCCAATTGGTTTTGTCCAAAACTTTGATAATGTACTCACGTTGCATTACTTCAAAAGGTTTAAAATCTTCGGAAACAACTTCTTTGTCAATAACCGGCAACCAACTTCCTGGATTTAAGGTGCTGCCTCTTTCAATAATTACGGCCCGTTCAATGAGATTTTCAAGCTCCCTAATATTCCCAGGAAAATGGTATTTCATTAAAGAGGCCATGGTCTTTTTGCTTAAACGCTTGAAGGATTTCCCCGCTTTTGCAGAATACTTTTCAAGAAAAAACTGCGCTAATAGGGGGATATCGCGCTTTCTCTCCCTTAAGGGCAAATTATGGATCGGGAAGACATTTAAACGATAAAATAAATCTTCACGAAACTTTCCATCTTTCACCATTTTGTCCAAGTTTCGATTGGTCGCGGCCACGATTCTTACATCCACTTTTAGCGTTTTGGTCCCTCCAAGTTTATCAAACTCACCTTCCTGGAGCACCCGAAGTAATTTCGGTTGGAGTGCTAAGGGCAATTCACCAATTTCATCTAAGAAGATGGTCCCACCGTCAGCTAGGCTAAATTTCCCCACTTTATCTTCAATCGCTCCGGTAAATGCTCCTTTCTTATGTCCAAACAATTCACTTTCAATAAGTTCAGAAGGTAAAGTTGCAGCATTTACTTTGATAAGGGGTTTTTCCTTACGTTGACTATTGTCGTGCACGGCACGGGCCAACAACTCTTTTCCCGTCCCAGACTCTCCCGTAATCAATACGGTGGTATCTGTGGGAGCCACTTGGTTGACCTTTTCAAGGACCGCCCTATATTCGTCACTTTGGCAAATAATATTTTCAAAGTTGAACTCTTGCTTTATTTCCTCTTTGAGGTATTCATTTTCAATTTCAAGCTGATTTTTCAACGAATGTATCTCCTCCAGTGCCTCAAAAAGTTCTTTGTCCCGTTTATTTTTTTGAGTGACATCCCGAATGATGGCGCAGTTCAAGTTTTCCCCTTGATACGTCAGGTGATTGGCAATAATGTTTGCTGGAAATTTGGTAAAGTCCTTTCTGGTAATCAACCAATCGAGGTGCAAGACTTTTTTCTCGATGAGTTCCATAAAATGTTCCCGCCACCATTCGGGAGTAATGTTCTCATCTAGATCATAAATGTGAAAATCATTAAGTTCACTTTTTGAGTAACCCAAATTTTTGGGTACCGCTTCGTTGTAGTGTATTAACTTCCCATGGATATCCCAGATATAGATTAAATCTGGAGCATTGTCAATGATTTCTTTGTAAAGTTTTAGCCCCAATTCGTGCTCTTTTTGAGCTGTAACGTCTTGGTACGTGCCAATTACTTTTACGATTTTATCCTTCTGTACGATGGGTTCTGTAACGCAGCGAATGTACCTTGAGTGTCCGGAAGCACTTTTAAATGTGAGCACAACATCATAGGGAGCCCCATTTCGAATAGCTTTGCTCAACAAAGTTTTTAGCTCTTCAGATTCCTGAAACAATTGAATTACTTTGCCTGGTAACAAGTCCTCCTTATTGTTGATTCCAAAAATTTTCAGCGCTTGATTTGTAACCACTATAGAGCCATCCTGCAGGTTTAATTTCCAGCCCCCTACATTGGCCATACGTTCGGCATGGTTCAACAAGTTTTGATAAAAACTGGATTCAGAAATATCATTGACAATAGCAGCAATAATATTTTTTCCACTATTTGAGAAAAAATGAGAAGAAACCTCCACATCATAAAACGCCCCTTTTTTGGTTTGATGGACCGCTTTAAAACTATAGACGCCTTCCTTTCCGACCCTTTCCCAATGAGTTGCCCAACTTTCCTTGTTTGCCGTGGGATTAATATCAAATATGGTAAGGGTTTCAACTTCTTTTCTAGAGTAGCCCAAACGTTTTAAAAACTTCCTGTTGGCATAAACGATCTTACCTGATTCATCCATCCACATGATTTTATAGGGAAGGTTTTCAAAAAATTGCTCTCTAAAGATCTGAAAAGGAATATCTGTACCCATTTGTTCAACGTTTTCAGTGTTAAAATAACCATAAAATTTCTCATATAACAGAAAATGCTGTTAATAGAGAAAAATTTGTTTTGATGAAACTTACTTAAATAATTGATAATAAGGACGTTATTTTTTGGCACTGCTTTGGATTATGAAACAGCATTATAAACTATAAGCGTGAAACGAAAAGAGTTTTTACAGAATGTGTCATGGGGGGGCCTACTGGCTGCACTGGGAGTAGCCAATTACATCAAAGCGTCCACAAGTTCCCAAATAAACACAGCTATCAAACAAATAGGATTTAATCATATAAAAACAATGGAAACAAAAACAACTACCACCGTATTACATAAAGCAGATACCCGGGGCAAAGCCAACCATGGTTGGTTAAACTCGCACCACTCCTTCAGCTTTGCCAATTATTACAATCCAGAGCGGATGAATTTTGGAGTATTGCGCGTATTGAACGACGATGTCGTTTCAGCGGGAATGGGTTTTGGGACCCATCCACATAACAATATGGAAATTATCTCAATCCCCTTAGAAGGGGATTTAGAGCACAAAGATAGCATGGGCACTTCGGCGGTGATTAAACAAGGTGATATTCAGGTAATGAGCGCTGGGACAGGAATCCTGCACAGCGAGTATAACGCCAACAAGGATAGGGAAGTAAAATTCCTCCAAATATGGGTTGTACCCAACGAAAAAGGGGTAGCCCCCCGCTATGATCAAATCACTTTGAACGTAGAGGACAGAAAGAACAAACTGCAACAAATTCTGTCACCCGATGCAGATGATTCCGGAGTTTGGATTCATCAAAATGCGTGGTTCAACATGACGTCTATGGAGGCGGGCAAATCATTGGACTATTCATTGAAGGACCCCCAGAATAATGGGGTGTATGCCTTTGTGATTGAAGGTGACGTAAGCATCAACGGCCAGAAATTGGAAAGACGGGATGGTTTTGGACTTTGGGATGTTGAAAACCTTGAAATCTCGGCCAATTCCAATACCGAGGTATTGTTGATGGAAATTCCCATGAACATTGAATAACCACAGTTTATCAACCTATGTATAACCGTCTAAAATGACACGAATTATAATTAAAATGAGAACCTTTTATTTATCAGTTTTGGCACTCGTTGTAAGTGCAATAAGCTTTGGACAATGGACGCAATATGCCCCAAATCCAGTGAATGATCCAGCAAACGCGGCAGAACAAGTTCTGCACCCTGAAAACCATGCCTTACTTCTTATTGACCATGAAGGACAAATGGCTTTTGCGGTAGAATCGCAGCCCATTGAAGAATTGCGCAATAATGCGGGTTTGATCGCAGGGGCGTCAAAACTGTTCAAAGTACCAACAATTATTACAACAGTAGCAGAAAAACAATTTTCAGGACCCGTTTTCCCAGAAATACGGGAGCATTATCCCGATGAGTCTACCTACATCGATAGAACAACCATGAACTCTTGGGAGGACAAGAATTTTGTGAAAGCGGTAGAGGCCACTGGAAAGAAAAAATTGGTAATGGCCGGTCTCTGGACAGAAGTATGTATCAATCTTGCAGCATTGTCCGCGCTTGAAGATGGATATGAAGTGTATGTGATCTCTGATGCCTCAGGAGCGGTATCACAGGAGGCACATGATATGGCCATGACACGAATGATTCAAGCTGGGGTGATTCCCATGACCTCAATGCAATACATGTTGGAAGTATACAGGGATTGGGCGCGTTCTGACCAATATATTGAAGTGAATGATTTAGCCAAAAGATATGGTGGAGCCTACGGCTTGGGCATCGACTACATTAAAACCATGCAAAAGTGGTCTAAAGAAGGAAAAGCGGATCATTGAATCAAAACCCGCTATCAAGGCAACCGTATTGGTAGCGGCTAAATTTAACAAATACAGACTTCTCAAAGAAAATCATACAAAGGAACACGTGCCGTAGCGCTTACAATTAGTAGAAAACCATGGAAAAAATGAACAAAAACAATAGGGGACGCAGAAACTTTCTGAAAGGATCTCTGGCAGCTGGAGCCTCCACACTGGTCATTCCTTCTTTATTTGGAAATGGGCTTGCTCAAATAAAAGGGTCGGCTGATTTAGTAGTAAGAAACGCCAAAGTGACCACAATAGATCCCGATACCCCATCTGCAGAAGCTTTTGCCATTAAAGATGGTCTATATTATAGAGTGGGCTCCAACAATGCGGTCTCTGAGTTGATAGGCAGAAATACCAAGGTCATTGATGGCAAAAATCATAGGATTGTACCAGGTTTAAATGATTCCCACACCCATGGTGTTCGTGAAGGGTTGCATTACGGATTGGAATTGCGATGGGATTGGGTGACTTCTATTGAGGAAGCTTTAGCGATGCTCGCAGAAGAGGTGAAACATACTCCAAAAGGACAGTGGATACGTGTGGTCGGTGGTTTCTCCTGGGAGCAATTCAAAGAAAAACGCATGCCCACCTTAGAAGAGATAAACAAGGTAACACCGAATCATCCTGTTTACATCTTTTATCTATATGCGTATGGTATGCTCAACAAAAAAGGGGTAGAAGTCTTAAATTATAGCAATGAGCCCATTGATCGATACTATAAAGGAAGAATAGAAAAAGACAGATATGGCAGGGCAACAGGTATCATCACAGCTGCTCCCTCGGGATTGATTATGTATAAAACATTGACCAAGTTACCTTCCAAATCCAAGGAGCAACAAATATTGGGCACGCGCCATTTTATGAATGAAATGAATGTATTGGGGCTTACCTCTATTTCAGATGCCGGCGGTGGGGGCATGCAGTATCCTGATGCTTATGATGTAATTGGTGATGTGCACAAACAAGGGTTTTCTACCGTAAGGGTCGGGATTCATACTTTCCCGCAAGTTGGAGGCCGCGAATACGATGATTACAAAAAATGGATAAGCATGATTAAGCCTGGTGATGGGGATGAGATGTACCGCTTTATAGGCGGTGGCGAAAACATTGCATGGGCCGCTTATGACTACGAGATTTTTGCACAAGAACGCCCGAGTTTAGAATCCAATGTAAAAGAAGTGGCCACACCGATTTACAAGTTGTTGGCTGAGAATAATTGGCCTTGGAGACAACATATCACCTACAACGAATCCGCCGAGATACTTCTGGATATTTATGAAGAAGTGGCAGCTGCTGGCGATGGGAAACTCCCTAAGGGAACCTTTATTGACCATGGGGAAACTTTCTCAGAAAAAACGCTTGAGCGAATAGCCAAACTGAATCTGGGTGTGGCCATACAAAACCGGATTGCCTATCAGGCGGAAGATTTCGTCAAAAGATATGGGGCGGCCAAACTGGCCCAAACACCACCAATCAAAAAAATGTTGAAAATGGGGATTCCCCTTGGCGGTGGGACTGACGCGACCCGGGTGAGTTCATACAACCCTTGGTATTCCATCCACTGGTTGGCTACAGGTCAATCCAGGGGAGGTAGACAGATGTATGGAGATGATAACATTTTGACTAGAGAAGAAGCCATAAAATTATGGACTACAGGTTCTGCCTGGTTTACCGGGGATGAAGGTCGAAAAGGCGCCATTAAAGAAGGGCAGTTGGCAGACTTTACCATCCTCAACCAAGATATAATGGATGTACCAGATGCTTTAATACCCCGGACGCATGCGAAGCTAACAGTGGTGGGCGGAAACGTAGTGCACGCATACGATTCGTTTGAAAGGTTTGCACCAGGACCGCTACCCGATGTGGCTCCGGACTGGTCCCCTCTCTATCGTACAGGGGATTTTAGAAAATTGTATTTAAGTTGAGAAAGGGATTTAATACTAAATGCGAATCCCTTGGCATTCCATACCCGCTTCGAACACTCAAGGCAGGGTGAGAAATCCAGATTTCTAAATCAGCACATATTGTCCATTTCGAAATGACATATCAAGAGAATACAACGCAAATGAGCAAAACAATAGACATGGAAACAGTAGTAAAAACAAAATGGAACTTGGATACTTCCCATTCAGCAATTGGGTTTAAGGTAAAACACATGATGATTTCCTCGGTAACGGGTCATTTTGAAGATTTCAATGCGACACTTACTTCTGGATCTGACGACATTGCCAACGCGGATTTTGATTTCGTTGCCGCTGTGAACAGCATCAACACAAAGAACACGGACCGGGACAATCATTTAAGATCAAGTGACTTTTTTAATGCAGAAGCATATCCGGAAATGATATTCAAGTCCACTTCATTCAACGGCGAAAAAATGACTGGGGATTTGACCATCCGTAATATCACGAAAAGCATAGAATTAAATGTTGACTTTAATGGTATAGCTGTTGATCCTTACGGTCAAACCAAAGCTGGATTTGAAATAACAGGTACCCTTAACCGCACCGATTTCGGTTTGGCGTGGAGTGCGGTCACCGAAGCAGGTAAGGTAGTTGTTGGGGAGCAGGTCAAATTGGTCGTTGACCTACAGTTTATTCGAGAATAGGTCAATCCTAAAACTAGGGTTGGACACCAACCCAAATAATGAAAACTTGGTTTAAAATCACTAGCGTTTTCTTCTTTTGGGCACTTCAAGGCAAGGCTCAAAGCAATGGTGAGGAAGTCTTTAGCTTTGGTTTGCTGCGGCAGAACGATGAAGTTATTATTCCTTCAGATGAAAAGAAAGGGCTCTATAAAAAGCTGAAACAGATCAAGCTCGGCGATCAAAGTAATTTAAGTTTTGGAGGAAGTTATCGGTTTCAATCAGAGGCTTTTGTCAATGAGGAATTTGCATCAGAAGTTGACCAAGACGATATTTGGTATTTAAACCGGTTTCTGTTCCATTCGCATATACATCTCTCCAATGGATTTGAGTTGTTTGTCGAATTGAATTCCAGCTTGATCACCAGCAAACAAAACTTGGCTCCTGTAGATAAAGATGAGTTGGGTTTTAACCAACTGTTCGCTCGATACCGATTTGATGAAAAGTGGAACCTTCTTGTTGGGCGCCAGAACGTGCGTCTCGGCAGCGGCCGTCTAATTGACGTACGAGAGGGTCCCAATGTTCGCCTAGCCTTTGACATGGCACAACTACAGTATCAAGATAATCGCACAACGTTAACGGCATTTTATGCCGTCCCCACCAGAGTAGGTCAAGGGGTTTTCGACAATGAGGCGTTGAACTTTCAAGAATCAATGGCTACAGTGTACTGGACCCAACATTGGAAAGGAAATACAAGTACCGATATCTATGCCATTTACAAAGAAGAAGAGGCGAAAACTTGGAATTCCGGTACTGCGGATGACAACCGTTGGAGTTTGGGATTACGTCATTTTGGAAGTTGGGACAAACTCAGGTACAATAATGAATTTGTTTTTCAAACCGGGAGTTTTGGAGCGCAGGCTATCAGTGCTTGGACCATTTCCTTTAATATAGAATTTCCCGTAAAACTGTTAGGACCGAAGAGTAGTTTTGGTCTGAAAACCGAAGCTATCAGCGGGGACACCAGTAACTCGGATAATTCTTTGAACACTTTTGACGGTCTGTATCCCAGAGGGGCTTACTTTGGCCGCGTTGCTCGGATAGGTCCGTCAAATCTTTTTGATATTCATCCTTATTTCAACACAGGTTGCAGTAAATTCACTTTTGGGTTCGACTATGTTGCCTTTTGGCGTTGGTCAAGACAGGATGGCGTATACGGTCCTCCACTGAATGTGCAATATCCTTCAATAAATGGAGAACGGTTTATCGGTCATCAAATCGGTTCGATTGCCAGTTTTGAAGTCAACGAGTTCATCAGCTTGGAATTGGAGGGGAATGTTATTTTTCCAGGAAATTTTTTAAATGAGAGTGGGCTGGACAACACCCTAATTCATACCGTATTTACCGCAGAATTTAAATTTTGAATCAAAATATACGAACTTGTAACCAAGAACTTATGGAATTAGAAATCAAGGAAAGGGAGAACAAAGGGTTCGCCATTGCACGAATAGACGGTAAAAAGGCAGGTGTAATGTCTTTTTCAAAACCAGGAATCGGTTTTATAATCATTGACCATACTGAAGTGGAAGCGGAATACCGCGGCAGTGCTGTAGGGAAAAAACTTCTCTATGCACTCGTTGAAATGGTAAGGGAGAAGGGGTTAAAGATTTTGCCCCTGTGTCCATTTGCAAATGCCATGTTCAAAAAGCTTGATGACATTAAGGACGTCTTAAAAACTTAAAACCATGCAACATCATATACTGCTCAACCTCTTTGCGATTTTTGGTGTCGCTACAGCAGTAATTATCATCTGTAAATTTTTAAAAATCCGCTATATTATAGGGTATCTTATCACCGGAGTCCTGTTAAGCCCGAATACAAGCAAATACTTCTCAGATATGGAAGAGGTAGAGGTATATGCCGAAGTTGGCATTATACTGTTGCTTTTTACGGTAGGATTGGAGTTTTCGTTCACCAACCTCAAGCGTATTAAAAACTATGTTTTGGGCGGAGGGGCGGCCCAAGTCTTTTTCACCATCTTTTTGACGGCTGGATTGATTTGGCTTATGATGAAACCCTCTATTGAAGAAAGTCTTTTTTGGGGATTCCTGTATGCTTTGAGCAGCACGGCAATCGTTGTCAAAGTACTTCAGGATTCCAACAAAATCAATACGCCTCATGGAAAATTCATACTGGCAGTGCTCTTGTTCCAGGACATTATGATAGTACCCCTTATGCTGTTGACCCCAATTATTGCGGGACAGGGGGATGGTAGTCCCGTTGAAGCGCTTTTGTGGTTGGTCGGTAAGTTGGCCTTGATGGGTGGATTGGCCTTCGTACTTGCCAAGTACGTTATCCCTTTTTTCCTGAAAACGGTAATGCGGGTGCAAAGCCAGGAAGTATTTTTAATTGCGTTGGTTTTTATCGTTACCGGGATAGCTCTGTTGACGGAGGAATTAGGTCTTTCCCTAGCTCTAGGTGCATTTATTGCAGGGTTGATAATCGCTGAAACTGAGTATCACCGGATGGCGATTTCGTGTTTCCTGCCCTTTCGTTATGTGTTTATGAGTTTCTTTTTTATTTCCATGGGTATGTTGCTGGACTGGCAAATTTTCACATCAGATTGGGCCTGGATTATTTTCTGGTTTTTCTTTGCTTTATTGGTCAAGGCAACCGCTGGAATTTTTGCTGTGAAAATTATGAAGCTGGATTGGAAAACGGCGTTTGCCGTTGGTTTCTCTATCGCTCAGATTGGGGAATTCTCTTTTGTGCTCGCGCAAAGTGGGTTAAAATACGAATTGATAAGTGAGAACAATTATCAGATTTTCTTGGCAGTTTCAATACTGCTTATGTCGGTTACCCCATTCATTGTTGGGCAAGCAGAACAAATTCATCCCCAATTTTTGAAGGTATTAAAAAGGAACAAAAACGATGGATAAAAAATTGAAGTTATATGGAGCGAATTGGTGTCCGAAGTCGGCCAATCTTAGAAATCATTTACAGTCGATTTGGATACATTTCGATGACCATAATGTAGAAACAGAACCAGAGTCAGAAGCGATTGTAAGGGCACTATATGAGGGAAAACTGAAGTTTCCCACAATAACCTATGGTGACAAGCACCTAAAAAACCCGACAACAAAGGAACTGGATGTATTTTTGAAGGAAAATGAGCTGTTGGATGACTAGAATTCCCCTTATTTGCGAACAGGTTCCTTAAAATTCAATATAGCCCTGATTCATTTTAGAGAGTATCCTCTGAACCGACTCATCAATCACCGAATACAAAACAAGCATTTGATAATCCCATACTTGAAAAGACGGCCCAGGAAAATGAAAAAGGATAATCGATTTGACTTTTTGTCTTCTATTTTAATGGTAAATCTTAATAATATTCAAGCAGAAATCTTAGGTTGGTTCTTTAAAGATAGTTTTACGGAATCTTCAATTATTGCATTAAGCGGTTTTCTTTTCCGAGGGTTTTGGTAATTTATAGGCAGTACCATAAAAACTGATTGATTTTCTTTAATCAGTGATTGTATGTATTTGACGCGCCAAAGATTGGTAGTGTGTCAGCTCTGAAAAAAATCATAGCCTTAATTATGAATTGGTTCTTCGCTGGAGTTTGCTGAACCACTCTGGGGATATCCCGATAAAATCAGCCATTTTGTTTGCCGGAATCCTATAAAAAAGTGCATTATACTGCGTATTCAAATAGGAAAAAAAGTCCAAGGGAGCATGGGTCAATCGATAGGCGTTTATCTCATAAATAAGCGCCAGATGATAGGCGATATCATATCGAAAAAATTGATTGAAACTCAAATAACGCTCCAACAAAGAATCTACCAATGTTTTCTCCTGAATTACAACAGTGGTAGATTCCAGGGCCCTGAATTGGTATTTCGTGGGTTCATCCATAAAATAGCTGTCCATGGCGACTACCACATCAAAAAAGTGCTCAAAATAAAACCAAACAGAATGCGATTTTCCACTTGTCATTCGCAATGAAGATTCTAAACAACCAGAGAGAATCACGTAAACGTTTTTATCTTTGGCACCATAAGGAATTAGAATTTCATTCTTTTTTAATGAAACAATTTCTGCGTTCAGTTGAATCTCATTCCAGAGTGCTTCACTTACCGTTGCTACCTCTTGTATCCGCTCCCTAAGTTTTTCAATCATAACCTTTAAAGTGTTCGCCTCAGTGCATGTGCTAAAAAAGTTCGCTTTCCTGGGAATAGGGCAAAGCCTGGTTTAACGCTACATTTTTTCCATCGTATTGATTCTAAACGAAATCCACTTTTCTACCTTTATTTTTGAATGTTTAGAAATCAAAGCGGCTCACGAATTCAAGTCGGAGTCCAGCTCCTTCCATTCCCCCCAAGGTATCGATTTTATCATAGTTCAGTTCCAGGCCAAATGTGGCATCCCTTATGGGCGTCCATACCAAGTTACCTCCAAAACGGTATCCTCCCGCATAGGATAAATCGTCAAAACCAGTGGGTAGGTCAAAGTCAAAGAAACTTGCATTAAACGTAGAACGTAAGACAGAGGTCCACCAATGCTGGTATGCTCCATAGGCTCCTACGATTTGGGTGGTCTCAATTGAACCGTCATCGTTTATTATACCATCCAAACCAACAGCGAACGAAGAATAGTAATGAGCAAATCCCTCCCCGGTTTGAAAACCAAAGGCCAAATTATCCAGTTCATGGAGGTAGGGTAAATTTAGGCGCCCCGTCACATTTACAGCGCCGGTAACATTGTCTTCAGAAGTAGATCTTTGCTGCAAGGTCATCCCTGCAACGCGAAGATAACCCCATTTTCTCTGTAACTTAACAAAACCTATCAAGCTCGGCATCGATTCGGATAACTGTGCGTCAACATTTCCGATCATATCTGCGGTCGGATTTTCGATTCCCAGTCCAAAAGCATTGGAGGACCGTTCTCCATTGACATAAAAAATTCCTGGATTTCTTTTGCTGGGAAGCGCCAACGGTCCACCCGGATCGGCAGTTTCTGGTTGAGCAAATACATCCATAAAACCAGACCAGAATTGCCCAAATTTCCAGTTCCCAAGTTCTGCGACAGCATGACGCAACCTTAGGCTATAGTCATTTACAAATTCGTTTCCCGTGCCTCCAAAAAAATCAAATTCTACAAATACCCGGGCTTCGCCGAGCTTTGTTGGAGAACGGACATCAAAATTAACGCGCGTAAGCCGACCGTGTATCGCGAATTGGTCTTCTCCATCTTCAGGAGTTCCATCCAATGGGATAAAAGGCTGAAAACTGATTTGTTGAAATCCTAAATTATCAAAATCATAGTTGGCGTTGATGGTTACTGAACCACCAACCCTAAAAGCACCAGGGGTACCTTTGATGGAAATAGATCTATCAAAACTTCCCCGGGTTACCACAGCATCATCTGGAAATCTGCCGATAGGCTGCCGATATGCAATGGAATCAGGGTTTTGGGATTGATTGTTTTGCACCTGTGCTGATGTGTTCGGCAGCAAAGTTAACAGGAGAATGAAATTGAAAATCCAAATGGCCTTGTTGCAGCCCCTCGTTTTTAGAGAATTTGATTATGCCCTGTTCAAAGAATAGCGGTTATAGGTCGATGTTTGTTGCATGGTAGTTTGTTGATACTTGTTAGTGACCGAAATAGTGTATGAACGTATCCAAGATTTCATGTATATAATTCATCAAAAGGCTGAACTATTGGGTCATCAATACTTGTGAGGGTCTACGGGATCAGTTCCTGCTTCTATTTCAGTACCATCAGCCACGCCAACTCCATCAGATTCCGCTTTGTATGGAAAAGTACCTTGGGCCATTTCCTGCTTGTTGGATATACCATCTCCATCAATATCATCATCTTTTGAGTCTTCAATACCATCGCGATCGGTGTCCTCCCAGCGGGTAGGGTCTTTTGGAAAACCATCGAAAGCATCTTCAACACCATCTTTATCGAAGTCCACGGCAAGGGGGACATTCACCCCTAACCATTCAGATGCTGCGTCGGGAACTTCTCCCGTGGAAATATCACCGATTACTGCCATCAAGAGCTCACTCATATGATAGGGACGTTGTTCGTTGGGCCAGCCGGTATGTGGTCCTGGATTCCATCCTTTTGGACCTAGATTTCTCAAGGCCCAGGACATACTTTTTCTGTCGGTTACCGTCGCTTGTGACTGCATGGTTGTGGCCAACCAAGCAGTTAACACACAATTTGCCAGAATCTCTTGTATTTCTCTATCCGAGTAATAGCGCCGGAGTTCCTCTATATGGGAAGCGGTGGTTCTCGAAGGCATAGGTCCAGCATCTCTGGCAAGACGGTAAGCTGCTTTTTGCGCGTTGGAAAACAAGTCAGATCTCTCAAAATCCATTAAGGCCTGTATGTAGTTTATAACAGCAGGCAATTCTTCTTCCGGGATTTCGTCGTTCATGTAATCGCTTTCAAACTCTTGAAACACGCCAAATGAGCCGTGCACTTGACAATGAGTGCATCCGCTGGCCAATTGATAGACAAAGAACAGCTCCCATCGCATTTTTAGGGTAATAGCTCTATCCCTAAAAAGTAAATACGAATCCATCATCAATGTTCCCAAAGAGGATTGTCGGGTCCACTCTACATCAAATAAATGTCTATCACTATAAGGATACTTTGTTTCTTGGACGACTGCGGGTTGGAAATATGCATAATCGTAGGTGCTCACATCAAACTTTGGTGTTGAGGAATCGGGTATATTCTCTTTTTCCAATCCCGGCTTCTTCCATGTATTGTAGTCATTTGGATACGTATCATAAGGGTCTTCCAAGCCATCACCATCTCTATCGAACGTAATACGGGGAATGCCATACCCCGTTATCTGATTGACCCAGTCTGTTTTAAAATCAGGATTTACCGCAGAGAGATCATCTCTTTTCCACTGTGAATTTATTTCTTGGTATGCTGTTTCCAATCGCTTGCCGACGAATGGATTTTTATGCTGTTCTGTTTTTGTGCCTTTGTTGAGACCTACTTTCCATCCTACTGAGGACAGGTTTTTTGCGGCCCAATCCACAGTTTCCTGATCCGTGACAATGGGCAAAATATGGTCGTGAACTGCATTACTGGCATTTATCGAAGTTAAATCGGTTAGCTCTGCGATCTGCCTGTCAACAAAGTGCATACGGAGGGCAGCATGGGTGTCCGCTGTGACCTTTGTAGGTAAATTGGATGCTACGTTCAAATATTCATAAGCAGCCTTTATTCGTGGATTTTTTACCGTATCGATGTAATCCGGGGACCACATTGCAAGAATGTCTTTCAGCGGGACGCCCATTAGTGAAAGTTGATAAGCACTTCTTGCAATATGATGGTTACTTTTTGCTTTTATCATTTGATAAAGCGTAAACCTCCATTTCGTCTCGGCGTCGAACATACCATCTGCATGGATCATCAGATCTGCCATTAACAGCCCTTCATAAAACACCCTCAGATTGCTTATGTCAATCTTGTTCCTATCGTAATAGGGAATGGATTCGTCCGGGTTATCCGGGATTTCGGAAGAAGATGAGGACGTCATGGAAACTTCATTATTCTGAGGTCCTTTCTGCGCTTTTTGCTCACAGGCAATGAAGATAAGGACAAGAAACAGTGTTATTTTTTTCATTTTTCATTTTTTAAATTGTGATTGGGAAAAAAGGTTTCTAAAACTTTTTGACCTGTAGTAACATACCATGGGGATTCGCAGAAAAGGCAGGAACCGATTGAACCGCATCCCAATGCTCGGCAAGTCTACCATCTGGTCCAAATGAGAAGATATCCACTCCGGCGCTACCCAAATCGTCGGGATCTTCGGTATCCATATTCCGAAAATTCAGGTGCACGAAAGCCCAATTATCCACAACAATAATGCGATGGACTTCAATTTTTACCGGATATTGGCTTGTTGAAGTTCGAAAAAACATGGCCAAGGCTTCGGGACCATCACCCAACATGGGATTATGTTGGATATAATCTTCTCGTACGTAGGGCAACATTTTTTCTACAGAGGGATCGGTCTCCAGGATTTTATAGAGTTTCATGAGCAATTCGCATTTTCTACGACCTTCTTCATTCGTTACAATAAACTCCGTTTGAAAGTTTTTGGGAACCGTATTGGGTTGGTTCATTTCTTGGGCCCTGTACGATGTTGGGCGTTGAGGTTCTTTTTTTTGATTCTGACCGTATGTGAAAACTAGAAATACAGGAAATAAAAAGAACCAAGCAGAGAGTAATCTGATTGTACATGTATTCATTGTAATAGTGTTTTAAGATGCTTTGGTTAAGCGATTAACTTGTTGAATTCTTTGCTTATGAAGTTATTTGGGATTCAAAAAAGAAAAGTTGAACTAATTCAAGAAATGGACAGGAGGCTCATTGAACCACCCTATTTTGAACTTTGGTTACACACAAACCTGGGCTTGATTCAGAGGGTTGCCGTAAGCCGAATCCGAAACCCAAACTCTGAAGTATTTCCATTTCCCACTGGAATTGCAGGCCCCACGGCGCATTGTAGAGGTAAGTTCCCGAAATTCAGCAGTTTTTGTGCCAGAACGAAAACTGTTCCATTGGTGGTGTCATTTTTCCAATCTTGTAAAATTTCGGTAGCTCCTAAAACGGACCAGCCTTTATTGAAGACTTGGGAAACAAAGGGCTGAAACAGAAAAGTGCTTACATCGGCACGGTCAGAATTTCCGGCTACGGACCAAGACTGATTGACAAGAATGCCCGCAGTCAACTTATTGGCCTGTTTCAATAACACGGCAGTAGGACCAAGACTCCATTTTCCGGTCCCCAAAAAATCATTGGTTGCCGTGGGCAGGGAGATTACCGGACCAAATCCGAAGCTTAAACCATTTCTTGACCACTGGGTTGGAACGAAGAAAGCGCTTAGGGTAAAATCCCGAAGTCCTGTTTCACTCTCGCCGTTAAATACAATATCGGATTGGGTCACAAAAGGCGCAACCGCCCTTAGAATCATACGCCAGTTTTCGCTAAGTTTTGCAGGGACCACAGGTTCTAATTGAACGGTTACCCTAGAACCATCATGTGGCTCAAAACCATAGTTATAATCGATATTTACTGGAAAAACCACCAATTTGGCTAGTGGGTTTTGAAGTTTTAAGGCCAAACTGTCGCGCGAAGCATCCGTTTGGGCCAGTGCGTTGGAAAAGAAACAGGTAAAAATTAGAATTGTCGTTGTAGATTTCAAGGTGCTCATATTTATTTTTTATGGGTTGTTTTTAACTTGGCGGAATGGTCATTCGCTATAGAAGCAATGACCCATACATTTATTGATACGCCATTGAAATTAAGAGGTATTCTCAACCTAATTGTTGAATTAATTCACTAAAAGTGAAGGTGTTCCGTAGCCAGAATGCGAAACAACGGAGGCAGTAGTATCTATCGGGTGATTTTGAATGGAAAGTTAATCTGCTCCAATTTCTAGGTTAAACTTGATTACAACTGAAGTGCCAATAACTGCATTTGGGAAATGGGTGCCGACCTCAAACTTTTTCCTGTCAAGTTTGAACAATCCATGCAGGGCTTTGGTACTAGATTGCTGAAAATTTATATCGATTTTTTGGGTAAGGTCTTTGATTGTAAGGTATCCGGTACAAAAGAACCCGTCCAAGGATGCATTTATTTTTTGGGACCGAAAGCCTATGGTCGCATATTTTTCCGCATCAAAAAAATCTTTGCCCATTAGATGGACCTCTCGCTTTGCGTTGCCTGTATCCATGGATTTTACATTCACCTTCAAATCAAAAAAAGACTTTTCAAGATTGTTTTCTTCAAAATACACCTCTCCGCTGGTCCGTGTAAACTTTCCCCGTACTTTGAATACCAATAGCTTTTTTACTTCGAAAACTATTGTTATCGGCAATGCTTCGCTTTCAATACTGTAAGTGGACATCATAATTTTATTTGATCAAATGAATCCGTTGATACATCGTGTAAAATGAACTAGAAATTTTGGTCGAAGGGAAAAACACGTGTGGTGCTTCTCAGATCCCGATAGCATATAATCAATCAAACACCGCCACAGGAAATCCATCGGCCAAAAGCCTAGTCCAAATCGCTTTCCTCTAAATGGTTCTGTTCATTAGCTGCCATAGTGGCTTCTAGGGCTTTGATAGCTGCTAGTTCTGTTTTTTGTAGGCAAAAATGGGCCAAGTTCAAATACGCTATCGCGACCTCCTCGTATTTTTCGGAACACCCTCTGATTCCATCGAGTTCATTTTCAAATCTTCCTTCAGCCAAACAGGTTCTGAGGTTCTTTTTTGCAGTTTTCACCTTTTTTCTAGCTTTATTAAAGCTGTTGCGTTTGTTTGACTTGTTTTTCCCTTCAAAAAAACTGGATTTCAAGTCCTTTGCGTTCCTGTTTTCCGCAGCGGCACGAATGTTCTCTTTCACGAGAATAGTCCGGTCCTTAAACTTCTTCAATCGTTTTTCGAATTTGTTTTTCAATAGTTCCAGCCTCTCGCTCATCGTTTGAATTTTTGTTTAAAGTAGAAAAGAGTATCTCCCTGTGCATTGAAGTAATTCAACAAAATAAAAGCAGGCAAAACAGGATTTTAGCTGCTTATTCCCCAGAGGTTGGCAGCAATCGTTTCACCAGTTTTTGAATTGTCAGGCCCTGGACCAGAATAGAAAAGCAAACCACGATATAGGTCATGATTAGGAACAAATCCCGTTCCATGTAGTCTTGTAAACTTAAAGCGAGAGCAATTGAGATCCCCCCACGTAAACCGCCCCAGGTCATTATTGTTTTTGTGTATGGAACGAAGTCCAGCTTTCTTTTGAAGATTTCCACGGGTAAAAATAAAGAGAGGTATCTGCTCAAGAGAACTATGGGTAAGGCGATAACTCCTGCAAGAATGTAATTGATATTGTAGGTAAGCACCAGGATTTCCATCCCAATCAAAACAAACAGCAAGGAGTTCAGTATGATGTCCACCAGTTCCCAAAATTTATCCAGATTAAATTGTGTTTCGTCAGACATGGCTTTATTTCGGGTTTTATCATTACCCAGCATTAAGCCCGCGGCAACCATGGCCAATGGGGCAGAGAGGTGTAATTTTTCAGCGGTTATCGTTCCAAACATGACCAGGGCGATGGTAATTATGATTTCTGTGCTAAAATCATCGATTGATTTCAGCATCAATACCGCAATCCAACCTGAAACGAACCCCAGAACCAATCCGCCAATAACTTCTATTCCGAAAAGTTCCAAGATATCGACGGGATTTATAGGATTACCCGCTGAAGACGCTATACTGAACAAGGTTAAAAAGATAACTACCCCAACCCCGTCATTGAACAACGATTCTCCAACGATTTTGATTTCGAGTTTTTTGGGCACATTGGCTTTCTTCAGGATCCCAAGAACGGATATGGGATCGGTTGGTGAGATGAGCGCGCCAAAAAGAAGGCAATAGGTGTATTTTGCAGAAATTCCCAAGTAGGGCAGTAGAAAATAAGTAGCGGAGCCAATGAGAAAGGTTGAGGTAAGCACACCGAACGTAGCAAAAAAGAAAATGGGCCAAGCTTGGGATTTTAACTGCTGAAAATCAGTGTGGAGCGCACCGGCAAAAAGGATGAAGCTAAGCATGTAATCCATCAAGACCTTGCTAAAATCTATCTTTGAGACCAATTCAATCTCTGCGTTGAGCAAGCTGTCGTCAAAGTAGCTTAAAAGGATTACGACGAGCGTATACAGCAAGGTCACCAACATGAGCCCGATGGTGTTCGGAAGTTTAAAAAATCTAGCGTTTACGTATCCTGATAATGCTGTAAATATTATCAGTACCCCTATAATCGTATACGTGTCCATGGAAGACTTTTAACCCGGCGTTCGGTACTTTTTGAAATCTTGCATTGATTTCCGTTCTTACTACTTCAAACTTTGATCAAGAGCTTAGAAACCCATAGAAAAACCAACATTCAGTCTGTTGCCATCATCACTGTTAAAAAGCCCTGCATGTAAGGTAATCAAACCAATCCCATTGACAAAGAAACCTCCTCCGAAAGAAGTATTCCAAACATTGGAATCATCATTGGCCACCCATACCCTACCATAATCAAACCCACCGTAGACCCCTAAATACAAAGGAATGAAACTGGTTTTTAGGGACCCGGCCACAATTTTTAAATCTGAGGATTGATAAAACGACCTCTTCCCTGTAAAACGTTGAAATCGATAGCCTCTAAGGCCATTTTCTGCACCTAGATTGGCCCCTTGAAAGAATTGGAAATCGTCGCCAAAATTTATTTGTCCTCCCAATCGCGAAGAAAATATGATACTTCCAGAGGAAAGCAACGGATAGTGAAAGTCCAGTTCTGGGATAATATATCCAAAGGCATCATCCCCGTCGGAAATATTCCATTTATACCCCGATTTAAGTGCGAAAGACAAACCTAGGGTCGGAAAGGCCTTGTTGTTCAGGTTTTCATAACTATATTCCGAATGCACTCCCAGAAAGTCATTATCATTATCAATATTGGGATTGGCGTCATAAAAGGTTTCAATGAACCTATTTTCTGTTTCTTCTACGGAGACTTGTTCATAGGAAGCTCCTATACTAAACGAACTGCCATGCTCCCCGTTCCACACCAGTGAAGGTTCAAATGCAAAGGTTTCAATCTTGACCCGGTTAAAATCAAGGTCAAGGTCATCATCAAAATTGGGCGTCTCGTTTCCCAATCCGAAAAAATTGGTCGTGAAATTGGGACTGGTCAGCGTTGCCCGTATCCGTAAAAAACCTTTTCCAATAAATCTTGCGAAGTCCCCTTGGTATGAAATGTCAAATCCACTGGTAGCAAAATAAAAACCCGCCGATATTTTGTGTTGACTGGTAAACGGATCCTTTATAAATCCGTTATGGATATAGGTGTTGGTGGCCAACAGTTGAATGCCATCGTCTGGATTAAATCCTATAAAAGGAAGGAAAATATTTTGGTCTTCCTTGACATTGAAAGGATTGTAGGTGTTTACCTCGTAATCATCGTCACGTCTTATTTTACCATTTTTTGACTTGAATGTATTCTTTTTTGATTTGTAATCGTAAACAAATACTTGTCTTCGTTTGGATATATCGTACACGTCGTTGTTAAGACCGCCTATCAACCGTATTTTAGGACCTCTTTCGCTATTTCCGATTACTTTAAACTCGTCTCTGTCGTCCAGTCCGTAAATCCAGATTTCTTTTGTGGTTTTTCGATGGTAGGTCTTATCAAAAAACTTCACTTCTTTTTTTCCTTTTATGATACGGTATCCCTCTACTTTTGTACTGCCTTTTCCAAGATCCTCAATTTGGAAATAATCATCCTTGTCGGTGCCGATGACAACGGAAATACGATTGATGACCTTGAAGTATTCTTAAGCTGTTTCAACCAAGTCATTTTTTCGGGACAGCAGTGCTTTTTTTATCCAAGCGTTGGTTTCATCTTGAATTTCCATGGGGAACTGTCCGAGGGCCCTATCTACGGTTTCTGTATCGATTCTTTGTTGGATTTGCTTGGCCTGTGCAATCCATTGTTCCTCTGTGGTTTCCGGTAGTAAGAGCATGTCCAAGGAAAAGGTCTTTGGCGATGAATTGAAGCCTTTTACGCTACGTATCTCCTCGTCAAATCCTTCCATTAATCGTAAACTGGGCAAAACTCGGGTAACAGTGCCCATTAAGAATCCGTCGCCCATTATCGAAAACACTTGGTCTCTATCCCTGGGTATGGGTCGGTAGATAACTTTTCCTTTTTTCTCTTCTTTGAATTCTGCCCAGCGCCACTGATCGTCGTGCCTATCCCAGTCGCCCAATAACATGTCGAACAAACGTGCCCTGACATAGGTGTCCAAGTCCACTTCATACTTTTCGTCGGAAGCAAGGTTGGCGATCAAGTCATCTGTTCCCAATATGGTATCGGCGAAGCCAAAACTTGCTTTATCACCATGGCCATCAGTTACTCGTTCTTCGATCATAAAAAGCTTGTCTCCAAACTCCTCGTTATATTTCCCCAAAACGTTTTGCTTTGGAATGTAGCACAGCTCTGGATTTGTATGGTAGATATCTATGGCATCCGCTAAATGGGAAACGATAAATGGAGCATAAGGGTGGGAGCCTGTGTAGAAGTCTTTGAGGATTCGCTCTGGGGAGGTGCCCTTTACACGTCCAATAATATATTCTTCTTTAGAGACAATGGCCTGTAAATAGGCTTCCGCACTTTTTTCCAAAGCGCGGAGCACGTATTCTTGCCCCTTTTTATTTCTTAAACGTAAGGATTTGGATTGATGTCCTCCTCCTTTACGTAAAACGGTCATTCCACCAAATAGGGTATCCAAATCAATGATGGGTACCGATATTGGAGTGGCATAATATTTACGGTACCGTTCTCCCCAAAACCACTCGTGAAAACCAGATTTCTCCGTATCCTCAGGTTTGTAAATTGACGCGATGGTATCTGAGGGGAACACCTCTTTTCCTTCAAATTGATAAATATCCGGCTCGCTCTCGAAGATTTCGTTGCCATACAGCAATGTGCCCAAATCGTCATAAAAATTAAGGACAGTTCTGCCGTTTTTGTAAAAATCGATACGTGAATAGCCGTGGCCTCCGCTTGCAAAAAGACCATTATCCATAAGTCTTACAGGTTTTGCCCGAGTTAGGGAACCACTGATCACCTGATGCACATCATCTTGGAAAACATGCTGTAGATTCTGTTCATGGGCAGAAACGAAAATCACGTTTTCGTTGTATCGGGAGAGGGTGATCAACCTTTTTCGAAAGGAACGGTATTTTTCATTTTGGAGATGGTCTGTAGTGAAACCACCAAGTTTTGTGGAAAGGGTCTTTATTGAGCCAAGTATGGGCAGGGGCGTCAGATTTTGTCCCAAGGAGTATTGTCCTCCAAAATTTCCATTGCTCAAAACCGGATGGTGTACGGCGATTACCAAAACCTTATCGATATTCTTCTTGACCAAACTTTCAAATTCGTTGAAGAACTTTTCCCTATCCTTAATTTCACAATTGTCGTTTATTTTGGGATACTTGTTCCAATCGTTTAGATACCATTGGCTATCTACGGTTATCAATAAAACTTCGTCCCCTATTTTCTTAGAATCCAACGGACAGCCATTCTCGGGTAAGAGAGCATTTTTCCCAAATGTTCCATCAACACTTTTCTCGGTGTTTTCTACCCAATCCACACCGTTTTCCCACTCGGCCTTTCCCGGTATGAACACAACATTATCACTTGCTCCATCCAATAGCTCCCGATAATTCAATGCTTGTTGTGAAAGGTTTTCTTTGGATGGATTGGCCCTTTTAGAGGGGCTTCCTGAAAGGGAGTTTCCCAAAAAAACAACTGTGGTATTTTTATTAAGGTTTTTGGCAATACCGTTTTTTTTGGATAAAACTTCGCCCAGATCAACATCTTTTCCATTTATAAGGTTCCCGAATATCATAATGCTCTGGTCTGGCACATTTGAAGACGGGGTGGTGTTAGAAGTGTCGCCAGGTTTCGTTTTCGTTTTATAGGTAGCGCAACCCAACAGCAGACAGGTCATACCGATCAATAGTGTACTCTTTTTCATGACGTCAGTGATTTAAATTTGATTAAACAGAAAAATGACCACTGCAAGTACAAAGCCGACCAAGAAGGCATTGTATGAAAACTCCAGCATTTTGAACCCCTTTTTTAACTCGCTCTCAAAAACATAATGGGTCCGTATTTGATTTCCTATTTGAAGTTCTTGACTATTGACCAATTCATTATAGGAATCTTCATATTCTTCAAGTTTTAAATTAGAGGTAAGCCCTACCATGAATATGTTTTTTGAGATCCTTGGATACTTTGCGCCAATCTTTTTTCTAAAATCCTTGGAAAATTTGGTTATAGGCGGTCGAGCGGCGAAGACGGCGGATACCAGGGATATGAATGAAAAAACCACGACGACGATTCCGATGACTTTTCCACCTTTTATTTGGGATATATGCTCGAAAAAGACCACAATTCCTGAAACAAGGGTAGAATTGATGCGTATCATCATAGAAGCTTTACGGTCCATCATGTTGAGCATGTTGACCATTAGCTTGTTTTGGTTTCTAAAAAAAGTGGATAATGATTTTCGGGGTTCTTTTTTTGTCCAGAATAGTTCTTGATCTATTCCTTGGTCTTGTTCTTCAATAGCGGGTTCGTTTATTGGGCTCGTCATTATGTAGAATTTTAGCTGGTTTAAGCACGGTACAGTGAACTTGAAGCGAAATCATGTATTTCATCTTCAATCTGTTAAAGCTAAAAACAAAAAAATCCAAGTGCATTGAATTAATTCAACATCTTTCGGTCCAAACGGGATTTGTAGTAGTTTCTAAAGAAAATGAGGATTCAGGGATTCTATTGGTTTCTGGCAACTTAATTGTCACCCCTGTGTTAGGCCCACTTTTACTCTTTAGAAATAGTTTTTTTGATTTTGCTCAACCATTCGGCAGTTATGCCCATAAACTCTGCGAGGTATTTAGAAGGTACTTTAGCAATGATTTCAGGATAGTACTTTTGAAGGTAGTGCACAAATTCGGCTGGCGTATGGGAGGCCATGTGATTTTTGATTTCCGTGGCCAAAAAGAAGGAATTGAGGATATCTTCCCGATAAAACGTATTGAATTCAGGAAATCTTTGGCACCAGTCATCCACTTTATCCTTTCTTATTTGGTAGACCCAAGATTTTTCCAGCGCAGTTATTTCATACTTCGTGTGTTCCTGCAAAATATAGCTGTCCAAGCAAACAGCAACATCAAAAATATGCTCAAAGAAAAACCAGGTCGTTGTTTTCTCTCCTGAGGAATCGATAATAGACTGTTTCAGAGATCCTTGGACAATCATGTAAGCGGCTTTTTTTAGGCTGCTGTAAGGGACCAACGCCTCGTTCTTTTCTAAAAAAATCTCTTTGGCATTTGCTTTAATTTCTGTCCAAAGCGGTTCAGACATCCTGAATTGTCCATCAAATTTCGCCTTTAGTTTTTCTATCATTGGTTTTTCTTATAAATCCTTGGGTTGGGCTAAATCTTTTTTAAGTTTTGAATACCATTCTGGTGTGATACCCATAAAATCTGCCAAAGCATGAGATGGTGTTCTTGAAACAATTATCGGAAATTTTTCTTGTAAATATTTCAAAAAGTCTTTTTTTGTGTAGCAAATGAGGTGTGTCCTGATTTCTTCGCTCAAGGTAAAATCATTTATCATATCCATTCTAAAAAACACATTGAACTCGGGATAATTTTCCAACCACGCGTTTATGGTGTTTGCATCAAGCTCCAGTAAACTGGAGTCTTCCAGAGCTTTTACTTCATATTTGGTAGGTTTGCCCGAAAGAAAACTGTCTTTTATGGGAATGATGTTAAAAAGATTATCAAAGTAGAACCAAGTAGTTTTGAGAGACCCTTCCGGTGTAAGCAAGGAAGATTTAAAACTGCCATTCACCAGAAAAAAGGCTTTTCTGTAGATTCCCCCATGTTGTACCAAAACCTCATTTTTCTTTAGCGACAACGGCTTGCACGAACGCTTTAATTCTCCATAAAATGCATCACTGACTTTGACATAATTCTCAATTTTACTTTTGAACGCATCGACCATAAGTATGTTGGAACCGTGAAATGATTTCTATATAACGGTTGAAAATATCAACAATTAATAATTCTAAAATTGAATTAATTCAAGTTGAAATTTCCTTGAAAACGATAAGGAAATGAGTGGGGTATATCCTTTTTTTGGAAGTTGCCGGGGAAAATATATAGCGACCCATTTCTGCGTAAAACTTGAGTTCCCCTTGTTCTTTTACCAAACCAGTCACAAAGGGATGATTTTAATCATTACGGTCTAGTAAATAAACAGTTAATCGGGCTTAAGGATTTCAAGTAGTGCAAAGACCTTATAATGCAGGCGATTATTCTGAATTTTATAGTCGTTGAAAACCGACCGATGCTAGGATTAGCAAGAAACTCTTTCGAGGGATTAAACAGGTTTAAGGTCGTTCAAGAATTCAACTTCAGAGGGGAATAGTAGTGAATAGAGCGAGAATGTAACTTTTTTAAAGTGAATTGTTAAATTATTGAAGGAGTTGAATTAATTCAAGACAAAAAGTGGGCTATACCGATAAGTTTGAAGGGATGGCCATTTTTGGGGCATAGAAAGCACTACACAAGTCATTTTTGTGAGAAAAAGAGTATAAGTAAAGTATTATGTAGCTATTCCAGCTCCTATATACTATAACATTTAGGATTGGTATAAACCTCAATGCGTTTCGATAAATGCCCGATCAAAGTAGATACCGCAAACACGAGTTGATTGAATTCATCAAAAAAAACGGAAAGCCACTTACTTTTAAAACCCATCAATGTGCGGTCAATCTGGGAGAAAAAAGCAATAAAGTGTTCTTGATCCTCAAAGGAGGGTTTGTGTGCCAGCAGTACAACCTAAAGACAGAAAAATTTAGAACCGTCAATTTTTACTTGGAGAAATTCCACCCTATGATGACCGTTCTGAGCAGTTATTTCAGTGATTCTAAATCAGAATGTCAACTAAAGGCCATAATGAAATCTGAGGTTGCCGTGGTTAAAAAGGAAGCTATACTCAATGCCCTGGAGAAGGATGATAAGTTAAGGAAAGCCTACGAGGCCGAAAGGGAATATGTGATACTGACCTTAAGTGAATTCCATACGAAGCAGGTAACGCTCGGCAGCAAGGATTTGTTTCAATATTTGTTGGAAGAATGTAATGAGGTAGTTCGCAGGGTACCCGCGAAGTATATCGCGGAGTTTATGGGAGGATCGGCAGAATGGCTAAGTAAAATAAGATAGTTACGGCTTCTATGGTCTCCGGTGTATTCAGTGAAATGACCCACACGCCCGGATAATCGGGACAGGCGCCTTTATGTTTTACACTGGCAAAATTTACGTAACCCTTTTCCGCAAATGGGTTTTAGATATTGAATTTATTCAAGCTTAAAATGCCAAAGATTCCCAACCTTTAAAGGAATAAACAGGCATCTACAACTAAAACCCAAGAATATGGATTCAATCTTCAATGAAACCGTAAAAAAATCGGTAAAGTACTGGTACCTATTGGCACTTGTGGGAGTAATATTTATAGTAATTGGAGGCTATACATTATCAAATCCATTGGAGTCCTATTTGTCCCTTAGCCTCATTTTTAGCTGGTCCTTTCTCATTACAGGATTTTTTGAGCTAAGTGCTTCCTTGGCCAATCGCAAAAGAATCAATAACTGGGGCTGGATTTTGGTCTCTGGAGTTGTGAATGTTGCCATTGGTTTTCTTTTATTGGTTCGCCCTGAAATTTCAATTACGATTCTTCCCCTTTTTGTTGGGTTTTTTATGCTTTTCAGAGCTGTAGCTGCAATAGGATATGCCATAGAACTAAGAAGGGGTGGAACGCAGGGTTGGGGATGGTCCATATTTTTGGGAATTTTGGGATTTCTGTTTTCTTTAGGACTGATTGCAAATCCATCACTTGCCGGCATGACCCTGGTCATTTGGACTGGTTTGGCGTTCATATCCATTGGCGTCTTTCAAATTTATTTTTCCCTACAACTAAAAAGATTAAGATAATCCATGAAAAAATAGCTGCGTTATCAGCTTATTGGAAGGGAACCTAAGGTTGTATTTCTTGTTTAAAGTCCAATTAAGGTTTTCAAAAGGGCAGGTTTATTCAGGAAATTCAATAGGTCGTTTTTAAATTGTAGCGTTTAACTTATTAATACAAAAAAGATGGCCGATACAATACATGCCTTGTTTAACAAGGATAAGATGGATGCTTTGCTAGTTTCTGCGGTAGACTGGTTATTTCAAGTCGTACCTGAACTCTTTTTCAGTTTTTTACTTTTTGTTCTCATCCGTTACCTGCTCAATAAAACAATCAGACGTTTTGAGAAAAGAATTGAAGATAAATCGAAAGAAATACAAGAAGATTCGGTTGAAAACAACAAACGGGCCTCAACCATGGTTGGAGTACTAAAAACTGTGGGCAACTCTATCCTTTGGGCCATATTCATAATTACCGCGCTTAAAATAATGGGGTTTGATTTGACTACGGTAATTGCCAGTGCAGGAGTGTTGAGCCTGGCGATAAGTTTTGGCGCTCAAGAGTTGGTTCGTGATGCGATTTCTGGATTCTTTCTGTTGCTGGAGGACCGTATCCGAGTGGGCGATGTTACCCGAATAAATGGAGAATCTGGAGTTGTGGAAAACATCAATCTGAGAACCATTACCCTACGTGATTTTTCGGGAGCCACCCATATATTCCAAAATGGAAAAATTGATAAACTATCCAATTTGACGAAAGAATGGTCTGCCACGGTCCATGATATAAGTATAGCGTACAAAGAGGATGTGGAGCAAGTCCAGAAAATTATTGGCCAGATAGGAAACGAATTAAAGGAACATCCAGAATGGGGTGAAATGCTTTTGGAAAACATTGAAATTTTTGGGGTTGATGAATTAGGGGAAAATGGAGTTGTTATCAAGGTTAGGCTAAAAACTGTCGCTGGGCAGCAGTGGGCAGTGAAGAGGGAATTCAACAAAATAATAAAATTGCGTTTTGATCAAGAAGGGATAGACATTCCGTTTCCTCAAAGGACAATTTCTTTCTTTTGATACCAAAGTCCTTTTCTTTAGTAGCGTTGCCCATTTGAATTTCGCACAAAGCTTCTATTTAGGACGTTTTCCCACACGTACCATGTGGCCTATCTCGGCGCTTCCATAAGTGTTTAACCACATACTTCTTCTTTTTACCGCGTATTATTGGGAAAACCGAAGTTTCTTTTTGTTGATGTGGTTAACAACGCATTGGCGATGTAGAGGTTGACCAACCAGGGCAACCAGGCCGAAAGTCTATAAATGGGCAAAAAAGGAACATCGGTCAAGAGTGGCACCAAAAGCAGAATCCTCTGGGTTATGGCAGAGAATGTCAATGAATACCCGAAGAAAGACCATTTTTTATGGCCCAAAAAATCACCTTTCACAAGGGTTAAAATAGATTTTGATGTGATAAAAAACCACAACACGGACAAAGTGCCAAATCCGGTCACGGTAATCATCCCGCCCATTGCGAATCGAGAAATAATCAATCCTGAAAGGCTACTGAAAACGACACTTGTGAAATAAACGAACCCCATCCTTTTGTGCACCTTGGCATATCCTGTACGAATTCTTTTGATGAACTGCACAGGACCAGTAGCAATAGCGATAAGCCCAAACAGGACATGAATTCGAAAACTTAGGATGTACCAATTCTTGGAAGCCACCTCCTTGTTTCCCAATATCCCTGAATCTTCCGCTTGAAAATAATGGAATGACATGACCAGCATGGAGATGGCCCCGACAAATAAAAAACCTAAGAACGCTTTTTTTACCATGAAGCAAACATAACCACAGGCTAAAAGAGAAATTTGGAAATGGTATAAACGTCAAGAAAATGATTTAAGCAACAAAGGGTCATTACAAACAAAAAGGCCGCAGCTTAGGACAAAGAGCTTGCGTATTGGGAGAAAAAGTGCCTAACCACGGGGATGTACTTCCTTGAAACTGGAATGGCAACGTCACCACCGATAAGACCAAGTTTAAGACCCTGGGCATTTCCAGTGACATGGCTGACTTTGGTCAAGTTTATCAAGTAAGACCTGTGGCATCTTTGTAAATAGGGGGCATTTAATTGCTTTTCGAAGGAAGATAGGTTGATACGGTAGGTCTTGAAATAGGTTTTATCTTCATCTTTCCTGTAAACATCGATGTAGTTGCCATGGGCGACCGCGTACTCAAAATGTGTATCATTTAAGATAAAATGTTCATTTTTCAGGTCGGTCGTGATGGTCCATGAATTACCCTGTTCGATTTCCGGTAGTTCCGGTTTCATTTGAAGAATGGTCCGTGCTTCTTTTACGTTCCGGTAGTTTTTCCCTAGCGTATCCAATAAAATCAAGAACGAAAAAGGAATGGCGCCAAGGATAAAAGTCCGGTTGATGATCCACCAATAGTTGCGCCATGTGAAGTTCAATCCATTTATGTAATTGGTAAAAACCCCGTTCAAAGTCGCTATTACAAAAAGCACCGCACAACAGAAAAGGATTTGGTGCTTCACTTTCCAGCGGCTATCATCAAAAAAAAAGGGCACCAATAGGGGAAGAACGTAAAAGGAAACAAACAGTACCAGCGAAGTAATGAAACCATAGAAAAGTAGAGGCATTACTTTGGTGCGTCCTGAATCTATGTCGATATTAAAGGGCTCAAAGAATATCAGGAAAAATGCAATAAATATTCCGAAAGCAAGGGCCACAAGTATATTTCTGACTGAAGGCGCCGGCGCCGGATATTCACTGTTCAAGATCATAGGTTGGAATGCTATAGCGACAATCTATTCGAAGAAATCCATTGGAAAGATATAAAAGTTTTTCCTTGGAGCAGAGGTTCCCCGGAGCTTCTATGAAGCGTGTCAACCTACCAATGGCGGTTCAGTACAATTGAAATTTGTCAAATCCTAAAGCGTCCTTCCACGAATAGCTGGGTTTCTGAACAAGGAGGTGGATGAAACAGAAGAGCATCCCAAAACGAGATGCTCCAATTGTTCAATTATTGGCGAAATGCCTGTTGAAGATGTTTTTTGCTCTAAGGTATGGCCGTAATGGTACGAATAAAATCTATCCCTTCATATTCCAATCCTTGTTGCACACTCCCCGTGGACTCATCATAGATGTAGATAAAACTACCTTCACTGGTGTTCGCTACAATACCGAAGTTACCATCGTCCAGGACAACAGGATCGGCAAAGGGGGCCAGACTCAAAGGAATATCAAGTTTCTCCGCCGTTTGGGTCTGAACATCCACTACCCAATGTTCGATGACCGCCTTTTGCGAATAATCCGCAAATTGTTCAATCAAATCGCTTCGGAAGACCTTTATTAGCGCTTTGGTATCGGTTAGCTGGGCCAATCCCGCAAAGTACTCATTGTTGATTTGACTGGTCACATCAAAGAAATAAGTTTCGTCATATTCCAGTTCACCGCTTCGGATTCTAAGGATTCCGGCAGGCAGGTTTTCATTGATGCCCCAGTAGTTGGAGTTCGTGGTTCCAATGTACAGATCGCCATTGCTATCGAAAAAATGGTCTTGTGACAGGTTATACCCCGGAGTGGCTGAACGCGCGTCTTCAATGATTTCCTCAACCTCTAAAGTGGATGCGTTCAGCACCGCGGTGAATATCCCATCAAAATTGGCAAATGAATTGATATCAGCATGGATGTAATTGAGCAGCAGTTTTCCATCTTTGGGGATGATACTATTGGGCCACAGTAAGGCATCGTCATTGATGGGCACCGCAATCTGTCCAGTTGTCACCTCTGTCATGGTACTGATGTCCACAATGGTATAATCCACCAATCCATCCGGATTATAAGCGGCATTAAAAGTAAGGACTTGATCGCTCCCCAAATCGACAATATTTCCGTTGGAGGCTTGTGCTACCACGCGGGCCACTTCAGAGACTGAACCATTTTCATCAACGCGGTACTCTACAAAACCAAAATCAGTTTGTAAGGTGCTGAACAAACGCTCATTGATTTCTGCGATAAACGCCCCTTCAAAAACGCCTTCTTGGGCTGTGGATACGTTCACGCTTCCCTGGGTCAAATCTGAGACCACCACCGTATTTGCATCCGTAGGCGCTCCATCGATTATTCCATTGATAATAAAACGGGTAGCCTCGGTTTCAGGTGGAGGCATTTCCTCACCTCCGCCTCCTTCTGGAGTGGGGGGATCCATAGTTTCGACGCCATTGTCGTCACTGGAGCAGCCGATAAAAAAACTGGCCGCAAGTAATAAAATAAAAAGATTAAATCTATTCTTTTTCATGATCATAGATAATTTTAAAAATTAGAGTTTAAGAAATAGCGTAGTTTGATAAAAAATGCCCTACCAGGTTTCTGGAGTGCAAAATCGTCGAAGGCCTGTGCGTTGGTCAGATTCCTAAGTTCCAGGCTTAGATTGTATCTCCCGTTTATAGAGGATATTGTGGTCCCGATATGGTGCAGAAACTGGGAAGGGATGGTAAATTTTGACCCGCCCCTGGAAACATTGGGATAGTTCAAAAAAAACTCCTCTACATAATTGAAGTCATAGAAAAAGTTCAAACCTATTTTGCGAAACAGCTTTTGGTCCAGGGCGTAGTTCACATTTGCATTTCCAAAAAGGAACGGTGTGTTAAAGAGGCGTTCTCTAAAGAATGGGTTGGGTCTTCCTGAAATGGCATTGAACTCTTGATTGTTAATGACATCTTGATAGGTTCCATTTATGCCGATTTGCAGCCTGTTTTTCCAGCTGGCTTTTAAATCGAGCTCAAAACCTCTGATGTAAACATTCCTTTGATTTTCATAACTTATCAATTGTCCGCCTAAAGCTGGAAAAATCATATCGTCCGTCCATCGTAAAAATCCGTTCAAACCCAATTGAACGTCCCATTTTTGGTCCATTGGATTTCGGTAAATAATATTGGCATTGACATTATCACTGGATTCAGGTAATATCTCGGGATTGGCCAAAATCAGCAGGCCATCACCAAAAATCTCGAAAGGTTCGGGGAGCCTATAGGTCTTTTCATAGGACGCCTTAATTTGCCAATGCTTTGCCAGGGCATAGTTTACGGCCATACCGTAACCAATTCGTTCTTGTTCCGTTCTCAAATCCAGAATATCAAAAGAGCCGAATTCAAATTGTCTTGATTGGCGTGCTAGAATATTGAGATTGAAATATTTAGCCAAAAAAGTGGTGCTGAGCCTATCTTTAAATGAAACCAACTCGTAGGAAATACCTAGAATTTTCTTTGCCAATCGATTAGGCCTGGTAAAAGGATTCTCTTCACCGGATAGAAAGGTATCCCTACCTTGACGGTCCAGGTCACTCCAGGTAAAATTCGCATTAAACGTGTGGTTTTTTGAGGGTTGGAAAACGAGACCGGAGTTAAGTACAAATGCCTTTTGGTCAAAACGAAACCGTGTTTTGGGGATGCCCAATTCGCCGGTACTTCGGCCGGTGGCCACAATCTGTCCCCGCCAATTATAAGCGTTACTGGAGGTGTCGATACTAGTCTGTTTGAGGTCGTTGTATGAGGCGTAGAGATTAAAATCCACTTTATCAGCAATGAAGTCTTTCTTTTTATAGCGTAGGGTAATGCGGGCATTTTCCTCATCTTGTACTGCCTCTCCCACCGCAGGCAGCCGAAATGCGAAAGGAGGGGCACTGACCCGTGTTCCTCTGGATGCGGTCTGTATGTCCTTATCCAGAGCGCCATAACTGCCGCCAACCATGAACTGATCGGCCCAACCCACGGCAGTAAATCCAAACTCTATACCGGTGAGATACGACTGAAAAGTGTCGTGAAAACGCTCAAAATCACCCGTGGTCACTTGCCCGTCGATTCCCGTTGGAGTCTCCAGATTGTTCATGGTGTAGTTGTTATCACTGTAATTCCAGAAAAACTGGGGCTTTATGGTAAAACCTGAATTTTTGTTCCTCCATTGGCCTATGAGATTGGACCTATGGGTATTAAAAGAGCCGAAGCTGTAAGAAATGTCCAAAAAGTTACCTGCACTTTCCTTAGAAATCAGATTTACAGCACCGCCCAAGGCATCGGCACCCAGATGAACAGGGACCACGCCCTTGTATATTTCGACCCGTTCGATGAGATTGGCGGGAATGTTGTTGAGATTGAACAACTCTCCAAAGTTTTCCAAGGGCTGGCCATCCTGGAAAAATTTGACCTGCCTGCCCGAAAGTCCGTTGAGGAAAAAATTGAAATTGGACCCAAGCCCTCCAGTTTCCCTGATTCGCACTCCTGCGGTCGCCCCGATGATCTGGTTGATGTCACGTGTGGTATTTTCGAACTGCTTCAGCTCAATGGATTTAACATTAAACCCTTTTTGTTCAATAACTTTAGATTGGTTTTTTTCAGTCACCACAACTTCATCCAGCTGGTTTAGGGATTCTTCCATAGCTATGGTAATACGGCTGGTTTCACCAGCTTTGGTAGCGACCATCATCTCCTCAGGAGCGTATCCTTGATGGGAAACGGAAAGCGTAACTGCGCCCAAAGGCGTCTTATCAATCTGAAAAACTCCGAAAGCATCGGTCAAGATTCCCTGTCCGGTATCCTTTAACACTACTGTGGCAAACGGAACCCCATTCCCTTGCGCGTTGACCACGGTACCGGATATAGCGGAGTGGGTCGCTTGGGGTTTCTTTTTGTTTGGGTTTTGGGATCTTATTCGAATATGGATAGTCTGTCCTCTAACGGCGTAAGCAGTTCCTTCTAATCCGACAATGTCGTTTAAAATGAATCTTACCGATGTATTTTCATAATCTTTGGTAATGGATTTTTGGCCATCTAAGGATGATGGAGCATAAGAAAACACAAAACCTAACATCTCTTGTAGTTCAGAGAGTGCTTCCAGGAGTTTTTGGTTCTTAAACGAAATGGAAATTTGTTTATCCAAAATGGATTCTTGTTGGCCAGGAACCCTGTGAAAAAATAAAAAGAAGAGCAATCCAAAAAGAAGTACCCGGATGTTGTTGCGCCTACTTTTATTTTTGTGTGACCTCGATAATACCATTACACTTGCATTCTGATTTGAACGGTTAAGGATTTGTTCCTGGGGTATGTATCTTAACGGTCTTCCCTTCCTTTATGTAGTTGAAGTTCAGTACGAATCCAAGGTCTTCTAACAATATTTCCAATGGGGGATTATCAAATTGGCCCGAATAGGTCGTTTCCAAAAGCCCTTGTGCATCTGCTTCGACCAGGATATTGATATCGTAAAATCGCTCTATTTCCTTGATAATTAAAGAAAAAGCCTCTTGATTGAAGTTTAATTTCTTTTGTATCCAAAGGTTGTAGTCTTGAGCCATTACTTCGCGTTTGGTCCACAAACCATCAAAAACTTGGACCTGCTCGTTGGGTTGCACAATGAAAGTTGTATCCGATCGGTTGTTTTGTCCAGAAAAGGATACTTTACCCTCGTTGAGTGTGAGCACCGTGGGTTCATCCTCGTAGGCGGAAAGGTTGAACTGAGTACCCAGGACCTGGGTCTTTGATTCGCCGGTTTTTACAACGAACGGGTGAAGGGAATCTTTGGCCACCTCAAAAAAAGCTTCTCCTGTAAGCCGCATATTTCGGGTCTCCTTTCCAAAATTGTCAGTGACCGTAAGGGTTGAAAGAGCATTGAGCGTGACTTTGGACCCATCGGACAGAACGATTTTCTTGGTAGTCCCAGCTTCGGTGCTATATACGGTATGCCCCGTATTGGAAAACGTGATGAAAGTAAGTCCCGCAACCAAGGCCAACGAGGCAGCAATACCGAACACCCAGGGGCTGGAAAGTTTTCTTTTGCCCGGTTTGCTTGCGCTCTGTTTTGAAATACTTTTTGCCAGGAGCCGCCTTACCCGATTTTCTGATTCTTGTATTCGTTCTTCATTGAAATCAATTTTAACTGATTCTTGGGATGACAACCAATCCAGGACCAGACGGCGCTCTTGCTCGGTGCATTCACCGCTTATAAAACGCTCTAAAAGTTCTTTTGAAATGTTCACGTAACGCAGACTTAATATGGTTTCTATAGATATAGTTGCCTAAGTCGAACGTTTCCCTTAGTCGATTAGAGAAAAAAGAAGAAAGTATATTCTTTTAAACGGGATTTTAAAAAGGAAAGTGCTTTGGAAATATGGGCCTCCACGGGCTTTTCTGCTATATTGAGTGAGAACGAGATTTCCTTGTTGTTTTTCCCTTGCTCTCTACTGAGCTTGTAAACCTTGCGGCATTTATCCGGCAGAAGTCCCACAAGCCCATCAATTCTTTCCTGAAGCTCTTGTGCTCCATAGTCCATCTCCACGATGTTTTCAGAAGTGGCGCTATTTTTTGAAATGGTCGTTAAGTGTCTTTTGCGGGTCCTCGATTTGCGAATGTGGGCCAAAACGGACAATTTTACAGAGGTCATAAGATATCCCTCTAAAGAGGTGTCAATGTTGATTTGGTCCCGTCGCTCCCAGACTGAAAGAAATACATCATGGATAATACCCTCAGCCTTTTCCTGCTGTTTTAAAATACCAAAGGCCACACCGAACAGTTTTCGATAATATTTTCGGTAAATGGTTTCAAAGCCTTTGTCAGATATTGTGCTCAAAGTAATCCCGGAGGTTTCCCGCTTTGTTTTTGAAGAATTCTTGGTGTTGGATTTCGCTGGAAACGACATATTGGTTGATTACAAAACTGTTTAACAAAATTTACGAACAGTTTAAACAAAGAAAATTTAAAATATTTAGATTTAGTCTAAATAGATGTTAAATTAATTAAAACCAAAGCTTCATCGGTGCATCATATTTGAAGCAAGACTTTGTTAAAATTGGAAGAAGGTGCATCACAAACGGGGCATCGATATTCTTCAGGAAGATTTTCAAAGGCGACACCAACAGCAACCTTGTTTTTCTCATCACCCTGGGAGCTGTCATAAATAGTCATGCAAGATTCACATTGGTGAACTTCTATTTCTATATTTTCATTTTCGGAAATCTCCACTTTCTTAAGGGACGTTTTGCCCAGTTCCTTAAAATATTTTTTGCTGAGTTCCATCAATAAGCTGGGAAGCTCCATTTGGTCAACATCTTGAGCATGTGAAACATAGACTTGGGTATTTGGGTCAAAGGCCTTGAAATGCAGCACATTATAGGTCGGACGTACTTTGAAATCCTTGATAACGGATGTAGATTGGTTTTTTTCTATGATAATTGAAGCGAAATGGGACCGTTTACCCGCATCGCTGCTTATTCCAAAGGTTAGCCCGTAAGTGCTGATGTCGTTCTCATCAAAATTTCGCACCAAAAACTTTTTCAGTTCAAAAGCCTCAAGGTCATCTACGGGTAAGTGCCAGTTCATTTCTAATTGGGAGTGACGTATATTGATTCCGCGTTGACCAATAAATCGCTCCAGTTCAGACCGGTACTTCTGTTTGATACCCTTAACAATAAAAGATTTCCAAGGTGTAATGCATATCTTGCCTATGCTATTATCCAAGCAAAACCCGCAAAAATCCTTCAGAAATTGAAGGTCATACCGATTGTTTCTCCAATAGAGCCCTAACCAATATTGATCCAATCCCATTCGATTGACGCCTTCGTAATAAGGAAAGGTAAGATAAGGCGTTTCTAATTTTTTCTGAATGTTCTTATTATTGGTGTCGAGAACTTCATTGAGTATTTCAAAAAGCGAAGGAACATCTTTTGCTTGGGGATAATAGTGTTCTATGGCCCTAGAAATGGCAACAATATCATAGCTATAGATAAGTACGGGATAAAATTCACTGGAGGTCCAACTTGGTATATTGAGATATAAGTACCAATAATCCTCTTGTTCGGAAGCGATAAAATTTAGGTTTCCACTGTACAAGGGTACTAATCTTTGCTTTGGATCGGTAATGTTGATTTTGAGCTTTGGCAAATAGTCAAACTCTTCCAAAATGTAAAGATAAGTTGACCCTTTGAGCCAGTGAGTCATCTCAAAAATATCTGCTGAAACATAAGAGGAAACAATGTTTTGGTAGGTTCGTTCACCTACGATATCGGTATTGTATTTTGAAATACGTTCAAGGGGAGTCTCATCTTTCCTATTCAACGGAAACAACAGATCTTGACGGGAACCAAAATGCACTTCACAGAGCCCGGCAGCCTCCAACATGGAAATACTGTCCTTTAGTTCCCCCGGTGAGGTAACTCCTCCTTTTATCAATATTCGGTGCAAGTCATCGTTCATTGTTGCTTTCTAGGAGGTTATGGCCCTTAGCTCAGTATCCAGTATGGCCTTTACTTCGGGTTTACAACTGCCGCAGCCCAAACCTGCACCCGTTTCGGAACATAGTTTGGCAAAGTCGGCATATCCATTGTGAATGGCTTCCTGAATATTTCCTTCCCCCACTTGACTGCAGGAACAAACCAATTTGCCTTTCAAGGGTTTTGTATTCGGCGCTCCCCTTAAAAGTTCATCCCTTTTTTCGGACAACTCAATTTCTTCCTCTATCAATCTTTTAAACTCAGCAAACTCATTTTTGTCGCCCATCAAAATAGCTCCTTTGAGTGTGTCATTTTTTACGATGCATTTCTTGTAGAAACGTTTTCGTACGTCCATAAGGATAATCTCTTCATAGCTATCGTCATTGGAAGGCGTATTGACCATACCAATACTGCAGAGGTCTAGATTTTCGAACTTGAGGATGTTCATCAAGACAGATCCGTTGTAAATGCTTCCTAAATCGCCCAAAACATAATTTGCCGCAACATCCGCCTGTTGCTCTGCTGCGGAAGTGATTCCAAACAAGGTGTTCTCAAATTCCGCGATTTCGCCCAGTGCAAAAATATGGGGATGGCTCGTTCTTAAATAAGAATCAACGACCACTCCGCGACGTGTTTCCAGTCCAGCTTGTTTGGCCAGCTCAATATTCGGACGTGTTCCTATAGCGTACACAATGGCGTTGCAAGCAATGGTTCGCCCCGTTTTGAGATTTACCAAAAGTGAATGTGAACCTGAACTATCTTCAAAAACGGTACTTACTTCATTATCAAAGTAAAGCGTAATGCCGCGTTCGCTCACGTCTTCGGCCAATAGGCGGCTGGCGACAGCATCCAGTTGACGCTCCATTAGACGTGGGGCACGTTGTATAATACTAATATTGATATCAACCTTTTTAAGGGATGCGGCCAACTCCAGACCTAAAAGCCCTCCACCAACGATGACCACATGTTGCTCTGTGGGCGCAAGGCCAGTATCATTTAAATATGCCTTAAGTCTATCCGCATCATTGCGCTCACGCATGGTGAACCGCCCTGGTAAGTCCATACGAACGTCGTTGGGCACAAAAGCGCGGCTCCCTGTTGCCATGATCAGAATATCATAGCTATGTTGATTTCCCAGGTCGTCAACTACATACTGGTCCTCTGCAATTATCTCAGCAATTCCTTTGTTGGGATACAGTTCTACCCTTAGCTTTCTGAGCTCCCCTTGTTTTAACTTTTGTAAAGCTTCCCAGGGGAGTTCTTCGTTGACATATTCTGGAAGCAAGACCCTATTGTAAAAAGGATGGGGTTCTTTAGAGAAAACATGAAGTTCATCAGTCCTGTTTTTTTCGCGATAGGACTGTATAAAACGATAGGATGCCGCTCCAGCACCAATTACGACAACCTTTTGTTTTGGTTTTTTATACTTTTCTACCCGAACGGCGCAATATTTAAAATCAGGTTCTTTTGATAAAGGGTCCACCAAGTCATTGGTCAGGTTGTTGGCCCTGCTGAAATCGTTATTTAGGATTTTGCCCCAGTGCATGGGCAAAAAGACAACCTTTTCCCGGATATCATAATTGATGGTTACCTGTACCCGTACCCTTCCCCTACGACTTCGTACTATGGCAATATCCCCTTCTTTGAGCCCTAGGATATACGCATCAACTTTGTTCATTTCCAGGTAAGGGGTTGGGATATGAGTCAATAGTCGTTTTACTTTTCCTGTTTTGGTACGTGTATGCCATTGGTCCCTAACACGACCTGTATTCAGTACTAGAGGGTATTCTTCATCCGTTTGCTCCGATCGGTTGTAGAGTTTTCTGGGAGCATTAAAATGGGCCTTTCCATTCGCGGTGAAATACTTTTGGTTCTCAAATAGTCTTGGGGTTCCTCTATGGGTCTTGTGTGGTACGGGCCACTGAAAACTTCCTTCGGTTTTGAGTCGTTCATAGGAAAGTCCGGAGATATCGATGTTGGTGCCTTTGGTCATAAGGCAATACTCGTCATAAACTTCGCCAGTATTGTCAAAATCAAAACCTGTATAACCCATTTCTCGACCAAACCGCCATAGAATTTCAGCATCGGGAAGGGCTTCTCCGGGAGGGTCAATGACCTTGGGCAAATAGCTGATACGACGTTCGGAATTGGTCATAGTTCCTTCTTTCTCCAACCATCCCGCTGCGGGCAGTAGTAAATCGGCATATTTAGTGGTCTCAGAATGGTGTGAAATATCCTGAACGATGACAAAACTGGCCTTTTTGAGAGCTGCTTCAACTTTATGGGCATTGGGCATACTGACCACAGGGTTTGTGCAAATGACCCATATTGCCTTTAAAGTTCCTTTTTCAAGGGCATTGAACATTTCGGTAGCAGTAAGACCCGATTCTTTTTTTATAGGTTTTCCACCCCAGAATTCTTCAATTTCTTTGCGATGTTTTTCATTGCCCAAATCCCGATGGGCAGCCAATAGACTTGCCATGCCCCCTACCTCACGACCTCCCATGGCATTGGGCTGGCCTGTCAGCGAAAAAGGCCCTGACCCTGGCTTGCCAATTTGTCCTGTCAACAGTGAGAGATTGAGCAAGGAAAGATTTTTATCCACGCCAATAACACTTTGGTTCAAGCCCATGGTCCACATACTGATAAAGCCCTTGGCACTTCCAATATGTTTGGCCGTTTTTTTGAGGTCCTCCACCGCAATACCACATTTTTTTGCCGCTTCATTCAAGCTTAATTCAAAAGCACTTTGTTTACAGGCTTCAAAATTGGAGGTGTATTTGTTAATAAAAGAGACATCAATTTTCTTTTTTTCAATCAACCAGCGCGCAATAGCATTGAACAGAATCACATCGGTCCCGGGCATTATCTGTAAATGAATATCCGCCAAGGCACACGTCTGGGTTTTTCTGGGATCGACCACAATGACTTTCACATGCGGATTATCCTCTTTATGCTTTTCCAAGCGTCTAAAAAGAATGGGATGGCACCACGCCGGATTGCCTCCCGCGATCAAAAAACAATCTGCCAATTCGATATCGGCATAGGCGATGGGTACCATGTCTTCGCCTACGGTTTTCTTGTAACCAACCACGGCCGAACTCATGCAAAGGCGCGAATTGGTGTCAATATTGTTCGTCCCGATAAAGCCCTTGGTCAGTTTATTGGCCAAGTAATATTCTTCGGTCAAGCACTGGCCGGAGACGTAAAACGCTACACTGTCCGGCCCATGTTTTTCAATGATACTCTTAAATACAGCCGCAGCGCGCTTAAGGGCAATACTCCAGGAAACTTGCTGCAGCGGATGGTTTCTGCTCCATCGCATTTGGGGATGAAGAATACGATCGGTGGTATCTTGGGCAACGTAGTTCAGGTTCTTCCCTTTGGAGCAGAGCATCCCTTTATTGACGGGATACGCTTGATTACCTTCAACGGAAAGTATACCTTTTGTGTCTTTGGTGACTGTTATTCCGCAGCCTACACCACAATAGGAGCATATAGTAGTATGGGTTTCTTTTTTCTGCATTCAAAATAGTGGCAGGATACCTTTTCAAATGAGAAAAATAAAAATTTACGTACTAATACGTAGTAAGAATATAGTAAAAGTACCCACATAAACCGAAGGATTCGTAATAATTACTGCCTTTTTTTAGAAGGTTTAAATTTGAACCAGTTGGTGCTCTCTCGCTTTTTTGGAAAGATCCATCAAATTTTTAACCTGCATTTTTTTCATGAGATTAAATCGATGGGTTTCAATAGTGCGCTTACTATTCTCAAGTTTTTTGGAAATTTCCTTATTGGTAAAACCCTGTAGGATTAGTTCCAGCACAAGTAGTTCTTTGTTGGTAAGGTCAAACGGATTGTCTTTATTCCTTTTTGCTTGGGTTTTTTCGGATGTGTTGGGACTGGGATTGAGTAGGTTGTTGACCAGTACATTTGATATATCGCCGCTAAAAAATTTACCGCCACCTTGAACTGTATGGATGGCCTTTATGAATTCATTTTTGTCGGTGTCTTTTAACAAGTAACCCGCTGCACCGGCCTGAACGGACTTCAAGATATACTCTTCAGAATCATGCATGGAAAGAATAATACACTTCGTAGCCGACACTTTGGAGCTATTCAGACGTTCCACTGTTTCGATACCACCAAGTTGGGGCATACGGATATCGATAATGAGAATATCGGGTCTTTTTTGAGTCACCGTTTCCAACGCTTCAAGACCATTGGATACCTCTCCGACCACCTCCAAATCGGATTCTTCTTCCAATAGGGCCCGAATTCCATCCCTAACGAGCGCATGATCATCTGCAAGTATAATTTTAATTGTAGCGTCGGGATTTACGTTTGACATACTACAAAAGTAACAGATTTTGTTTAGGAGGGCTGCAACAGAATGGGCCATCCCCATATTGTCTGGAGATGACCCATTTTAAGCAAAGCGATTTTAGACTATTTGTCCGATTTTGCAGTTGTAAATAGGGTCGGTTTGATAATAATCATGGCCCAAGCCCAATTTTGCGAACTCTTAAAATCCACAGCGTCCGTAGCACCGAGACGTGCAGTTTCCAGTTCTTCTAATCCATCAGCTGCAAATAGTTGGGAATAACCTATTTTAAGGGCAAAACCATTGAACTGTTGTGTTAGTACAAGGTCCAATTCTGTACCGAGACTGCTTTCTCCACTTGGAGTATCTTCCATTCCTTGAAAGCTCAACAATTTTGAAAAAAGTGTTGTTTTTTCTCCTAGCATAAAGGTTGCGCTGGCGTGTACATCCAAAAGCCCTACATTATTGATCCAGTTACCGACGTAAAAATGGTCCATAAATCCATTGAATTTATGGTTGGTGCCAAAATGTGGTAAAAACGCTTCGGTGCCCTCGGTAGATGAATCGTCGCCGCTAATGGCTTCTATCCCGAGGCCTAACTTTGTTTTTGGGCTTACGCTGTAGGACGCTTCCAATCCCAATAGATAAGCCCCGTCAATATCAATTCCCGTTACAAATTCCCCAGTCTGTAGAAATGCGTTTCCTTCTAAACCAAACTTGCCCTTTTTGAAGGTCAAGTGCGTGCCGGCAGTGAATGTATTTCTGATGTCGCTGGCGTCACCTGTTTCAGTATCTATTTGCTGGAATCCCAAGTTAGCCAGTACCAAACTAGCGCTAAACGCATTGAATGCTTTCTTGGCATAGAGATATTGCATGGTCTTGTACTGAAAGGGGTTCGCTGAATTGAATTCAGTTCCTGAATTTTTGAAGCCAAATAACGGACCTCCCTGATTATCCAAATCTTGATTGAAAGCCAAACCCACATCCAGAATAAAATCTCCCTTTCGGAATTTGACCAGGGCCAAATCATGATAACGCCCTTGCTGCGCCCAATCCAGTCCGCCAAAATAACGTTGATCATCATAAGATAGTACTTGGCGACCTAGTTTGGTGGACCATCCGCTGCCAAGTTGCAATTCTGCCCAGGCTTCAAAAAGGGAAAAGGAGTTATTCGCATCTATAGGGACAAGTTGTGGATTTTCTCCCCATATCTGAACATCTTGGACATTGATATAGATTTGATAGCTTTCGGTTTTAAAGCCTGCTCCGATTCGAGCTCGCGTGTTTGTGACAAAACCGGCATCCACCCCTTCAGGTTGTAAGAATTGAAAACCGTTTCTATATTCAGTTCTTGGTCTAAATTGAGCATCCAAAGTGAATTGTGCCGATGCAAATTGAACCAATAGGATACCTAGGATCATGAAACTATACCCTTTTCTCATAGTATTTCGTTTTAGTTGGTTATTCTTTTTTAGTGTTCTAAAAAGTCAATTAAATGTTTGCGGTATTTGTAGTAGTCTTCGTGTTCCAGCACTGTTTTTCGTGCACGTGGACGTTCGAAGCCTATTTTAAGGACATCCCCGATTTTAGCGCGCGGTCCACTGGTCATCATGACCACGCGGTCTGCTAGGAAAATGGCTTCGTCGACATCATGTGTTATCATGACCGCTGTTATCTTTTCCTTGTTCCAGATTTCAATAAGAATATCTTGGAGCTCTCCCCGTGTGAGCGAATCCAACATCCCAAAGGGTTCGTCGAGCAGCAATACCTTGGGTTTTATAGCAAAAGCACGGGCGATACCCACACGTTGTTGCATTCCCTGTGAGAGTTCATTGGCTTTTTTATGGAAAGCCCCGTCAAGACCTACTTTATGCAGGTAGTATTTTGCGATAGCTTTACGTTGGGACCTACTGGCATGGGGAAACACGCGATTTACACCCAACATTACATTTTGGAGCGCGCTCATCCAAGGCATTAAACTGGGAGATTGAAAGATTACGCCCCGATCTGGCCCAGGTCCTTTTATGGGATTTCCCAGCACCGCTATATCGCCCCCAGTAATCGGGTTTAAACCGGCAATCATGGAAAGCATCGTTGTTTTTCCGCAACCCGAATGGCCAATAATGGTCACAAACTCTTCCTTTAAAATTTGAAGGTTTAGATTTTCCAATACTACGTAGTCGCCCTTTGGAGTTGGATAGACTTTCTTCAGGTCTTTTACATCTAACATGATTCTGTCAGTGGGAAATGAAATCCCATTTTCCGGCGTCTCGCTTAGTTTTATATCTTGTGTTAGCATGTTTACTCGTTTTTAGGCGACAAAATTTTTCGGGGCCAATTCCGGTAGTTCATAAAATGCAGTGGCGGTGGTTTTGCGTTCTTCCCCAATACCCATTAGGTATTCGATAATGGCATTTCGTGTTTTTTTGTAGTGGGGATTATCGTTTAATTCGGTTTTGTCCCGTGGTCTTTCAATATCAATTTTAAATTCAGGTCCCAAAGTTGCTTTCGGCCCAGGTTTCAGTGGAATGATTCGGTCTGCCATGTAAATCCCTTCATCTACATCATTGGTGATGAGCAGAGCGGTTCGCTTGTCCTTGCTCCAAATTTTTAAAATCTCGTCCTGAAGATTTCCCCGGGTCAGGGCGTCCAAAGCACTTAGCGGTTCATCCATGAGAATCATTTCAGGATTCATTGCCAACGCCCTGGCCACGGCTACACGCTGGCGCATTCCCCCAGATAATTCTTTAGGTCTCTTGTTTATCGCAGGTAATAGATTGACCATCTCAACATATTGGGAAACACGATTTTTTATAAACTCCCTTTTCTCATCGGGAAATGCTTCTTTAACCGCCATAGCGATGTTCTGCCCAACACTTAACCAGGGCAGTAAAGAGTAGTTCTGAAAAATCACCCCGCGTTCATGACTAGTGTCCACCACGGCTTTCCCTTTAAAGCGAATCTCACCGCTTGTGGGTTTCAACAATCCGTTGATGAGATTGACCAAAGTAGTTTTCCCACTTCCGGTAAAACCGACAATCGCTACGAATTCACCTTCTTGAATAGTAAGGTTGATATTGTGCAAAACCTCCGTTGCATTTTTACCCTCACCGTAGGTTTTATACACTTCTTTCAATTCTAAATACCCCATGCCCTTAAGTGTTAAGCGGTTGCGTTTTTATTGAAGGATATCATATTCTGAATCATCAACATGATGCGATCCAGTAGGAAACCAATGATTCCAATAATGAACATGGCCACGATGATCTTTGAATTTGAATCGTTGGCACCGTTCTGGAATTCCTCCCAAACGAAGGATCCCAGGCCAGGGCTTTGGGCCAATAATTCGATTGCGATCAATACCATCCAGGCTACGGAAAGCGTAATCCGAAGCCCGGTAAAGATTAAGGGTAGGGAGGAGGGTAGAATTACTTTAAAAACTTTTTGAAAAGGACCCAATTTCAGCACCTTGGCCACATTAATGTAATCCTTGTCTACGGAAGAAACGCCCATTGCGGTATTTACCAAAGTGGCCCACATCGCGCATAGGCCCACGCTAATGAATGAAATGATAAAAGCGCTGTCCGAATTTGAATCTTTTGTCATCGTTTTTACTATCATAAAAACCAGGAGCAACCAAACCACAGGTGAGACAGGTTTGAATACCTGGATCAACCAGTTGAAAGCGTTCCTTAGCGTTTTGCTCAAGCCAATTACAATTCCGATAGGCACTGCTATCAAAAATGCCAATATAAACCCGGCAAAGACTGTTTTTAGACTGGTAACTATTTGGTCCACAAAAGAAGGCCTTCCTGTATATGTTATAGGGTCTTTTCCTTCAGCAATGCGATTGGCATTCAAGGCGGCTGTCTTCTCTTTAAAAGCCAATTTATCAGCACGTATCACTTTATGGTCTGCAATAAGTGTCTTAAAAGATTCCCATACTTGGGCCGGAGATGGCAGCGTATTCGGCTGACAACTGATATCTCCAGATGCAATACAGGCTTTCATGGCATCCGACGCTTCCCGTCCCTGGTCCGTTAGTGCCTTTTGGATTTTATAATCTGCTTCAATATTGTACAAGGATTGGGCCCCCATGTGCCATAGCCCGATAAAAAGTAGAATAGATACCAAGGGCACTATGATTTTTCTCACCAAGGTTTTTAGTTCAAACTTTGGGGTTTTTATAGTGAATTTGGACAGCAAGACCTTGGCGGTAGCTGCCAGTTTCAGTTCTTGTGTTTTGCTAACGGTTACGCTTTGTTTCATACTCGTGTTTTTTAACGTTTTTAAAGGGAGGAACCGTCTTTATTCCCGATTTCAAAACTGTTGATGTAACCGATAGGGTCTTTAGCATTATACGTGTTACCATCAATAAAATCTGAAGTAGCAGGTTTGTATCCATCGGTCGCTGGAATGTCTGAAGCTGGAATATGTCCTTCAGCGACCAATAGCTCGGCAGCTTTTTTCCAAATATCGGGACGGTAAATGTCCTTAATGGTTTTTTCGTACCAAGCGGCGGGTTTTTCCTCTGGAATCTGTCCCCACCTTCTCATCTGGGTCAAGAACCAAATCCCGTCGGAATAGAAAGGATACGTAGCGTTGTACTTGTAGAAGACATTAAAGTCTGGCATGGACCGTTTATCGCCTTTTTCAAATTCGAATGTTCCCGTCATAGAGTTTGCCAATACCACATCATCTGCTCCTACATATTGCGACATAGAAAGAAATTTCACAGCCTCAGCACGATTCTCAGGTTCATCCAACCATTTTCCAGCTCTAATCAGTGCTTTGGTGACGGCTATCGCGGTATTTGGGTTTTCTTCTACAAACCTTTTCGTCATAACAAACACTTTTTCTGGATTATTTTTCCAAATGTCATAGTTTGTCGTTACCGGTACACCAATGCCCTTAAAAACTGCTTGTTGATTCCAGGGTTCTCCTACACAATAGCCGTAAATGGTCCCTGATTCTAGAGTTGCCGGCATTTGCGGGGGTGGCGTAACGGATAGAAGCACTTCGGCATTAATTTGCCCCTGCACGTTATCAGCGGTATACATGCCCGGGTGAATACCTGCGGCGGCCAACCAATATCGGATTTCATAATTATGTGTAGATACCGGAAACACCATCCCCATTTTAAAGGGCTTCCCGTTAGTCTTGTATTCTGAAATTACAGGCTTTAGCGCATCAGCTTTTATGGGGTGTATGGGTTTTCCATCAGAACTGGTGGGTACGTTCGGCTTCATTTTGGACCAAACGTCGTTGGATACTGTAATCCCATTTCCATTAAGGTCCATGGAGAAAGGAGTCACCAATTCTGCCTGTCTTCCAAATCCTGCACCAGCAGCTATGGGTTGCCCGGAAAGCATATGTGATCCATCCAATTGTCCGTCAATGACCCTGTCAAGTACATTTTTCCAATTTGATTGTGCTTCCACAGACACAAAAAGACCCTCCGCTTCAAAGAAACCCTTTTCTTTGGCAATGGCCAATGGGGCCATATCGGTTAATTTGATAAAACCGAAGGTCAGCTGTGGTTTTTCTATGGCTAAGGTGCTGGTGGGAATTTTAGCCTCAGCGGTTTCTTTGGATTCTTTTTTGGCTTTACTTCCGCAAGCCATTAAAACGAGCAAAAGAAACGTACCAATGATTTTTAAAGCAATTGCTTTCATAAGGCGTGTGTTTTAAAGGTGTTACTAAGTCATGTAACAAACATACTGTATTATTTAAGTATAAATACTTAGTTTTGAATAAAAAATACATATTAATACGTAATTTTATGTGCATGAAAAATCATGGAGGCTAAAAATCAAAAGTTCCTAAAAAAACGATACAGATATTATGGAATTTTAAAAACAGACCTTCTTTTTAAGAAAGAGAATGTACAGAAACAAGCGAACGAAATTAGATTGTAATCTTCTTTTCGGACTATAAGGAAGAGTGAAGTACCCTTTGCACTTCTTCTTCGAAAAAAGTAGGATGTTCTGAAATAACGTGACCCACTACTATAATACCGGGTTTTGAGATATCAACGGAATCAAACAAAGTTTTGGCCGAATTTAAAGTTCCAATATGGCAACTTTCATTGGTAAGTGTCCCGTTTTGAATTAAAGCGATTGGAGTTAGACCGCTTCGAAACTGCATAATTTTATTGGAAATAGGAATAAATTTGCGCACTCCCATAAGAATGACTAGAGTTGCAGAAGATTGGGCTGCCCACTTTAAGTCTTCAGAAAACCGACCATCCCTTTTGGTCGCGGTCATTACCCAAAAGCTGCTAGAAACTCCTCTTCGGGTCAATGGAATACCCTGACTTGCCGGAACGGCAATGGCACTAGAAACCCCAGGGACTACTTCGACTGGAATGCCAAAAGATTCCACATGTGCAATTTCTTCTTGTGCACGTCCAAATACAAAAGGGTCACCTCCTTTGAGGCGGACTACATGTCCGTAGGTAAACGCGTATTCAACTAGTAGTTTGTTGATTTCTGATTGTTGGGCATGGTGTTTTCCACATCGCTTTCCTACGTATATTTTCGGAACACTATCTGGAATATTTGCCAAAAGATCCCTATCGATTAAAGCGTCATATAAAATGGCATCCGCACTTTGTAAAACCTGCATACCCATAACAGTAATGAGGTCTTTGTTGCCAGGTCCCGCTCCAACTAAAGTGACATGTGGTGAATTTTGCGATTGCATCATTTCAATTATTGTTAGGTGCCTTTTGCTAATTCTGCAACAAGAATACGTAATTATTTTGATATAATTACATAAAAAATACGTAATTATACTTAATATTGACAATAGATTAACGAAAGCATCTCCTTATGAAAACGATATTGGTTATCGGAAATGGAATGGTCGGGTACAAGTTTTGCGAAAAGTTTGTAGCTCAAGAAAAATATAAAGATTTCAAATTGATAGTATTTGGAGAAGAGCCCCGAGTGGCATATGATCGAGTACATCTAAGCGAATTCTTTGAGAATGGGGATGCAGATAAACTGACTTTGGCACCTAGAACATGGTATGAACAAAATGGAATTGAACTTCATACCAACGAACGGGTCGTAGCTATCCAACGGAATACGAAAGTGATTACCACTCGCTCAGGCCGGGTCTATTCTTATGACTACCTTATATTGGCCACGGGTTCTATTCCCTTTGTGCCGCCGATAAAAGGAGTGCATAAACAGGGCGTTTTTGTTTACAGGACCATAGAAGACTTGGAAAATACTATGCAGTACGCTTCCAACATCCCAAATGGCAAAGCAGCGGTGTTGGGGGGAGGTTTACTGGGGCTTGAGGCGGCAAAAGCGATAAAAGATATGGGTCTGGAACCCCATGTTGTGGAATTTGCTCCAAGATTGATGCCCCGACAATTAGATGAAGAGGGTAGCAAAGTCTTGGAGACAAAGATGAGCGACATGGGAATCTCCGTTCATTTGAACAAAGCTACCCAACAGATTTTAGGCAATGGTAGCATACAAGGGATGGCGTTTTCGGAAGGAGATCCATTGGAGTTGGATATGCTTATTATTTCCGCAGGGATCAGACCACGAGATGAACTCGCTAAAGCTTGTGGCCTCGGGCTGGGTGAAAGGGGAGGAATCGTGGTGGACAATACCATGCGTACTTCAGACCCCAATATTTTTGCCATAGGCGAGGTGGCCCTATACAATCAAATGATATATGGTCTGGTTGCCCCTGGCTATGAGATGGCACAAGTAGCTGTAGACCAAATTCTTGGAAAAGAAACGCTAATGGCCGAAAACATAGATATGTCCACTAAGCTGAAACTTATCGGGGTGGATGTGGCCAGTTTTGGGAACCCATTTACCACGGAGGAAGAGGCCCATGCCATCGTTTTTGAAAATAAACTCCAAGGGCTCTACAAACGCATCAATATTTCCAAAGATGGGAAAAAACTATTGGGTGGAATCTTAGTGGGAGACGCTTCGGACTACAACATGCTTTTGCAACTACAACAAAATGAAATGGCTCTGCCCGAAAATCCAGAAGACTTGATTTTAGGAGCACGAGGCGGGGAAGGAACTGCAATGGGAAATGTGATGGATTTGCCGGATGACGCTGTGGTTTGTTCTTGCGAATCCGTAACCAAAGGTGGGATTTGCTGTTCTGTACTACAAGAGGGACATGAAACTCTAAAAAGTGTTGCAGAAGCGACCAAGGCGACCACGGGATGTGGAGGATGCAAACCTATGGTTTCGGACTTAGTGACCGAAAGCCTAAAAAGTTTGGGAAAAACGGTAAAAGTGCGTATTTGTGAACATTTTGATTTCTCACGACAGGAATTGTACGATATCGTAAAAATGCGGGACATCCAAGACTATGATGAGCTATTGGATACCGTTGGGCATGGTGATGGCTGTGAAATCTGTAAACCTGCAGTTGCCGCTATATTTGCCAGTGTTTATAATGAAACAGCAAACCGGCAAGAGACTATTCAAGACTCCAACGATCGGTATTTGGCAAATATCCAACGAAATGGAACATACTCCGTTGTTCCCAGGGTTCCCGGGGGAGAAATAACACCGCAACAGCTGATGGCCTTAGGGCGCATCGGCATGAAATATGACCTGTATACCAAAATCACGGGGGGCCAGCGGATTGATATGTTTGGTGCCCAACTGCATGAACTTCCTCTGATTTGGGAGGAACTTATCAAAGAAGGTTTTGAAAGTGGACATGCTTATGGCAAAGCACTGCGAACGGTAAAAAGTTGTGTAGGGTCCACTTGGTGCCGCTATGGCATGGACGAAAGTGTGAGTTTTGCCATCGAGATAGAAAATAGATATAAAGGGATTCGTTCACCACATAAAATGAAAGGCGGTGTCTCCGGATGCATCCGGGAATGTGCCGAAGCACGCTGCAAGGATTTTGGCTTTATCGCTGTAGAAGGAGGATGGAATGTCTACGTATGTGGCAATGGGGGCGCTAACCCAAAACATGCTGAACTCTTGGCTGAAAAAGTAGATAAAGAGACGGCGGTCAGATATGTAGATCGTTTCTTGATGTTCTATATTAAAACTGCACCTCCTTTAACACGAACAGCGGCATGGTTGGAGAAATTGGAGGGAGGCATCACATATTTAAAAAATGTGGTCATCCATGACTCCTTAAATATTGCCGAAGAGCTGGATGCTGAGATGCAAAGCTATGCCGATACCTATAAATGTGAGTGGAAGGAAGCGGTAGAAACCCCTGAGATACGAGCAAGGTACTCGCATTTTGTCAACTCGGATGAGAAAGACGATACTATAGAATTTGTTCCTATGCGCGGACAGAAAATGCCGAAGGCCTGGACTTGATACCCCTGTCCCCTTAATTTTTGTAAGAAAGATATGATATCAGAATTGAACACGTACGAAGCAACAAAATTGGAAGAGGTAACCATTTGGTTCAAGGCAGCCGAAGTTTCCAAATTCCCCAAAAATGGTGGGGCCTGCGTTAAATATAAGGACAAACAGATAGCGGTTTTTAACTTTACCAGAAAAAGGGTGTGGTATGCCTGTCAAAATTTATGCCCCCACAAGATGGAGATGGTCTTGTCCCGAGGAATGATAGGCGTGGACGGGGATGACCCCAAAGTGGCCTGTCCGCTGCATAAAAAAACCTTCTCCCTAAAAACGGGAATGAACCTCAACGGAGACCTGAATTCCATTGCCACCTATCCCGTAAAAATTGAAAAGAACTTTGTGTATATTGGTTTCTCGGAATGATGTTTAATAGGCGCAAATGGGAAATCATAAAAAATTGGCAAGAGCTTTTCATCTTTTTGATGAAGCGAACCACAATGACCCCAATACGGAAACGTTCGAAGGAAAATCCTATCCAAAGGAGGTGCTCTATGCCCTACGGATGACAGATACCTTGAACGCTTTTACGCCCGATGCCTCAGAGGCCTTGCAACTTACAGCGCGATGTCAACACATTCGTCGCTGGGAAATCCCAAGGGATAACTACGAATTAAATCGGGCAGGATACCTGAAATGGCGTCAAGAGCTAAAAAAGTACCATGCCGCCAAGGCTAGGGAAATCTTGGAAAAAATCAATTATGATGAAGAGACTATTGCCCAAGTGGAATTTCTGTTACAGAAAAAACAACTCAAACGAAATGAGGATACGCAAACCCTTGAAGATGTGATTTGCCTTGTTTTTTTAAAATACTATTTTGAACCCTTTGTGCAAAAGCATGATGAGATGAAGGTAATTGATATTCTTAGGAAAACATGGCGCAAAATGTCAAAAAAAGGGCAGGAGACCGCAATGCGTTTACCGTTTTCCAAAGCGTCTTCTGCCTTGGTCATCAAAGCGGTTTCGGGTTGATTTTTTGACGTATATTTTCGGATATGGAAAACCAAAAGCAACAACAGGCACTGGATACGGCTACTTTTTTAAGGGTAAGGAAGTGGTATCTGTTAGCGCTTGCCATGATTGCTTTGACAATTATTGTGGCCCAAATATTGATTCAACAACACCTCAACCTTCAATTGAACGACTCACGTGTCATCAATGTAGCTGGACGGCAAAGGGCTTTTAGTCAGAAGCTGGTTAAAGAAGTGTTACTTTTCGGCAACACGGAACCGGCGAGCAAGGCCAGAGAAAAAATTCAAAACAACTTAAAACAAACACTCTTTGTATGGAAGACGTCCCATAGTGGACTTCAAAACGGCAATGACAGCATTGGTCTTCCAAAAGAAACAAATAAGGTCATCATGAAGTTGTTCGCGGATTTAAATCCGCACCATAAGGCCATGGTCAATGCTGCTGAAATCATTTTGAAGGAGCGTATGGATGAAGATATTTCGCCCTTGGCCTATGAAACCCAGTTGGAGGTTCTTTTGGCAAATGAAAGCGTTTTTTTAAATAAGATGGATGCCATAGTAAATGAATACGACGCCCTCAGCAAAGAAAAGCTGCAAAAACTGAAGTTTAAGGAATACCTTTTGTTGGCCCTTTCTTTATTGATATTGTTCCTAGAGGTGGTATTTATCTTTAGACCGCTTTCCATACAGATAAGGGAGACCATTTCAAAACTTATCCAAAGCCAAATAAAATCGGAAAATCGAGCATCGGAGGTCAAGCGTCTTTTTAAGGAGAAAGAACGTTCATTGCAACAGCTCCAAGAACTCAACTTTGTAATCGACAATGCAGCCCTCTTCGCGAGTATCAGAAAGAACGGTACCGTTGTTTTTATCAGCAAAAAATTTCTGAATCTTTTGGGTATTACCGAGATTCAATGGAACGTCCCGTTATCAGAAATACTAACGGACGATGCGGGACAGCAACAATACCTTCGCGAGATACTTACCAGCAAGCGGAAGAGCATTCGCAACGAGGAAATTGAGATTAGGACCAAAACCGAAAAACCTCTATGGTTGGACATGTCCATCATTCCTATGCACCATTCCAGTTTAGAGCAAAGTGTTTTGATATTATGCTCCGACATTACCGAACGCAAGAAGAATCAGTTAAAAATAGAAGAACTGACCAAACAGAATTATGAAGAACGCATGCAACAAAAGCAGTTGCAAGCAAGTCAGATAGTGGAGGGGCAAGAGGAAGAACGAAAGCGTATCGCCAAAGATATCCATGATGGCATAGGTCAGATGCTCACCGCATTGAAATTCAATATTGAATCCATAAACCCGGACCAGAAGGAAAAAACCAAGGAAAAAATAGCATATCTGAAAACGCTGGCCTCTGATTTGATAAAAGGCGTGCGAACAGCAACTTTTAACCTGACCCCTCCCGAGTTGGAGGATCACGGAATTTTTCCAGCGCTCCAAAAAATGACCAATGAATTGAGTAAGCTAACGGGAAAAAATATTTTATTTGAAAATAAAGCCGAAACGCATATCCGATTTGACTCCTTGGCCGAAACCAATATTTATCGAGTAACTCAGGAAGCGGTCAACAATGCCATCAAATATGCAGAAGCCAACTATATTTTGGTTTCAATTAATCATGTGGACGGACTTTTAAGCGTGGTCATTGACGATGACGGGGAAGGGTTTGACGCTTCCATTTTGGAAAAGGTGGTGAAACACAATAGTGAAGGGGGTATGGGCATATTTTTTATGAAAGAAAGAACCAATTATATCAACGGACGTTTGTTCATTAATTCGATACCTGGTGAAGGAACCCGGGTGACAATCAATTACAGGGTAGACGAATCGGTGCTACAAACAACAAATTAAAAGGAAAATGAAGATACGTATCAAAGGCAATTCGGTGCGTTTTCGTTTGACAAAGACGGAGGTTGAGACCTTCTGCCGGGATGGATTCTATGAAGAGACTACCATTTTTGGCAGAAACACCCTCATTTATGCGCTTCAAGCGAAAGCTGGCACAACCGAACTGGAAGCAGATTTTGTTGACCACAAGATTACGATTTACGAGCCGGAACAGGAGTTATCGGCTTGGGCGAACAGCGATACGGTGGGATTTAAAAACTCCGTGGATTGGAACGACCCTACCGCACTATCACTTTTAGTGGAAAAGGATTTTACCTGTCTGGACAACACAATCGAAGACCAATCTGATAATTATCCAAACCCCAAACTACTTTAATGAAAGTTTTTTCTTTTTGTTTGTAAGGTCACTATTTTCAATAAACCCTTCAAATGAGATTAAAAGTCTGGGGAAATACCTCCTAAAGCGGCAGCTTGGGAGATGTTATGGATTTTATTCCTGTTAAAACCGCTATGTCCGATACAGTCCTATTTATAGTATTTGTTCTTCCTGTATTTTTGAGCGTGGCACTCTGTTTTATTAAAGATTCAAAAACATATCGTGGCATAATCCTCAATACATTTTTAGCTCTCAATGCCTTGTTTTACATGAGCCCATTGCTATATGCATATTGGGCCACGCGACCTAACGGGAATATGTGGAGTGGAAATGGGCCTGGTGCCATATTATGGTCTTATTTCATAGTTTTTCCCTTTTGTGGTCTTGTACTTCTCCTACTTCTGGTGCTAAAGTTGGTATTTCGGAAAAGATAATGATTGACCTGCCCGGTCATTCGCATATCCGGAATAGCGCAACGTGACCAATACCCTGTTTTAAAATCCCTGTATTCAGGGTGCTGAGGGCTACCGATTCTATCTTAGTTTTGTTAAAAATTAAATCCTTTTCTATGAAGACCTCTTCTTTTGTTTTTCATCTTTTGATTCTTGCAGGCGTATCTTTTTTTTGTTCCATACCAAAACTTCATGCCCAAAATGATACGATTTGGTACAACGCAGAGTGGAAAGAAGCGGAGAAGCAGGGAGCATCTTTTTATCGGGTGACTTCAGAACTGGAGAATGGATGGTTCAATATGAAGGATTACTATAAAAGCGGAAAGCTACAAATGGAAGGCGTTTCTACTGCTCGGGATAGGGATTCGTGGGAAGGTAAAGTAGTTTGGTATCGCGAGGATGGCACCATATTCCAAGTTGGGAATTTTGAAAAAGGGAGACTCGAAGGAGAATTTATTAGCTATTTGGGCAAGGAAAAGCTAGCGGGCACCTATAAAAACGGTCGCTTTGTCCAGGGCAGGCAAAATGTGGATTATCGGAATTATCTGTTTTATTCGGAGTTTAGGAACGATACACTAATTGAAATTTCGCACAAAGGGAGTCTATCGGGAAGAAGAAATATACGATACAGCATTACGGACCCTACGGGCAAAAGGGTAACCGTAATGAGCAGGTCTTATGATGCCGAGGAACAGATTATTGCGGAGGCTACATACGAAGATGGGGTTCTGCATAATGGCTCAGAATTCAGTTTTTACAATATAGATACAGCCTCTCAGACCATTGTCCATTACGAAAAGGGAAAGTATTTGAATACCTCATATTATGATGATTCTGGGATTTTACGGGTACATTTTATGGTTAAACCGGTTTACCAAACCGTTTTCTACAGTAACCAGGGCAATAAGTTGGACAGTATTGAATACAAATGGAAGAACGGGTATCTGACTCCGTTCAATGGAAAAAACTACACCGGTAAAAAAGGATATTTCTCTTCCAGCAACATCGAATTTGGAACGATACAAGCTTATGAAAATGGCGCCACGGTATGGGAAAAGAAGTTTACGGACGGATACCTTTCCTCTTATACATCCTATGACGAAAAAAACAGGAAAGAAAAGGTGCTGTATTATAACCGTTTGGGGAAAGTCAATGACTCTCTGGTGTATAAGGATTACGTTCCATGGAACGGAACGGAATATGCCCTGGATTTCGTTCGGAAATACAAAGAAGGCAAATTGATCCAGGAGACACAGTTTTATCGGGATACCCAAAAGATTTTCAAAAAGAGAAATGGGGCCCTAGAGGTTTACTATGATAAAGAAGGAAGGGAAATGGGTAAAATGGTGCTGTCCCAAGAAAACTACTATACCCCGTTGGATGGAAAACAGTGCTTTATTGACTCAAAAGGCCGATTGATCAATATTTACCAATATGAGGATGGAGCCAAAATAAAAGAAACCACCCTCTCTTATGACTATGACACCGGAGTGGCGTATAGGGAAGAAACCTTTTTTGATTCCGGGGGCTATAATTACATAAAGAAGGTGAAGTACCATGGTAACGGCAACAAAAGGTCTGAAATACGTTACAAGCGGTACAAAGAAACCCAAGGAATTTTTTACGATAAAGCGGGTAAGCAGATAAGCACATACGATTATCTTAATCAAGATGGGGAGCTTTGGGAATATTTCTATGGTACCGACATGCTGAGCAAGGTAGAAAGAAGGAGCAACGGGATATTGGAAAAGCTATTGCGATATGAACAGCGCTATTTTCAGGGAAGGACAAAAAAGCAGGTTTTGGTGGAGGATATCGACCTTAGTTCCCATGCTCGAATTTACACTAGGGACGGAGAGTTACTTTCCGATTTGAAATACAAAAACAAAGAACCTTATGAAGGAACGTTCTACGACTACCAGACCAAGGAAAGAATTACCTATGCTATGGGCGTAAAAAATGGCACCTATGAAAAATTGAACTACAATCAAGAGCCTGAAATTCGCGGAGCGTATTCAAATGGGCGCAAAGACGGAAAATTTATCTATTACAATGCCAATGGCGCGGTTACGCATTTTATAAACTATGATGAGGGCAAAAAAGAAGGTGAGGCTACTTATTTTGACACCAATGGAAAAGTCGTTTCCACAATGCTATTTAAAAACGATATGCCCTACGACGGCAAGGAGATTTTATCCGCATATCGTGAAAAAACTGAAAAAGTATACGAGAAAGGAACTCTGAAAAGTGAGTTGAAATATTTGGACACGGGCAATGTGTTGCGAAAGCGCAATGAAGATGGTAATGATGAGGTTACGGTATATCATCCAAAAACAAACACAATAAAATATAACTTTTATCTAAACGGAGAGATGCTGAACGGACCTGTCATACGCTATCGTATTGACGGAACAGAGATTCATAGGGCCTTTTTCAACAAGGGCATTTATGAAAGTGGAACTGTTTGGGTCCTGCCTGTTTATGACTACGATAAGGAATTGGAAAAGGTTGCATGCACCAAGACAGAAAAAGGAGATGAAATCCAATACATTTCCAAAGAGGGCGATATCGTCTTCAAGGCCTTTGAACTTACAAGGCCGAGCGCTTCCAAAAAATATATGGATGGCCTGGACTTTCGAATGGATAACATCAACTATCTGGACCTGTATTGAAAGAGGTAAAATCAGTAAAGAGCACCGAAATTCGGTGCTCTTTCATACTTTAAGACCTTTAGCCTACCTTCATCAACAAAGCAAATTCATTCTTTCGATGTAATTGAATTCCCAGGTGTAAACGTCTTTACTATCACAAATGGCATACTTTCGGGTTTATTGTGGCTTTGGGAATGCCCACGTATCCACTTTTTTAAAAAGAGGGTTGAGGTTTTCTAATCAAAAACGCTTTAAACCACAATCACTTTATTCTGAAGGGAGGCAACTGCTACTATAAAAAAGGTCCATTGCCGAAAGGTCAATGGACCAAAACAAAATTAACAACCAAAAATAGGTTACTCTAAGCGGTAGGTTACGGAAAGCGTCCAATACTCAGGATAGTTGTTACCGAGATAGGAAATCCAGGTTTCCTCTTTTGGGGTATGTCCTGATATCGCGATTATGGCTCCTGGCCGGGCGTTGATCTCTTTACAGATCTGTGTGGCATTTTGCTTGGCATCGGCAAGCACGCTTTGCAGTAGTTCCTTTTGTCGCTCAGCTTCCAGAACCGTTTTAAATTCATAGGACAGGGTAATGCCCGTCATCCTCACTTTGGATAGCAATTCAAGTTCTTTTGCGGAGTCGGTCTCATATTTAAGCACGGTTCCCTCTTTCTGATACCCTAGTGCTAAAAACTCGTTGGGGTGTTCCGAGAATTGCTCTGGATCAAAACCAGCATCCCTAACAGCTTGAAAATACTTGTTTTTCAGTGCTGTAAAAGAGGTAACGGTTGGGTCAGAATAATACACTTGGTCCATACTTAAAACGGCCTGTACCCGATACGCTTGTATCTCCCTTTTGACCTCTACATTTCCATTCACCGTAATCTGTCGACTTGTAGCTTCGGCCTCTTGTGCCATGGCGCCAGCGGTTCCCAGCATCACAAAAAAGTAAAATAGTTTTTTCATCATCCTCTATTTAGACAACACTGAACAAAAAAGAAGCGACTATCATCCAGATTCCGACAAATACGCCCAGAATTCCAATTTTGCCTTGCTTCGGTGCAATTTTTTTTCGGAGTAAGGCTGCTTTTTCAAGAGCATCTGGGTTTTTGCTCAGGAACAATCGGTTCATAAGTCCAAAACCCAACATAAAACCAAGAACGGCCTCTACCAAGCTTCCCGCCATAAAGGTTGCCCACCAAATTGGCGCATGGGTCAACCACCCAATATTCAAAATACCGGTAACAATTCCCCAAACGCCCCAGATACAGAAGACAAGGCCGATCCAACCCTGATAAGGTTCAATTTTTTCAAGCAATTCCTTGGCATTGGGTTTTTTGGATAGTACTAAAGAAGGTACTGCAACAATACTGAGCAGTACCAGGGTAATTCCATAAATCATAATTATTGTTTTTTGAATTATGGGATAAAACTACCTTAGGGCGATAGGGCTATCAACCCTGAATTATGTGAAAGTCCACTCCCTGAAAACAGGGGGGCGTGGGTATTACTTTAGTCGATAAGTTTCAGTTTAATGGCATACTTGGTAAGTCCGGCAAGGTTTCGTACGCCCAACTTGGAAATAAGATTTTTACGATAACTTTCTATCGTGTGTTTGCTCAGGAAAAGCTCATCCGCAATTTCTTGTGTGGTCCTTTCCATGGCAATAAGCCGCAACACCTCTTTTTCTCTTTTCGAAAGGCTGAACTCAGTTTCTTTTTCCTGTGCCGTCATTCCTTTCAAATAAACCTCCTTGATGGTTTGCGAAAAGTAATTACCTCCTTTTAAAATTTCATCTATTGCTTTTAGTAGCTCTTCTTTAGGAGCATTTTTTGGCAAAAACCCATCTACTTTGTCTTGGGTCAATGTCTGTACAGTTCTTACATCGTGGAGCATACTTACCACTAAAGTTTTTATGCGAGGTCTATGGGTCTTTATGAACTTGTTCAATGCTATTCCATCATATTCCGGCATACTTAGGTCCATTATTACCAAATCTATCGTATCACTTTCGTTTATTTTAAGGTACTTTTCTACATTAAATCCGTTTTTGGCGGTCATCACAATATCCAAATTTTGTTGGGTTTCCAAGATACTGGTAAGCCCGTCCAAGAACATTTTGTGGTCGTCCACCACTATGATTCTAGCACTACGTTGCATAAGGTTCAATGGGTATTTCAATAGTTATTGCAGTGCCGCGATTCAAGACACTGTCTATTCGCAATTTTCCTTTTAGGGCTGTCAATCGGTCTTTGATATTTGTAAGTCCGATACCTTTTGTCGTTTTCATCGTATCGAATCCAACGCCATCATCCTCGAACAACAGCTGTAATAATTTTCCATCCAGATGAAGATGTAGTTCCACCCTGCGGGCACATGCATGTTTTAGGGTATTGGTCAGAAGTTCTTGGATCATAGTGTAGATTTCAATTTTAAGGGCTTCTTCTAAAGTATCCACAGCTTGTTTAGGAAAAACAGAAAACTCAAACTCAATTTTTGAAGCTTCAGCAATAGTCTTGAGGTATTCCCGGATTAAGGACGAAAATGCATCCTGTTTAAATTTTTTTGGAATCAAATCGTGGGAAAGATCCCGTACTTGTTGATAGGTTTCATCAATTTGGGTTAAAATATGATTCGGGTTTTTATCATTTCCCGGGAAATTGGCCAACTGGAGTTTTATTCCGGCAAGGTTGCTCCCAATACTATCATGTAATTGCTTGGCAATCTTCCTGCGTTCCTCCTGTTGGGCATTCAAAGTGGTTTTGGTGAGCATCAGTTCATTTTCCTTGATCAGGGCGCCCATTTTCTGGGTGTTCAATTCCCTCATTCTAAGATTGAGTTGACTTTGTGCTTGTAGTTTTTGATAGTAGACATACAAAAGAGCCAATATGGGGACCAGAATAACCAGGAACCCATATAAAAAAGCTTGTTTTATCGTCTTTTGTCGTTCCAATTCGGACTGCTTCTGTAGCTGTTCTTCTTTGAGTTCTAGAATCTGGTTTTCTTTACGAAGCATTTGGTATTGGACCTCAAGTTCAGAAACAATCTGGGAATTTTGTTCTTGTGCTATCTCATTGGAAACCCTAAGATAATGGGTCATAAGATTATAGGCGTTTTTATAATCGCCCTTTTGCTGATAGGTCTTTCTTAAGCTATTGATGATTTGTTTTTGAAGTTCTAGACGGTTCCATTGTATGGCATTGGTATATGCCATGCTCAAGGTTATTTCCGCTTGGTCAAAATACCCCAATTTTGTGGCCAACCGCCCATACAGGACGACAGCTTCCGTATACAGATCGTAGTAAGGTACTTGGATACATTCTTTTAGTACCGATTCATATAGGGCCAAGGCTTTGTCCGTATTATTTTGGGTTTCTTCCAATTTTCCTAAACCCAACAGGATTCTTTGCATTAGTTTGAAGGCATTTTTCTCCTTGGCCAACCGGGAAGCGGATTCGAAGTACGTGCGGCATTTTTCAAAATCTTTCTTTTCAAAAGAGGCCATACCCAGAAGATGGTATGCATGGGCAGCGACTTCTGGATATTGTGTGCATTCCTGTAATACATCGTTTGCTTTGGCCCATTCCGATTTGGCCAAATAGATACGGCCAATTCCTAAAAGGCATTTTTGCGACTCTTTCTCTTCGGGTTTATCGGAATTTAAGGAAATGCCTTTTAGATAAGCTTCCAATGCCTTGTCGTAAAGACCCTTTAAATAGTTTCCATCTCCTTCAAGTCTTTTTTGTAAAACCTGGTCGGTAATTTTCACATCAGGGAGACCCGAAATCGTTTTTTTGAAATACGAAGCATAGTATATTGCAGAGTCCCCATTTCCCGATTCTAAATACCTCGCCGCGATTTGAGATATGATATTGGCCTTAGTGCTTTCATTGGAAGCACTTTTCAAAGCTCTATATAAGGAATCAGGCACCGTCTTGGGGGTATATCCAAAAGCCTGTATTTGAGTTTCCTGTCCAAAACAGGACACCTGCAAAAAAAGAAAAATAAAGAGCTTAAAAAACGCTATACCATAAGGTAAAGTCCTCTTTATAAAGGTTGCCCGCGGAAAAACAAAACAGGATGATGTTGTAACCATTTCTATTCTGGTTGTTTACTAATGGAACTCACTTTTCTTTTTGTACCAAAAAAAGTATCGATTCAATGTTTCTCCAACAAAAAACTCGACCGGATTCAACAGATTTCTCCTTATCAAAGCAATACAACTTTTTTAGCTAAAAGTACTGATTTGGGTTAATTTTAAGGTGATTTGTTGTTGTTAAGGTCCAACATTCCGTAAATAGTGCAAACCTTTTTTTTGATGGGGAGAATAAAACGGAAGTTACCTACCACTACCAAATAATCAGTAAAATTGTGCTGAAAGGCGGATATGAAGAGATATGGCTGAAAAAATACTCTTTTTCTTTAGTGCTTTAGGTGTTTTCAATGCCTTGATATTGAGTATTTATCTTTTGTTCTTCAAAAGAAAACGCAAAACGGGGGATTATTTGCTCGGAGGATTGCTTTTTTGTCTGTTTGTCCGTGTCGGCGTATCCTGTTTTCACTTCTTCGGCCCTGTTCCCAACGCATTCATCAAAATAGGCCTGGTCGCCAATCTTATGTTGGGACCGCTTTTATTTTTTTTGATGAAAACGTTAAGTTATCGCCTTAAGCAAAATCGGATTCTAGTTGCCTTTTTTTGGCACTTGGGGTTTTGGTTTTCCACGTTGGGGTTGTTATGGATCCTTTCTGACTTTCCAACCTGGAATTTCAAAATTAGATATATGGTTCATTTGGTTTTGACTATCTATCTGGTTTTTTGCGCAGTGACCTGGCGCAAGGAATTGTTGCCGTTTTTTACTTTTGGGAATCTTTCGGTGACCGCCCAAAAAGCAAGGGTCATTTATTGGGCAGTGGTGTTGATTTGTTCAAGCTTTGCTTTGTCTTTATTTACTAGCTACGTCTTGGGACCCATCCTTTTTTCCCTCATCTTTTATCTGACCATAACCTATTTTCTCCTTCGCAATTACCGAGAGAAAAACCAATCACCGAACAAAAAGATAAATCCAGATGAGTTTATGGAAATGCACAAAAGACTTACCGTGCTCATGGAGCAGGAAGCCTTGTTTAAAAATCCTGAACTGAACCTGGAACTGCTGGCAGGCCGACTCTCCATCAGTAAACATTTACTGTCACAACTATTGAATGAAAATTTGAACAAGAATTTTTATCAATACGTCAATGATTACAGAATACTCGAAGCGTGCCGTTTCCTAAAGGAAAAAGGATATTATAGTATTGATGCCATTGCGTACGAAGTAGGTTTCCAGAGCCGTTCTTCCTTTTTTGCGGCATTCAAAAAGAAAATGGGATCAACACCTTCGAAATATAGGGAAAAGCTCAGTCCGAACGGATAACTTCAGACTATCAACTTATCTAAAAAGACTCGGCCGATGCCGTAGAGATTTACTTTCGTCCAAAATAAAATAGTGGTATGAAAGTCTCAATTATTGTTGGAACAATTTGCCTAATAGGGTCTTTGAATTCTATTGCACAAAGTGAGCCGAAAAGTCCTTCTATCTACAAAATACCAGCTGATGTGCTGGCCGGGGAAGGTTTGGAATTTAAAAAGCAAAAGGACCCAAATAGAAAGGTATATCAAAAACAGGTGTATAACGGCACAGAACTGGCCGTCTTTGTGGTAGCCATTGGAACCGGCATAACGAATGAGTTCAAATCCTTTCCTATGGAAGAATTCATTTTTTGGATGAACGGGAAGGCGCTGGTAGAACCAGAAGGGGAAAGTCCTTTTCCGGTATACTCAGGAGATTATTTTGTACAAGCTAAGGGGTTTCGGGGGAAATGGAATTTTATCGATATTGGAGAACTACATTTAGAATTGGCCCTGATTGCTAAAAACAGACCGGATTCCACCATCAAATCGCCCATCAAAAAAGCGTTGGTCCTTGATAGGGATATTCTTTCGGGAGTATCTCATCCGGAAAAAGGAATAGTATATAAAGGGCCGGAACTTACCGTTCGTCTTTTGGTTCCTGAATCAGGTACAATAGAAAATAAAACCAAGGAACGGATGCTGCATGTGGTCAATGGTGTAGTAAAGGTGACCACATCCTTGGAACGAGAGCACACGTTTTATCCAGGAGACTTTTTTATGGTCCCTCAAGGACTTGAATGCTCCATTGAATCCGGCGGACTGCAAAACTTTAGACTTTTGGAGGTAACCAAGACCTAACGGGCAGTAAAAAACAAGAAAGTTCTATTTTCAAAATAGGCAAGCACTTTGAGGCATCCGTTATCTGAAAAGAATGGCAATTGCCCCAAGTGCGGTCACTATGATGATAAACCTTTTATAATAGCGTTCGTTGATTTTCTTCACCAAAACTACACCTACAATCAAGCCCAAGAGGATACAGGGCAGTAGTTTTGCATCCATGAGCAAGGTTTCATAGGAAATCGTTTTCCAAACCCAAATGTGAAAAGGGAGCTTAAACAGATTGGTGATTAAAAATAGCCAGGCAGCAGTACCTACAAATTCGTTTTTTGGCAGTCGCATGGCGAGAAAGAATATGTTGGTAAAGGCTCCGGCCAAATTACCGATCATGGTGCAAATACCGGCTACTATTCCAATAAATCCGGCAAAGGCACCATGTTTTGGTACTGTTTCAGATTTCCTTCTGTCCCACCAAAACAAGATGCCGAGACTGATCAATATAACAAATACCATAACGGTTTTAAACGTCTGTTCGGGGAGGTCCTTTCCCAAAAAAACGCCTATAAGAATTCCAAGGGCCATCCACGGTAAAAATTGGAGGATGTATTTCCATTGCGCATGTCTGTTGTAGTAGGAAACTGCAAAAACATCCCCTACCAAAAGTAGGGGCATGATAAGACCTGTGGAACTTTTAGCGCCAAAAGCCAACGCCATAAGGGTTACATTAAAAATAGAAAGCCCTTTAAGACCTGCTTTTGAAAGCCCCATCAAAAATGCAGCGCTTGCCGCCAGTAAAAAGGATGAAAGCGTAATATGGACAGATAAGGTCATATAGGAAAAGGAGCTGGAAAACATCAAAAGCCCAAAAATACTATCTTTAAACACATTCAAAAGACCTAAATGGATTTAAGATCCCTGGACTACTTCCTAATTTTTGGATTCTTCACCCTTGTTCTCTGCATAGGTATCTACGTATCTAAAAAATCGGGAAAGAATTCGGTGGAATACTTCTTATCCGGTAGGAACATGCCATGGTGGCTCCTTGGTTTTTCTATGGTGGCCACAACCTTTTCAACGGATACTCCGAATTTGGTGACAGATTTCGTGCGGACTGATGGGGTTTCAGGGAATTGGGGTTGGTGGGCCTTTTTACTTACCGGACTTCTAACTGTTTTTATATATGCCAAATTGTGGCGAAAATCCAATGTGTCCACAGATATGGAGTTTTATGAGCTGCGATATGGAGGCAAACCGGCTGCTTTTCTTCGGGGATTTCGTTCCCTCTATTTAGGTGTGGTTTTTAACGTTATGGCCATGGCAGGTGTTACTCTGGCAGCGATAAAAATTGGCCAAGTGATGCTAGGGCTGTCACCTTTGGAGACCGTCCTTATCGCTGGTAGTATTACTGTAGTGTTCAGTGCCATCGGAGGATTTCGCGGGGTGGTATACACAGATTTTATCCTTTTTTTTGTAGCTATGGCCGGAGCAATAGGAGCGGCAATATATTTGGTGAACTTACCCGAAGTGGGTGGATTGGAAAATGTGCTGAAAAACGATTTGGTACAGACCAAAATAGGATTGCTTCCTGAGTTTTCTGACACTGAAGCACTGATGACGATTTTGGTGATACCGCTGGCTGTACAATGGTGGAGTTCCTGGTATCCTGGAGGTGAACCCGGCGGAGGAGGCTATATCGCACAACGCATGTTGGCCGCGAAAAACGAAAACCACGCCGTAGGGGCCACATTTTTCTTTAACGTTATGCATTATGCTTTGCGTCCGTGGCCCTGGATTTTGGTTGCTCTGGCTTCCTTGGTAGTATTTCCCGACCTGGATAGTATACGGGAAGCATTTCCCAATGTGGACGAAGGCAAAATAGGCCATGATTTGGCCTACTCCGCGATGCTGACCAAATTGCCTTCCGGACTTCTGGGAATTGTTTTGGCTTCCTTGGGAGCCGCGTATATGTCAACTATTTCCACACATTTGAACTGGGGAGCTTCCTACGTGGTCAATGATTTTTATAAGCAACAAATCAATAAGAAGGCCTCTGAAGGTGAACTGGTCAATGTTGGACGAATCACTACAGTGGTCCTAATGGTACTCAGTGCACTTTTTGCACTCGCTTTGACAAATGCCGTGCAACTATTCGACATTATAATAATGTTCGGTGCGGGAACGGGGCTTATCTTTATTTTAAGATGGTTCTGGTGGCGTATCAATGCATGGGGAGAAATTACTGCTATGTTCGTATCTGGTATTATCTCTTTGCTTTTCAACTTTGGTAGTGCGGGAGTGTATCTATTTGGAGATGTTGATACGATAGGAATATTTCCGGCATGGAGCAAGTTTCCCGCGGTAGTGATAATCACGACCTTGGCTTGGCTTTTGGTTATATATGCCACTCCTTCCGAAACGGAGGACGTTTTAATTCGTTTTTATAAAAAGACCACGCCAGGGGGACCAGGTTGGAAAAAAATCATAAATCAGCTGAAAAAGGAGGATATTGCTGTGGAGACATCCGAATGGTCTGTGCCGAAAGGAATATTGGCCATGATATTGGGATGTTTTTTTGTATACGGGTGCCTGTTCGCCACAGGAAATTGGATTTATGGAAACTATCCTTGGGCCATTGGGATTTCTTTGATGGCATTTGTCTCGGCCTATGCACTGTTTCAAGTATGGAAAAAGATTAAAACCTCAATCCTTTAATGCGGTCAAACGAGCTACATATTTACCGATAACATCAAACTCTAAATTTACGGTACTGCCTTCCTTGTAATGATGAAACCTTGTATGTTCAAAAGTATAAGGAATGATGGCCACACTAAAAGCGTCCTTCTGGGAATCAACTACCGTCAAGCTTACCCCATCCACGGTAATGGAACCTTTCTCTATGGTCAGGTTGTTCGAACTAAAATCATACTGAAAGCTAAAAAACCAACTTCCATCTTTTTGTTCTATTTTGGTGCATTTACCAGTTTGGTCCACATGGCCCTGAACAATGTGTCCGTCCAAACGGGCGCCCAGCTTCATGGCACGTTCAAGATTTACCGTATCTCCAAGGGCCAAGTGTCTTAAGTTGGTTTTGTCCAAAGTTTCTTCAATGGCAGTCACGGTATATTGGTCCCCGTCTAAGGAAACCACGGTTAAACAGACACCGTTATGTGCCACACTTTGATCTATTTTTAATTCCTGAGTAAATTCCGACGCTATGGTAATGTTCAGGTTTTCCCCAATCTTTTCCAATGCTTCTACGGTGCCCAACGTCTCTATGATTCCAGTGAACATGTAGTTATAAATGAGTAATTTTGCACTGTAAAAATAGCCATATTCGGGCTCTTTTTTGGAAGAAATGGGAAAAATACGACTTGGGATTTCAATCGGGGATTATAATGGAATTGGTTGCGAAGTGGCATTGAAGACTTTTGAAGATACGAGAATGTTGGATTTTTGCACCCCAGTTTTTTTCGCTTCCAATAAAATGATATCCCAGCAGAAATCGGCCCTGGACATAAACATCAATTTCAATGGGGTCGCTGATACTTCAAGTGTGCTGGATGGAAAAATAAACGTTGTCAATATTTGGAAGGAAAACCCCAAGATTGAATTTGGCAAGGCGACGAAGGAGGCAGGGCAGTACGCCATTAAATCTTTCGAAGCCGGGGTTGTGGCGCTAAAAGAGGAAAAAGTTGACGTTTTGGTAACGGCCCCCATTAATAAGAACAATATTCAATCAGAAGCGTTCCAGTTTCCTGGACACACCGATTATCTCGCCCAAGAACTGGAGGGGCAAAGCCTTATGTTCATGGTCACCGATACCCTTAGAGTGGGACTTTTGACAGACCATATCGCCGTTAAGAACGTTGCCCAGTCCATTACCCCAGAACTTATTCGCAAAAAAGTGTACACTATAACAGAGTCCCTAAAAATGGATTTTGCCATTCGCCGACCCAAAATAGCCCTATTGGGCATAAACCCGCATAGTGGAGATAATGGCACTATCGGGGAGGAAGATGAAAAAATACTGAAACCGGTGATAAAGGAACTTTTTGATACCGGAACTCTTGTTTACGGGCCGTATTCTGCAGATAGCTTTTTTGGTTCTGGAGCGCATAAAAAATTTGATGCTATCCTAGCGGCGTACCACGATCAAGGCTTGATTCCTTTTAAGACCCTTTCTTTTGGAAAAGGCGTGAACTACACTGCAGGTTTAAATAGGGTGCGTACCTCTCCTGATCATGGTACTGCTTTTGAAATTGCTGGAACAGGGCAGGCGGATTCCAGTTCCTTTAAAGAGGCCGTTTTTACAGGAATCCAAGTTTTTAAAAATAGAAAAGAGTATAAAGAATTGATAAAAAACCCCCTTCAAAAGCAAAAAACCAGAAGAGTGGGTTAGTTTTGTACTGGGAGTTTTCGAATTGACGAGTACAGATTGCAGGTTTTCAAATAAATAGTATCTTTGCAGCCGCCTTATGGGTTGAGCGCAAACATAAAGTGTAACAAGGATGGAGCTAAAGGGGTTTTGTATTCCTTTTTCAGGACTGAAGCTAGGAAAACACGAGTTTGAGTATCAAATAAATAATACGTTCTTTGATTCTTTTGGATATCAGGAGTTTAATTCGTCAAAAGTAAAGGTTTTGGCCCTGTTGAATAAAATGGGCACTATGATGGAGTTAGGACTTAGCGCGAAGGGAGATGTCAATGTAGATTGCGATCTTACCGGGGAAGCTTTTGACCAAGCCATCTCTTCGAAATTGAACCTTGTCATCAAGTTTGGGGAACGTTTTGACAATGAAAATGACGAAATTCTGATTCTTCCACACGGAGAGCACCAGTTTACTATTGCTCAGTACGTATACGAAATGTTGGTATTGGCGGTTCCGCAAAAACGGGTCCATCCCGGGGTATTGGATGGAAGCTTACAATCAGATATATTGGATAAATTGGAAGAATTGCAGCTAAAGGAAAACAAAGACACATCAGAAAATATTGATCCCCGTTGGGACGGTTTAAAGAAATTATTAACGGACAAATAGGAAACAATGGCACATCCTAAACGAAAGACATCAAAAACAAGAAGGGACAAAAGAAGAACCCATTACAAAGCTTCCATGCCCACTATTGCCAAGGACGCTACAACAGGTGAAATGCACTTGTACCATAGAGCACACTGGCACGAAGGCAAATTGTACTACCGCGGTCAAGTATTGATTGACAAGACTGAAGAAGAACCAGCTGCGTAAGGCAATTTCAAAAAATTAAAAGACAAACTCCCGTTGTATAAAAACGGGAGTTTTTTGTTTATTGCGAAATTTCAAAAACAGGTCATTTTTCAGCTTAAATTCATTAAAATTGACTAATTTTCGACACTTTTTGGTCAAATTTGGACTGTTTTGACATAGAAAGGAACCAATATGAAAAAAAGAACAGCAGCCATTACAGCTGTAGGAGCTTATCTTCCAGACTTTGTTTTAACCAACGAGCTGCTGGAGACCATGGTGGACACTACCGATGAGTGGATAACCACCCGAACTGGCATAAAAGAACGCAGAATCCTAAAAGAAAAGAATGCAGGAACTTCTTTCATGGCTATCAGGGCGGCGGAGGATGTTCTGAAAAAAAGCGGGACGGATGCCTCTGAAATAGATTTTATTTTAGTTGCTACGGCGACTCCGGATATGCCCGTAGCCGCCACAGCGGCTTACGTGGCTTCCCAAATTGGAGCTACGAACGCTTTTGCGTACGATCTTCAAGCGGCTTGTTCAAGTTTCTTGTATGGGATGTCAACAGCGGCGAGCTATATTGAGTCGGGACGTTACAAAAAAATACTGCTAATCGGTGCGGACAAAATGTCTTCCATTATTGATTATACCGACAGAACTACTTGTATCATTTTTGGAGATGGTGCAGGGGCTGTACTTTTTGAAGCAAATGAGGAAAATCTAGGTCTCCAGGACGAATACCTTCGTTCGGATGGAATTGGCCGCCAATTCTTGAAGATTGATGCCGGTGGTTCCATATTGCCCGCTTCAGAGGAAACCGTAAAACAGAAACAACATTTTGTACAGCAAGACGGAAAATCTGTGTTCAAATTTGCAGTTTCCAATATGGCTGATGTCTCTAAACTGATTATGGACCGTAATTATTTAAACCATGAAGACGTGCATTGGTTGGTTCCCCACCAAGCCAATAAGCGTATCATTGACGCCACCGCCAATAGAATGGAGCTAGGTGAGGAGAAAGTGATGATGAACATCCATAAATATGGAAACACAACTTCAGCTACCTTACCTCTCTTGTTGTACGATTATGAAAAAAAATTAAAGAAAGGGGATAATTTAATATTTGCTGCTTTTGGCGGAGGATTCACTTGGGGCGCTATTTATTTGAAATGGGCCTATAATTCGTAAAACTGAACTAACTAAATCATATTCCATGGACATTAAAGAAATTCAAAGTTTAATTAAGTTCGTAGCCAAATCCGGGGCAAGTGAGGTGAAGCTTGAAATGGAGGACGTCAAAATTACCATCCGTACTGGCTCCGGTCCAACTGCACCTGAAACGACAATTGTACAACAGATTCCCATGGCCCAGCCGCCTGTTGTTCCCGCAGCGGCCCCCATCGTGCCCCAAGAAACAGCGGTACCCCAGACTCCCGTTACCGAACCTGTAACAGAATCGGATGATTCCAAATACATTACCATTAAATCTCCTATTATTGGAACATTTTACAGAAAGCCTTCTCCTGATAAACCCCCGTTCGTTGAGGTAGGGAGCACAATCAGTCAGGGCGATGTGCTCTGCGTGATTGAAGCCATGAAACTGTTCAACGATATCGAATCTGAAGTTTCCGGCAAAATCGTTAAGGTATTGGTAGACGACTCTTCTCCTGTCGAATTTGACCAACCGCTATTTTTGGTAGACCCCTCGTAAATCATCAAAATACCCAAGCTCCAGGATTCAATAGCATTGTGGAAAACCTGGAAATTGAGGCTTGAAATCTTAAGGTAGTATGTTTAAAAAAGTTTTAATAGCAAATAGAGGAGAAATCGCCCTTCGTGTTATACGTACTTGTAAAGAAATGGGTATCAAAACAGTAGCGGTATATTCCAAAGCTGATGAAGAAAGTTTGCACGTACGTTTTGCAGATGAAGCGGTATGCATCGGTCCTGCGCCAAGTAGTGAATCCTATCTGAAAATACCCAATATCATCGCTGCCGCTGAAATTACCAATGCGGATGCAATTCATCCGGGGTACGGTTTTCTTTCAGAAAATTCAAAGTTCTCCAAAATTTGTGCGGAACATGAAATCAAGTTCATTGGCGCCTCCGGAGACCAGATAGACAAAATGGGCGACAAGGCAACCGCCAAGGAGACGATGAAAAAAGCAGGAGTTCCAACGATTCCAGGATCGGAAGGCCTTTTGAAAGATGCCAACGACGCCAAAAAAATTGCCAAAGAAATGGGGTATCCTGTAATGATAAAAGCGACTGCTGGTGGTGGCGGAAAAGGTATGCGGGCGATATGGAGCGAAGATGAATTGGAAAGCAATTTTGAAAGTGCGGTTATTGAAGCAACAGCGGCGTTTGGAAATGGTGGTATGTACATGGAGAAATTGATTGAGGAACCTCGGCATATTGAGATTCAAGTAGTCGGAGATCAGTATGGAAAAGCATGCCATTTATCGGAACGCGATTGTTCAGTACAGCGCAGACACCAAAAGTTGACCGAAGAAACCCCCTCTCCCTTTATGCCAGACAAACTTCGGGAGGAAATGGGAGCTGCCGCCGAAAAAGAAGCGAAAAATATCAAATATGAGGGTGCGGGAACCGTTGAATTTTTGGTTGATAAACACCGGAACTTCTACTTCATGGAAATGAATACGCGTATCCAAGTGGAACACCCGATTACCGAACAAGTGATTGATTACGATTTGATTCGGGAGCAAATCTTGGTCGCTGGTGGAGTCCCAATTTCCGGAAAGAACTATGTGCCAAAGTTACATTCTATCGAGGTGCGAATAAACGCGGAAGACCCTTATAACAATTTTAGACCATCTCCAGGTAGAATTACAACCCTGCATACCCCGGGGGGACATGGCGTTCGTTTGGACACGCACGTGTATGGCGGGTATATTATTCCACCAAACTATGATTCCATGGTGGCAAAACTTATTACTACAGCACAAACACGTGAAGAAGCCATAAATAAAATGAGACGCGCTTTGGACGAGTTTGTGATTGAAGGTGTAAAAACAACAATACCATTTCACAGACAACTCATGGACCACCCAGATTATCTGGCCGGCAACTATACCACTAAGTTTATGGAGGATTTTGAAATGGACGAGAAATACGATTACTAAACAAGGCCCCGATGAAAATCGGGGTTTTTTATACAATGAAATTCAGCTATTGGGAATATAAAACCTGGTTCTCTAATGTTGACTTTACCATAGTTGGTGGTGGTATTGTTGGATTGTGCTGCGCATTTTTTTTGAAGAAAAAACATCCTAATCGCAAAGTTGTGGTCCTGGAGCGGGGGATACTTCCGCAAGGCGCAAGTTCTAAAAATGCTGGATTTGCTTGCTTTGGTAGCATTTCGGAGATTTTATCAGATTTAAAGACACATTCCGAAGAACAAGTGTTGGAACTGGTCAAAAAGCGATGGGATGGAATTCAATTACTGCGACAGCTTTTGGGAGACCAAGGTCTGGACTATAAACAGTACGGCGGGTATGAAATTTTCTTGGAAAGCGATTCGCACCGGTATAAAGCATGTCTAGACCGCTTGGATTATGTCAATGAATTGCTCAAACCTGTTTTCGGAAGACCTGTTTTTGAAAAATATAGCAATAGCTTTGGGTTTGATACGGTTAAGGACAGTGTCATAAACCACACATTGGAGGGACAAATTAACACAGGAAAAATGATGCATGGCCTTTTAAAGCTCTGTGTTTCCCAAGGGGTTTTGGTATTGAATGGAGTAGAGGTCCAAAAGTTGGAAGATATTGAAAAGACCGTGCATATCGCTGCAAACGGATTCGGGTTCACATCAAGTAAAGTTTTTGTTGCCACTAACGGTTTCGCTTCTAAACTGATGAAGAATGATAGGGTGAAGCCCGCGAGGGCCCAAGTTTTGATTACCGAAACCATTCCAGATTTGAAGATAAGGGGAACCTTTCACCTTGAAGAGGGATACTATTATTTTAGAAACATAGACCATCGAATTCTTTTGGGAGGTGGCCGCAATTTAGATTTTAAAGGTGAGGAAACCTTTGAAATGGAAGAGACTGAATTGGTTCAAAATAAGCTTGAAGAACTGCTTACCACTGTGATTGTCCCCAAAAAAGCGGTGAAAGTTCACCAACGATGGAGCGGCATCATGGGCGTGGGCGACCAAAAAACACCCATTCTTGAACCAATTTCGGCCAATGTATTTTGTGGTATACGGCTGGGTGGAATGGGCGTAGCCCTGGGAAGTAGTGTAGGAAAGGATTTAGCGGGAATGATATCGCTTAAAAAGGAATTTTGATATTCTTATCTTCATATTGTTTGATAAAGTATGGGTTCAGTTTCTAATCTCATACTACGATCAATCCATCGCACAACATTAGATAAACTTCATTTATGACCTTCGTAAAAGCATCCAAGCTTAAGCTTGCCGTTTACTTGACATCACTGTTCTTGATAGCGTGTGGAACGCAAAAAAAAGTGTTCACAAAAAAGAACGTCAAAACATCCCAGAAATTAATAGGAATTGAATTTTCAAAACAAAAAATAGATACGCTGTACGATTATTTGCAGAGAAATAAAAAAGGATATGATTCCCTGCGTAAGTATCCCATTGCAGATGAGGTTTTTCCAGCTATTTTGTTTGATCCCAAACCTAAAGACTTCCAGATTCCCTCTTTCAACGACACTGTTGTGACGTGGACGGTTCCAGATAATGTTCGTATGCCCGACGACCTAAGTGAATTGGCATTCTTCACTATTCCAAAGTTGGCCTCGTTGATAAAAAACAAGAAAATATCGTGTTTGGAACTTACCCAATTCTATTTGAATCGATTAAAAAAGTACAGCCCCAAACTGGAATGCACCATTACCCTAACGGAAGAACTGGCGGTAAATCGGGCGAAACAACTGGACAACGAACTTGCAAAAGGCCAATACCGAGGAATTCTACATGGTATCCCTTATGGCGTAAAAGACTTGATGTCCGTTAACAACTATCCCACCACATGGGGCTCTGAACCCTATAAAAACCAATATATTAAAGAAACAGCTACCGTAGTGGAACGTTTGGATGAAGCCGGTGGAATTTTGGTGGCCAAATTGGTTTCCGGAGCTTTGGCTCGGGGTGATGTTTGGTTTGGGGGAAAAACCAAAAACCCGTGGGATATTTCGAAAGGGGCCAGTGGTTCTTCAGCCGGTTCTGGTAGTGCTACGTCAGCTGGGTTGGTGCCTTTCGCATTAGGTACGGAAACCTTGGGTTCAATCACTTCACCAAGCTCAAAAAATGGGATAACGGGCCTACGACCTACCTATGGGCGGGTCAGTAGACATGGGGTAATGAGCCTAGCGTGGTCGATGGACAAGGTTGGGCCTATGTGCAGGAATGCTGAAGATTGTGCTATTGTGTTCAGTGTTATTCAAGGAAAGGATAAGAAGGATAAAACAACCACTTCAATTCCCTTTTCCTATAACCCATCATTAGATGTTAAAACGCTCAAAGTAGCCTATTTGAAAGACGATATTGAAAAGGATACGACCAAGGGCAAAGCTAATTTACTGAAGGCAATAGTCACGTTTAAAAAAATGGGCATTGAACCGACGCCGGTACGTTTGCCAAAAGACGTACCCTACGACGGATTTGACATTATCTTACGATCAGAATCAGGTGCGTTTTTTGATGAATTGGTACGATTTGCGGAGGTCGATGCCATGGTGGAACAACACAAAAAGTCACGGGCAAACTCGCTAAGACAATCACGTTTTATTCCCGCAGTGGAGTATTTGCAGGCCAATCGACATAGACAGGTTCTTATTGAAAAGATGCACCAGGTCATAAAAGATTATGATGTACTGATATCCCCTTCGTTTGGAAACAAACAATTGGTAATTACCAATTTAACTGGGCATCCTGTTATCGCCATACCTACGGGTCTGGATGAGGAAAAACTGCCCACCAGCCTAACCTTGGTCGGGAATCTTTATGATGAAGGAAAAATATTATTGTTGGCCAAGTATTTTCAAGAAGTCACCGACCATGATGAATTACACCCGGAAGGATATAACTAAATCATCCTTCCATCCAAAAGATTGATAATACGGGAACCGTAGTCCGCATTTTTTTCGGAATGGGTCACTTGGATAATGGTAACCCCCTCGTCATTCAGCTGCTTAAAAAGCGCCATGATTTCTTCTCCTTGTTTTGAGTTGAGGTTTCCGGTAGGTTCATCTGCCAAAATTAGCTTTGGGCTGGAAATCAATGCTCTGGCAATGCCGACCAGTTGTTGCTGGCCCCCGCTCAGCTGGGCTGGGAAAAGGTCTTTTTTGCCTACAATATTAAATCGGTCAAGCATATCGGCCACCATGGCTTTGCGTTCCGAGGAACTGAATTTTTTATAAAGCAAGGGCATTTCTAGGTTTTCCTTGACCGTTAGGTCGTCCAATAAATGGTACGACTGAAAAACGAAACCGATATACTCCTTATAAAGGTTGGCGCGATGTTTTTCTTTGAGTGTATGGACAGATTCATCCAAAAAATGGTATTCACCTTCATCAAAACCATCCAGCATGCCGATGACATTGAGCAAGGTCGATTTTCCAGAGCCCGAAGGTCCCATTATTGAGATAAATTCACCTTCCAATACTTCAAGGTTAATGTCTTTGAGCAGAAAAATACGTTGGCCTCCAGAGTTGACCCATTTGAAAATATTTTTAAGAGATAAAAGCATAGTACTGTTTTTTGTTTTAAGAATTATTCTTGTCGCAAGGCCTTTACGGGACTGCTATTTGCTGTCATCGCAGCTTGACCCACAACTGTAAACAGGGCAATAAAAAGCGCGACGAAACCCGCTCCTAAAAAATACCATATCCGCAAGGGGATACGATACGCAAAGTCAGACAGCCAATCATTGGCCAAAGCGTAAGCAATGGGTAAAGTAACGATCATGGCCAATACTACTAGTTTTACAAACTCGCCGGACAACATGATAAATGCCTGCGCAGCGGTTTGTCCTAATACCTTCCTAATACTGATTTCCTTTTTTCTGAGCTGGGCCGTAAACGCCGCCAGTCCAAAAAGGCCTAAGCAGGAGATTAGTATAGCAAGTGCGGCAAAATATTTTGATAGGGAGGCAACGCGTTGCTCGGCTACATAGAGTTGCTGATATTGTGCGTCTAAAAACTGAAAATTGAAAGCAAGTCCTGGATTGAACTCCTCATATAATTTGGAAAGCGCTGTTAAGGTACGTTTTTCTTCACCTTTCCTTATTTTTACCAATAATGTACTGATCCACTCGTTTCGGCAGAGCAGTGCCATTGGCGTAATTTCTTCGTACAAGGATTGAATGTTGAAATCCTTGACCACCCCTATGATTTCCCGATTTGGACCGCGCATATCAATAACAGTCCCAATAGGGTTTTCCAGCCCCATTAGTTTTACAGCCGTTTCGTTCAAGACAATTTTGGAATTTGTGTTTGGAATTTCATCGATATAAGATCGCCCTTCTTTAATCTCAATACCCATGGTCTCAATAAAACTCGGACCAACATGGGCATGCCGAAAGGTCAACTTTTTGGATTCTTCGCTTTGACCGGGCCATCTATGATTGGATGAAGAGTTACTAAAGTTGGTCATGTTACCTTGCATGTAGGAGGCATTCACAACTCCTGGGATATTTCTTGCTTTTTCAAGAAAGGTCTCCATGTTATATGCCAATCCATCTTGACGTTCAAAAGTTATGACCTGGTCCTTTTCAAACCCAAGATTTTTTGATTGAATAAAATCCAACTGCAAATAGATGATACTCACGGCAACAATCAGCAAAATGGAAATACTGAACTGGAATATCACCAGTCCCTTACGGATTATCAATTCTCCGAAGGAAGTGGGCAATTTCCCTTTTAAAACCTTGATAGCTTCAAATTTTGTAAGATACAAAGCAGGATAACTACCTGCGAACAACCCCGTTAGAAAAGCGACTCCTAAAAGGACCAAAATAAAGCCAGAGTTCAAGGGAAATTCGAGTTCTTTTCCGGTAACATCGCTAAACCAGGGTAAAATTAGAACAACAATAGCACATGCCACTGTTAGGGAAAAGCAAGCAAGCAAAACGGACTCTGTTAAAAACTGCAGGATCAAAGCATTTCTTTTGGCCCCAATGACTTTTTTTACTCCAATTTCCTTTATTCGTTTTGACGCTTTGGCAGTAGAAAGGTTCATAAAGTTGATACAAGCAATACAAAGGATAAAGAAAGCAATGATTGACAGAAGGATCACATACGTAATTCGACCTCCCGAGCGTTTTCCGCCCACGAAACGATTTTGCAGATAATTGTCCGTGTATAATCCAAAGAAAACACTTGCTTGATTTTCTGAATCCTTTTTTTTGATAAAGTCCTTTATCTTGGAGTTGAGAGCATCGATTTTGACCCCTTCTTCAAGAAGGGCATACATGCTTGAACTATTGCTGCCCCAATGGATGTCTTGTGGGTCTCTATCCTTCAAAAACCGTTTATAGGGAAGTACAAAGTCAAAATTTTCAGAGGAGTTTTTTGGTATTTCAAAAATACCCGTTACCGTAAAGAGGTCCTCAAAACTGTTTACACCACTTTTAATTATAAGGTTTTTTCCTATAGGATACGTATTGGTCCCAAACAGTGTTTTGGCCATTTCTTTTGAAATGACAATGGCGTTTATGTCTTGCAGAACTTCATTTGCGTCACCTGAAAGGAGCGGTATGGAAAATAGGTTGAAGTAATCTTCACTGGCAAAAAACCCAGTACTCCCCAGCTTTTTATCTTCCGTTTGGAGCATGGCATTTCCATTTATTCCAAAAACGGCGACGGCTTTCTCAACTTCCGGAACTTCCTCTTGTAAGGATGTGAGCATCAGACTGGAATTTGATCCATAGGTGTTCAAAGAACCTTGACCATTTGGCACATTTCTGAAGACTTGGTACAAACGCTCTTTGTTGACATGAAATCTGTCTTTGTTCAACTCATCGGATACCCATAAAAAAACCAAGAGCACACAGGTCAAGCCAGAGGATAGCCCCACCAAGTTGATAAAAAAGGTACTCTTGTTTCTAGCGAGGTTCCGAAAGAAAAGTTTGATATGATGTTTTAACATTTTTTTTGACTTATTGGTATCTATTCTGTTCGAAGACTCTTCACCGGGTTAGCGATAGCAGCCTTAATACTCTGATAGCTCACGGTAATCACCGCGATAACAATTGCAAGCGATGCGGCAAACAAGAAAACACCGAGATGTATTTCAATCCGATAGGAAAAGTCTTCCAGCCATTTGTTCATCATCAACCACCCTATAGGAAAGGAAACCAAAATGGCAATCGCGACCAACTTTAAAAAATCGGTGGTAAGCCCCATTGTAATTTGTCCTACACTGGCACCAAGAACCTTTCTCACACCAATTTCTTTGGTGCGCTTTTCCGCATTGAATGTGGCCAGCCCGAATAGGCCCAAACAGGCAATAAAATTGGACAGGATAGTGTATGTAACGAATATCCTTCCGAGGTTTTTATCGGCTTCATAGGTGCTGTTAAAGGCTTCATCCATAAAGCGATAATTAAAAGGCTGCCCAGGAGCAAGAGATTTCCAAATACGTTCTATAGCAGAAGTCGTCGCAGCAAAATCCCCTGCAGCAAGTTTCACCGCCATAGATCCTCGCGAAACACCCATATAAATGCTCAAGGCGTCTATATCTTTTCGTAGCGTTTCGAAATGAAAATCCTGGATGACTCCAATAACGTTCAGAAAAGAAGCATCTTCTTCCCCCAAATCGTTGGACAGTCTAAGTCCCAGCGATTCTTCAGGGCTTATCCCCAATATGGCAACGGCAGATTCATTTAGGATAATTGCAGAGGAATCGGCGGCATACTGAGGGTTAAAATCCCGTCCAGCCACCAATTTTATATCCAATGTGGAAAGATAATCATGGTCCGCCCTCCAAAACTGCATAAGTATTGCATCTTCGGCATCGGTTGAACCTTCTTTGAAAAAACTGGTATTGGTCCTTACAGATGGTGTTGGTAAAAAGCTGGACATGCTGGCACTTTTCACCTGGGCCAATTGGGTGATCTGTTCTTTAAACGACAGGGCTTGGTCGCCAGTGGCATAAACATCCTCGATAATCAAAACCTGGTCTTTGGAAAACCCGAGGTCTTTATCTTGAATAAACTTCAATTGTTGATATACGATTACGGTACTGATGATTAGGAAAACCGAAATGGCAAATTGAAAAACGACCAATGAATTTCTAATTTTTCCTCCGCCAATATTCTTTTCACCCGATCCTTTGAGTACAGCCGCTGGCCTAAAACGCGACATGAAAAAAGCAGGATACCAACCAGAAAATAGTCCCAAAACAATCGCAGATACTAAAAGAATACCCCAGAACAAGGGATTGGCAAAAGGGATCGCTATGTTTTTTCCAGCCAAATCATTGAAAAAAGGGAGAAATACAACAGTTAGTACGAGCGCAAAGGTGAGCGATATCAAAGTAATAAGACCCGATTCAATCAAAAATTGGCGTAAAAGTGCCGATTTTGAAGAACCCAAGGTTTTTCGAATACCTACCTCTTTGCTTCTTTTCAAGGAATATGCTGTGGAAAGATTCATGAAATTTACACTGGCGAGAGTAATTAAGAACAAACCGATAAAGGAAAGGATATAAATGTTTTGCATACTACCGTTTGAACTCATTTCCCCACCAATTTGAGAGTTTAAATGAATGTCCGTCAAGGGGATTGTGCTATAAACAAGGCGATTTCCAGAAGCAATGAACTCCTCTTCGGTAATCCCGGGAAAATACCTTTGCGCATAGGGAATGACATACTTTCCAAGCATGCTCTGCAAGGGTTTTTGAAAATCATCGATTCGGGCATGGGGCGCCAGCTTGATGAAAGTGACAAAATTATGGCTGGTCCACTCATCCACAGAGGCATCTTCATCTCCTTCAATTGACAAAAAAAGACTGTAGTCCCTAAGGAAAGAGTTTTTAGGTAGGTCCTTAATTACTCCAGAGACCGTGTAGGTACTTCTATTGTCCAAAATAAGGGTCTGTCCCACTGCAGGCGAAGGCCCAAAATACTTTCTGGCCGTGGTTTCCGTAATGACCAACGTATTGGGTTCTGCAAGCGCCGTTTCTTTATCGCCTTCGATCAGAGGGATACCGAACATATCAAAGAACGTATTGTCGACAAAAGTGGAGTAGTCTTCTTTGGTGTTTTGTGTTTTGTCACTGGGCCTGACCAGGGTGGCTCCAAACGTATTGAATCGCGTTGCCAGGGTAACTTGCGGAAAATCGGCTACCAAGGCCTTCGCCATAGGCGCAGAGGTCTCAGCCACCAAGCTTTCCGTTCCACCGAATTTGACATCCACATTGATACGATGGATTCGCTCAGCATCAGCAAACATCTTGTCAAAACTCAATTCGTCGTAAATGTATAATGTGATCAAAAGGGCGCCCGCCATGCCAATGGCCAGCCCCAAGGTGTTGAGCAGGGTTAGAAAGGTCTGTTTTTTTAGGCTGCGCCATGCGATTTTTAAATAATTTTTGAACATGATTCTCGTTTTTTGATTTGTACGTTATTCCGTTCTAAGGCTATGTATCGGATTTGCCATCGCGGACTTTAGGGATTGAAATCCCACGGTCAACAAGGTTATCATCATGGCAAAAGATCCTGACAAAGCAAATACCCACCATTCGATATCGATATGATAGCTGAAGTCTTGAAGCCATAGTTGAATGATGTAATAGGAGACAGGAATAGCTATTAAAAATGCGATTCCAACCAGTTTTACGAAGTCGGCGGTCAATAATTTTATCACGGAATTGATGTTGGCCCCCAAAACTTTTCGGATACCTATTTCCTTTTTCTTTTGTTCCGCAAAATAGGACACCAACCCAAAAAGCCCCAGGCAACTGATAAAGATGGCCAAAATGGTGAACACCAAAGAAATTTGACTGAGGCGTTTTTCTTCGGCATATAACTTTTCTACTTCTTTATCGATAAAAGTGAAGATAAAGGGGGCATCGACTTTTGTTGATTTCCAGGCCTCTTTCAGTGTTTTAAGGAGCGCCTCCTGACTTTGGGCCTGTGTTTTCAGTATGATCCAATTCGGATTGGTATCGTTGTAAAGAAGAATGGGGTCTATTTCGGATTTTATGGAAGCAAAGTGATAGTTTTCTGAGACCCCTACAATTTCATAGGTTGTCCTTTCTCCTTCGTAAGTCTGTACCAGTTTGGAAGACAACGCTTCCTCAAGAGGTATTCCAAATTCTGCCATAGTAGCTTCATTTACAATAATCTGCGTGCTATCTTGGGTGTTGAGATTCCTTCCGGCGATCAATTGAGTACCTACCGTTTCAAAATAGTTTTCGCTGATTCCATTATAAAAGACCAAGGTCTGGTTGGAATCATCTTCCCCAGGCAGGTGCAGTCCCAAATCCCCCAATATGGGCAAAGATGGATAGTGATCACTACCGCTAACCTCCAAAACTCCCGGTGTTGAAGCCATGGCTTCTTGAATCACCGTATAATTTGACCTGAGGGCATCTGTACCCAAACGTATGGCCAACAGATTTTCTTTATCATAGCCCATATCCTTTTTTTGGGCATATTTCAGTTGTTGGGTGATAATGATAACTGCGGTTACCAAGATGATGGATACTACAAATTGAAACACTACCAGGGTCTTTCTTAAATAGGTTCCCTGCGAACCGATTTGTAGTCTTCCTTTTAAAACTTTGGCCGGATTGAAAGAGGATAGGATCAAAGCTGGATAGATGCCCGCCAATAGTCCAGTACCCACGCCCAATAAGAACAGAACTATCAAAATTCTACTGTTGAAAAGATCCGGAAGTATCAATTCATTTTTGGTCAATATTCCCATGGACGGCATCAAGAAAATAGCCAGGGGAATACTGAGAACAACGGCGCCAAGGGACAAAGTGATGGACTCTGCCAAAAATTGATGTACCAAAGAACGTTTGTTGGCACCAATGGCCTTACGAACGCCAATTTCTTTAGAACGCCGACTTGCCCGGGCTGTACTAAGGTTGATAAAGTTGATACAAGCTACTATTTGTATGATAAAAGCCAGGAGCAGCATGGAATAGAGGTATTCAATGTTCGAAACTTCCTCAATTTGATTTTTTATGTCTTTGGAATGTAAATGAATATCAGTCACAGGTTGGAGCAATAACTTTTTTTCAAAACCCAAGGCGGACAAATCCTGTGAGCCCCTACGCTGGAGAAAACCTTGAAGCTTTTCTTCCAAACCTTTCGCGTTTGCCCCGGGAACCAATCTCACGTAAGCATGAGCAAAATTTTGTGTGGCGAAATTGTCTATGCCCCTAACGTATTCTCCCAATCCAGGTGATGCCATGCTTAGCAAATAGTTGGGATTCAGATGAGATTTAGCTTCGTTTTCCTTAAAAACTCCTGTTACCACTACATCGAGTTGTTGCTCACCATACCCAAGGACCAACACACTATTGAGCGCGTGCTTTTGACCAAAAAGTTTCTTGGCCAATGAAGCGGACAGAACTATACTGTTTGGAGCATCCAGAGCCCCTTTGGCCACTCCCTCAAGCATAGGATATTTAAAGAGTTTGAAGAATGTGGAATCCGCGAGATACCCTCGTGGTTCGTAGTACCCTTCAGTTTCACCGGAAACGCGAATCAATTGCTCACTTCCCTCTCCGAAATAGACCAGGCGACAGGCTTCCATTACTTCAGGGAAATCCTCTTTTAAAGCGAACGCTATAGGAGGACTGGAAGTGGCTATGTCGGTATCGATACTCGTATTTTTCAGCGTCTTTAATTTGGTTCGAATACGAAATAAGGAAGCTGCATCATCATGATGTTGATCATAGCCAAACTGGGCATTTACATAGGCCAGTATCAAGAGACAGCACAAAGTGCCCACAGTCAATCCAACCAGATTTATCAATGTTTGCAATCTGTGTTTTTTTAGGCTTCGCCAAGCTGTTTTTAAATGGTTTTTAAGCATGATCGTGGTTTTTGGATTGCTGTTTTATTCGGTCCGTAGACTTTTTATAGGGTTGGCCTTTGCCGCTCTTATCGCCTGAAAACTTATGGTTACCATGGTCACGAGTAAAGCTCCGATCATGGCCAAAGCAAAAATCCACCATTTCAGAATTACGCGATATGGATATTCCTGTAACCAACCGTTCATGATGTAGTAAGCGATGGGAACAGCTATAAAACAGGAAACAATGACCAGTTTTAAAAAGTCCTTGGAGAGCATGTTCCACACATTGAAAACAGAAGCGCCCAGCACTTTTCGAACGCCTATTTCTTTGGTACGTTGTTCCGCTACGAAAGAAGTAAGGCCAAAAAGACCAAGACAGCTGATAAAAATCGCCAATGCGGTAAAAATGCCCGATAGCCGACCCACACGTTCTTCCGCAGCAAACTTGGCGCCATATTGCTCATCCACAAAATCATATTGGAACGGGATTCCCGGGAATTGCTGTTCAAAAACCCGCTCGATAACGGCTAAATTTTGACTGGCGCTCTGCTTTGGATTCAGCCTAAGATTGTAGAAGTAAAACTCTTCCTCCCTATCAAATTCGTACACGGCCTGTTTGACAGGTTCGTATGGAGAGGAGGCAATCATATCTTGGACCACTCCAATTATGGTAAGTGGAGGGTCTGGGTCTTCATCGTCTGAATCGCGAATAATCATACCAATAGGATTGGAAACGCCCATGTACTTGACGGCGGTCTCATTTAATAGAACCGCAAAGGAGTCGGTCGGGAATTCCCTTGAAAAATCACGTCCTTGGACAATTTTGAGGTTCAGTGATTTTGCATATTCCGGAGAAACTGAGGTCCAGGCAAAGTCTTCTTGAAATCCTTCTGGTTTCCCTTCCCAGTTAAAACCACTTCGGTTGGACCAGATATTTGTTGTTGGACTGCTAGAAGATGACATTTCAACAACGGCCCCCGACGCCAAGAACTCATTACGCAAAACGTCATACTTTCCGATAAAGTCTTGGCTAAATGTGGGTATTTGTATCAAACCTTCTTTGTCGTATCCAACAGGTCGGTTTTTGGCATAGTTGATTTGCTGCATCACGATGACCGTACCTATGATAAAAGCGACGGATACCGTAAACTGGAGTATCACAAGAACTTTCCGGGGCGTAGTGGATTTCTTGCCCGCTTTAAAGGTTCCCTTGAGCACATCCACAGGACGAAAAGAAGAGAGGTAAAGGGCTGGGTAGCTACCGGCCAAAAGGGATGTCAACGAAATGAACACCAGGAAAATAGACCAAAATATAGGGTTCAACCAAGGAAAAGTGATTTCCTTCCGCGCCAATTCATTAAAGCCATTTAGTGATAAAAGCACTATCAAAATGGAAAGCACGGCTGCAAAAACGACCACCAAGAAAGATTCACCCAAAAACTGGTTGATCAATTGTCCTCTTTGAGAACCTATGGACTTTCGTATCCCTACTTCTTTTGCCCGTTTTTCTGAACGCGCTGTGCTCAGGTTCATAAAGTTGATACAAGCCAAGAGCAGGACAAAAACACCAATGATGGCAAACAACCATACATATTTAATGCGACCGCCCACTTGTTTTCCATTTTCGAAATGTGACCGTAGGTGCCAATCCCTCATGGGCAAGAGCGCGAGTTGTGGATTAAACTCGGCAGTATCCTCATTTGAGTCTTTCTTTACATCTTTAATGGTCGAGGTGACATTTTCCATAGTGGTATTGTCCGCAATGGTAACAAACATTTGGAATGAATTGTTTCCCCAATTATCCTTGGATTCTTCCAACCATTCTTGACTTGTGACATACTTTTCCCAAGACATGATGAACTGCATATCGTTGAAAGATGTGTTAAAAGGAATATCTTCATAGATGGCCGTGACCATCACTTTGTGTTCATTATTGACTTCTATTAGCTTGCCGATGGGATTTTCATCCCCCAAAAGTGCTTGAGCGGTTTTTTTGGACAACATTACTGAGTTGATATCCTTGAGACCGTCTTTTGATCCCGCGATAATAGTTAAGTCAAGCATTTCGGGGGCTTGTCTTTGCATAAAATTCCCAGTTCTAGAGATGCTGTTGTTGTTGTACGTCAGATATTGTGAAGACGTCCAAGAAGACATGACCAAATGTTCAAAATTGTCCATGTAGTTTTCCCGGAACGCAAACTCCAAGGGCCTCGGAATCGCTGGACCTGTATTCACCTTATTGTTAAAGGTCTGGGATTGGATTACCTGTGCTATTTTGTCCTTATTGCTGAAGTAGTCATTGTGGCCAAGTTCATTATTTACCCATAGACCGATAATCAAGGTAACCGCCATACCGAGTGCCAATCCACCTACGTTGATCGTAGCATACGCTTTGTTCTTGGTCAGATTTCTCCAAGCCGTGGTCAAAAAGTTCTTTATCATAATCGCTGTTTTTTGCTAGTTTTTATTCGTTTCTCAAACTTCTAAGGGGCTGTATTAATGCTGCGCTTATGGATTGATAGCTTATCGTAAAGAGCGCTATTATCAAAGCAATACAACCTGCCATTAGAAAAATGGTCCAATCCAGGGTTGTCTTATACGCGAAATCCTCCAACCAACGGTTCATTACGTACCAACCAACGGGTATTGCCATTACGATGGAAACACCTACCAATCGCAAAAAATTGATACTGAGCAAACTGTAGATGTTCTTAAAGGAAGCACCCAAAACCATACGTATACTGATTTCCTTTTTGCGCTGCTCCACCATAAAGGCAGATAAGGCAAAAAGCCCTAAGCAGGCCACTAGTATGGCCAATATGGAAAAAGACATAAAAATGGTTCGTATCCGGGTAACACTGTCATACATTTTGGCAAAGGAATCGTTCATAAAGGCATATCGAAAGGCCATATTCGGGGAAAAAGCGTTCCATTTTTTTTCCACCTCATCTAAAAGAGAGGTCATATTTCCGGCGCTAGCTTTTAAGGAAATGATGGAAGGACTCATTCCCCTGAAAAAACATAGGGGTTGCACCTCTTGCTTCATGGAGTTGTAGTTGAAATCCTCAACAACACCAATGACCTCGTACAGCCTGCCATAACGTGATATTTTTTTGCCCAGCGGTTGTTCCAAGTTGAGTTTTTCTGCCATGGCCTGGTTAATGATGGTGGTCTCATCGTCACTTACTTTGTTGATATCAAAATTCCTACCTTCCACCAACCGCATACCAAGAGTTTCCAGATAGTCTTCATCAATGATCCAAGATTGCGCCCCCACGGTCTCATCAATGTTATCCCTGCCTTCGTTCACAAAACCGTTATTATTTCGTTTTGTACCTTCAATGGGCAAATAGTCACTGATCGTGACACGGGCCACCCCATTTATGTTCTCCAACTCATTCTTGAACGTATCGATTCTATCCTCCAATATGTTGGTTCCATATAGCTGTACCACCTCTTCTTTATCAAAACCAATTTTAGAGTTAAGGATAAAATCCATCTGCCGATTTACGATAAGGGTCCCTATGATCAAGATGATTGAAATGGTGAATTGGAACACCACAAGGCCACTGCGGATAGCACTTGATTTGCTACCAGAGCTGAGTTTGCCTTTTAGAACGGAAACAGGTCGAAATCTGGAAAGATAAAAGGAAGGATATAGGCCAGCGAGTAACCCTACGGCCAATGCGGAAAGTATCAACAGAGGAACGAATAAAAAACTTGTGAAAGGCAAGCTCAACGCTTTTCCTGAAGCACTGTTGAACAAGGGCATCATCAACCATGCGATGCCCAAACCCAATGCGAACGAGATGAGTGAAAGCAGAACGGACTCGGTCAAGAATTGTCCAATCAGGTAACGTTTTGGTGCCCCCACCACTTTTCTCACTCCAACTTCCTTGGCTCTATTCGCAGATTTCGCCGTGGAAAGATTTACAAAATTGATACTGGCAATGGCCAAAATAAAAAGGGCGACTACACCGAAAATCCAAATAATTTTAATATCATTTCGTGTGCTGGCCTCGTAATCCACATTTTTTGAATAAAGATTGATATCGGTCAGCGCTTGGGTCTTGACAAAGTATTTCTCTTCAATATCGTCAGGTACGGCGAATCCAGCTTCTCTGCTTGCAGGCAGTATATAGTCGTTTATCAGCCTATTGGACATTTTCTTCTCAAACTGAATTACGTCAACACCTTCTTTCAAGACGATGTACGTGAAATAGTTGTTCTGAGTCCATCGCGTCTGTTCTCCTTCCCCAAATTCCACCCCTTTTAGTGTGATCAAAAAGGTATAATCCAAATGGGAATTACTGGGAAAATCTTGCATTACCCCATTGATTCTAAAAGGCGTATCGTTGTTATTGTTGAGATAGATTACCTTGCCCACGGGATTTGAGTTCCCAAAGTATTTTTTGGAAATGGTTTCGGAAATTACCATAGTATTTGGCTCGCTGAGCGCGGAAGAAGCATCACCGTAGACCATTTGAATATCCAAAATATCGATTATTCTTTGGTACGCATAGTTTAACCCTTCTTCATGATGCTGCATTTGTTGGCCGGCAATTCTGATTTCGTTACTGCCTGCGCCATAAAACAGGGAGTTTTCCATAAGTCGACCGGAGTTTTCCACTTCAGCAAAGTCATGTAGTACGGTGGGTGCCATATTTGCGGAAAAATGAATGCTCTCTCTGATTCGACCATCAATTAAATATTGCCCGATCATCCGATAAATATTTGACGAATTGGCCACGTGTTTATCGTAGCTGCTTTCATGGATGATATAAACGGAAATCAATATGCAGGCAGCCACCCCAAAACTCAGACCAATGATGTTGATCAACGAGAAAACTTTGTTTTTTAAAAGATTTCTCCAGGCGATTTTCAAATAGTTTTTGATCATGATTTTTCGTTTTTGATGATTACTCCGTTCTAAGGCTCCTTATCGGGTTTGCCGTCGCTGCCTTGAGGGTCTGGTAGCTTATGGTCAGGAGGGTAATAGCCATAACTGAACCGATAGAGAGTGCGAACACCCACCATCGTATCTGTGTTCTATAGATGTATCCCTGCAGCCATTGTTCCATGAGATACCAAGCAACGGGTGTGGCCACGAGACCTGCGATAAGAATAAGCTTAAAAAAGTCCACAGTAAATAAGGTCAGTATGTTGGCCACGGTACTTCCCTAAACCTTTCTGATTCCAATTTCTTTGGTTCGTTGGCCCACGAAAAACAAAATCAATCCATAAAGACCGAGACAACCGATGAATATGGCCAAGGCGGAAAATACTTTGGAAAGCGATAGATAACGCTGCTCCGTCTCATACTCTTCGGCCACCCTTTCGTCCAAAAACCGATAGTCAAAAATGTAACCGGAAAAAGCTTCTGTCCATTTTTGATCAATTTGATCTAAAGTTGACTTCGTATTCAAATGGTTGATTTTGATTGCTATTTCGCCGTACCAATTGGAATGGTCTCCAATAAATGCGGGTCTGATTTCCTCGGTAAAATCGGTATCATGAAAATCTTGGACTACGCCCACAATAGTGGCTTGAATCTTTTGTCCATTGGCAAAAAGCTTTTTACCCAATAATTCTTCGGGATTGTGGACACCTACTTTTTCTCCGAACTTTTCATTGACCAAAACCTCTGTGATGGAATCACTTTTAAAAAAGTTTCGTCCTGCAACAAGGGGAATGCTGAACGTTTTCAAGTAGTCCACATCGCCTATCTTGGCTTGTATACTGAACTCCTCATTTTCGGGGCGATTGTCATATTTGACACTGGTGCCCCAGTTGTTTTCGGCAGCCCCTGGACTGCTTAAACAGGCTGATACGTTTTGTACTCCAGGAATTTTTTTTAAACGTTCTTTCAGACCTTCAAACTGTACCCGTTCTATTTCTGTCGGAATTTCTACCATTACAATAGACTCTTTATCAAAACCTAAATCCGTATTGGTGGCATAATCAATCTGCCGTGAGATTATCAGGGTCGATGCAATCAGAATTATCGAAATGGCAAATTGGGCGACTACCAGAATTTTACGGGTGGTATTTCCTCCCGTATCGTTATGGTTTAACTTTCCCTTAAGGGCAAGCACAGGGACAATCCTTGAAATCAATATTCCTGGATAACTACCGGACAAGAAGGCAACCAGTATTAGCAATAGGAGAAGAAATGCAAAGAATTCAACTCTTATCAAATCTTTTAGCGCGAGCTGTATTTCAAAAAGATGGTTGAACGCAGGCAAGAAAAGAGCAGCCAAAGCAACTCCGAGTAGAATGGAAAATGAACTGATGACAAAGGTCTCTGACAGGAACTGCCAGAACAAATGCTTTTTAAAACTTCCCAATACCTTTCGAATCCCTATTTCTTTTGACCTGTAAAAAGCCTGCGCCGTAGAAATGTTGATAAAGTTGATACATCCAATAGTGATAAGGAAAACCCCTATTATCCCGAATATCCACAATAGAATCGGGTTGGTTCCGCCGTACAAAGGGTTAAAATGGATATCGGAAAGAGGCTGTAATTTATAAACATGTTTGTTCTTGCTCTTAGGTCGGTGCTCTTTTGGAAGTGCAAGCAAAGCATCTTCTATTTTTTTGGGGTCTTGATTTGGTTTTAACCGTGTAAAACACTGAAGATTACTGGTGATA
>NZ_CAKZYF010000215.1 GCF_937884665.1 uncultured Allomuricauda sp. | reverse complement strand
TAGGTCGTTTTTCATCTCAATTTAAACTTATACCTAAAAGCATTTGCGAATTGGAATATGCAATAACCGATAAGAATCCTTCCCATGTTATCAACAACTGGTAACCAGTTTAAATACGACGTAGAGGGCCCACATCCTTTATCAATCATAATATTGATGAAAATATTTGTCTTATGGGCCGGGTTCAATAAATATGAGAAGACTCCCCAATTCTCAAATAATACAAGATCACAGTGCCCTGCCATTTTCAGAATAATCATGGTTTCGACAAAAATGAAGAAAAGCATCCAAAGCAGCGGCCACCAGAGGTTTAATCCGAAATTATTGGACCATTTGGAGAGGATTAGGGGTACGCTCCATTTGTTGCGCAAATAGTACCAATTCTTTTCAAACGAATAGAGCAGCTGGGTGTTCAAAATATCATCGTTTGCAACATAGTACTTTTTTGCTTTGTTGAGTAGCATCCGTTTTCCTTCGGTATACCTATAATTCTCATAGATACCATTGTAGTGCCAATCCACTTCTTTTAATTCGATGGACGAAGGAGTTACCCAATTGTCCATAAAATTCAAAAATATAGGGGACCTACTCTCTTGCTTCGATAAGTTTTGCCATATCTTGGAGAATCCAGTGGGCGAACCTATACTACATTGCCTAATTGATAAAAGGCCACTTAGCGCACAATCCCCAAAAGCAATAACTCCCCCAAGTTTCTTAGGATTGGAAAGTACTATGAAAAAATTATGCAATTGGCAATTAACGAGACTCAAACTATCAAAGCTTAATTCTATCAGTCGTAACTCATGTATACCTCCAAGATTAAAATATAGACTCCTGGAAAGTCCTGAAACGCGCAACTCACTTAGGTTAATATTCTGGGCCCAAACCTGCTTGCAATCGATAAGGTTGGCACTTGAATCTTGTTTTGCACCACCTACGTTCACTAATTTTAAATCCAACACATTAACGCATTTTAATGCATTAAACGCCACATCCTCTATATGGACGGAGGATGCATTTTCAATATCCATTGCCGATACGGTATTTGTAATACGAAATGAAACCTTGTCGTCTCCAAATATTTTGAGGAAGTTTATTGAATTTTTATTGTTAAAACCATCGATAATAACTTCATCTACAAGGAAAGGGACAGGAACAAATTTCTCCCAATTTCGGTAGTATTGTCCATTGATTTTAATATCTAAGACTCCCTCTGATATATAATCATATTTGGGAACTATTTTAATGAATTGTCTTAAGTGATCGTCAATCCATTCAAAGGATATTAAGAAGGAAAAACCATTCTGTTCAATAGAGATTTTTGAAATTTTACCATTTTCCTTTGATTGTAAAATAGATTCAGAAAAATCGGTCGGAATAGCGGTAAGGTTATTGAATAAAGCATAGGTAATATCCATCTAGCGTTTTATTGCTTAATGGACCAAGATAAAAAATCTTGTTTCCTTCAAATCCAAATACACTTTGTCTTTTTGCACTACGGTCTTCATCTATTTGTTTTGGAGTACGCTCCAATATGCCTAAAACGGAGTAAGATTTCTGGTACTGCCGGGAATTAAAGGATATGTAATACCCGCAATCGCACCATCATAAAATCCTTGGGCACCAAAAAAAAACAGTCCATTTTTTTCTTAATCCTCTTTCAGAATACGTATAGCGAAAGTATCGCCCAAATGGTCCATTGCTTTTACATCGGGATTTGGATTCCTCTACCTAAATATGCAACTCAGTTTAATTTTCTACAAAATTTTTTATACAAAATGTTAGAACGAACTTCAAGGAAAATATTTTAAGAAGTAATACAAGCCCAACCTCAAAAAATCCTTTCATTAGGTATACCTACAGAACTATCAAAATCCTGACGTGAAGCAATAAAAAATGAATACCTTCATTTTCATGGTGACCCTTTTGCACTCTTATTGGGTAGTTTCTAAAGGAAAAGGCGTTTGTGCAAAATAAGAATAGTAATACAACAGAACAGCATCCATGAAGAAGGTAAGGTTGGAATAATCCCATCACCAATGGATAGATGCATGAAAATGGCGCCACTCATAAAAACTGCCATAGTGGATGCGCCTATCACCACCAATCTTTTAAATCTGAAACCCAATAGTAAAAGTATGGCCGCGGTAATTTTAAAAAATCCGACAATATACATTTGCGTTTCGGTCAATCCGTATGCTTGAAATTCCTCCAGCATATTCGTTGCATCACCACCTCGAAAAATTGACCCAGCTTTCATACGGAATGTCCAAACACCTAGAACCGTTAGCGCGACGATGACTATTAAGGTGCGATAAATAAATCTCATAACAATCGTTTTCCTAAAGATATGGGAAATTCAGTTTACCGATTCTCCATAACTTTAATCGTTTCGGAAAGAAATGCACAAGTTATCCATATAATGCAATCGATTCATCCAAAATAGGCCTTGCTCCCATTCGCATATTTGCCCGTGTTGCCTTTTTTAGTTGGTCAAATGCGTTGGAAGCTATAAAAATATTCGATACCTCCTAGTCGGGCCACCTTTACCTTCTAGAATATCCGTTATGGATGAACAGGTTTTTCACTTTTCCAAAATATTGGTCATAGCGTATATTTCTTCAATTAAGGGAAGAGTGACCTTACCGTTCCCTTCACCAATACTGACCGAAGTTATCACAGATTCCCCAATGATGTGCCGTCCGCTCAACTTTCCGTCCTCCTTCTCGTGGATTCCTTCAATAGGATACGCTTCGAGCAAATGGGCAAGCTGTTCATTGGAATAAGAGGTTTTTAACCCCCATATCGCATGAAGAATCAAGGGTTCTCCCTGCGGTGTATTACCCACATATAACATATTATGCCCTTTCTTCCTTAGAAGGGTCAAAAAGGGTGTTCCCGCTTTTTGAATCTGTCTGATTTTTGCATCTGTCGCTTCCGGTAGTTCATATTTATGGCCCACGTCTATTTGATCTTTGGAATCTCTTGGCAACCAAACCCGATAGGTTCCCAACAAATCCCGTATCAATGATGAACAATCCCTGTTCTCCAATGTTCCGCCCCACCCATAAGGTCTGCCCAGCAACTGGGAAACCAAGGGTTCAAGATGATCTCGGTCAAATGAAAAACTGTTAAAAGCTACTTGGTCCTTTTTTACTTCAGACTTTAAAATTTGAGCGTTTTGGTTTTCATCGGCACTGGCATAATACACCATAACCTTTTCGGGATTGCCCGGAATCTCCTCGTAGGGCAATACCATTCCCACTTTGGCATTGACCGCATAATGGGAAAGAGGATTCTGCAAACTGATATCATCGGATAAGGGAAGACAGAAATTCTTCCTCGACCATGGTTCCCGAAAATCCTCATTTGCAATGGCCACATCATGCGTTGATACCCATCCTTTATAGTACGGACTAATCACATAACACCATAGTTTATCTTTTGAAATATGAACCAATAAAACAGGGGTATTGGCCCACAAGTTGGTTTCTTGAAAGTAATCGAAAGGGTATCCCTCACCCGCCTTTGAATAGGTATCAAAACCGGGCCTGTTCGTTGGAATCCTTCGCAAATCAGTATGTGCAATAACAATTCCCTGTTTTAGAAAATTGGGAAAATTTTCTGTGGAGATGTTGTTCACAATCTCTTCTCTTTGTTCCCGGGTATGGGGTTTTTTATTCTCACCATACCAGGCGTCATCATCTAAATACTTTTGTAAATAGGACAACTCTTTCCCCGGAAAAGACTTCAAGGAACTCATGAGTTTTGAAGGGCTTTCTTCCCAAGGCAAAAAAAAGTTTTTACGAAATTCCATTTTATAGGTATCCGGAATCAAGACTTCTCTAGTCGGATACTGAAGTTCTTCAGGGGAGAAGGTCGCTATTTTAAAAGTAACGTCCTCTTTGTTTGAATTCCCGCAACCCAGGATTCCGAAACAAAAAAACATAACCAAAAGTTGACACCCTGTCACTAAGGTCTTCGTCGATTTTGTTTTTATCATATTGGTAAATCCGCTACTTTAAATCCCAAGAGTCGGGCACTTGTCTTATAACCCTTGGCGATATATAGGTTAAAAAAAAGCAAGAATATACCCCTATTTGCTCCCTACAGAAATCTGAGGAACATTTTTGGTCCGCTCATTAATTTCTTTGATATCTGAGGCGATAATTTGGTTCATTGCATTAAACGCTTCCCTGACTTCAGCTTTCAACTGGGTCAATCTTGACATCTGCGGCTGCGTGGGCTTGGCTGTAGCGCCGTTAATGGCGCGCATCAACGAACGGATTTCCTCACGGAGCCTCGGTCTTTGCCGGTAGGTCATGGACGGCGGTGGTCTTTTTAAAACATCATCCTGTACCTTCGCTATTTTTGATAAGGCTTTATCTATATCATCAAAGAATGACTTATCAAGCTCTTGCGTGTTATTATGCCCCAACTTTTTCTTTAACTCTTCCAACTGGGTGTTATACGTATTGGAATTATTGATGACCGTATGGGTCTGCGACAAAAGTTCACGGAGTTCCAACAAAACTTGGGTTTTAGCAGCGTAAACTTCCTGTCCCAGTTTCATTCTCGGGTCAGCACGGACCTCGATAGGTGTTTCCAATACTTCGCCATTTACTTTTAAACGGGCCGTGTAGGTACCTGGTGCAACGTAAGGATGTAAAGGTCCTGAGAAAAATCCACCTCCTGTATCATTCTCCATTTTAGTCGCTGCCTCATGACCTAAATCCCAAACGATTCGGTTTACCCCTGCCTTGGCCGTAGAATCCTTCAACGTCCGGATGACACCTCCGGAAGCATCAACAATGTCTACAACGGCCGTTGTCTTTTCTCCTTTAGCTAAATAGAAATTAATATTTGCTCCATACTCTGGGTTTTTAGCCCGATAGTGGCGATCACCCAGATTTTCAATGCGCCAGAACAGATGCCATAAAGTGGACCTACGCACCGGAAAAAGATGGGTTGATTTTCCTTTTGTATTTGCCATTTCTTGAAGGGGTCGGATATCGTCCAAAATCCAAGCACCCCGCCCATGTGTCCCTATAATCAAATCCCGGTCCCTGGGCTGGATACGAAGGTCACGAACGGATACATTAGGGAGATTGTTGTTGATTTTGGCCCAAGATTTCCCCTTATCCCAACTCGCGAATATGCCATGTTCCATCCCAGCATATAAAACGTCAGGATTAATAGGATCTTGTCGTACTACTTTCACGTAGTCATCTTGGGGAAGCCCATTGCTTATTTTCGTCCATGTACGTCCATAATCGGTGGTCATAAACGCATGGGGGCGAAAGTCATCCATTCTGTGCTGATCTACGGTCACAAAAGCCGTACCTGCATCATGTTCTGAAGCGTGTATTTTGGATACCCAGGCAAAATCGGGAAGTCCCTTGATTCTATCATTGAGTTTTGTCCAGGTTTTTCCGCCATCACGGGTTAATTGGACATTGCCGTCATCGGTCCCTACCCATATAACACCTTTTTCTACCGGGGATTCATCAATGTAAAGAATGGTACAATGGAATTCGGCCGCTGTGTTGTCCTGATATATTTCACCGCCAGAAGTCCTCTGCTTGCTCTTATCGTTGGTGGTAAGGTCTCCACTTATTTCCTCCCAGGAGTGCCCTCTGTCTGTCGATTTGAAAACAACGTTTCCAGCAGTGTACACTGTATTGGGGTCATGAGGGGAAATCACGATGGGAGCATCCCAGTTGAACCTATATTTGTGATTTTCAATGGCGTCGCCCGCTGACCCAATGATTTTTGGGTAAGGATGGATGTTTCTAACATTTCCGTAGCGCGAGTCAACATGGAAAATAACCCCTCCCTGGAGGTTGGCGTATACTTCATGCTCACTCCCTGGAATAGGGACGGCGTAATAGCCATCGCCATAGGCCAATCCCTTCCAATGTCTTTTGAGGATTCCTGCAGAATGTAACGAATTGCTTGGACCTACCCAAGTGCCATTATCTTGTAGTCCCCCATAGACATTATAGGGGTCTTTATTGTCAATAAAAACCTGATAAAACTGGGACAGCTCTACGTTATTTATGATCTCCCAACTGTCCCCACCATCATGGGATATTTGATAGCCCCCATCACTTCCGTTTAAAATACGCTTGGAGTTGGTGGGGTCTATCCATAACGCTTGATGGTCCCCATGCACCGTAGTGGCAATCCGTTCCCAGGTTTTACCTCCATCTACTGACCGACTGAGCCTTCCTGATATTGAAAAAAGAATATCCGGATTATTTGGATCAACCCGTACGTCACTGTAGTAAAAAGGACGAAAGTTGACATTGGGGTCATCGTTGACCATGACCCAATTATCTCCTCGGTCTTCAGACCGAAATACTGTGCCTCCTCCTTGAAATTCGGTCATAAGATAGATAATGTTCGGTTGGCTTTTGGCCACATGTACCCCCGGTCGGGCCATAGGTTTATCAGGTAGGCCATTCATTATTTTTTTCCAAGTTTCCCCACCGTCCATCGTGCGATATATCGCCGTTTCTTTTCCGCCATCATCGAAGCGCCAAGGTCTTCTTCTAAATGTCCACATTCCTGCATACATAATACGGGGATTGCTCAATTCCATAGCGATATCAGCGCAGCCCGTATCCGCATCGATATAAAGTATTTTCTTCCAGTTTTTTCCGCCATCCGTGGTCTTGAAAACCCCACGCTCCGAATTGGCGCCCCATTCTTTGCCGAGCGCGCATACACAGGCTACATCTGGATTGTTGGGATCTACGACAATCCTTTTTATTCGTTCCGTTTCTTTAAGGCCCAGGTGGACCCAACTCTTCCCGGCATCCACGGAACGGTACACTCCCCATCCATAGCCTACACTGTTCCTGGGATCCCCTTCACCGGTGCCCACCCAAAGCACGTTGGGGTCAGATGGAGCAATGGTCAAGGCCCCAATGGAATAAGCACGTTGTCCTTCAAAAATAGGTTTGAAACCTACACCGCCATTGGTGGTTTTAAAGATGCCACCGTCCGCACCGGAAACATAGAAAGTACTTGCATCTCCGGGGATGCCATCAATATCGGTTACCCTACCTCCCATATTGGCAGGACCGATAGCTCGCCATTCGTAAGATTTCAAGGAATCTGCATAGCTATTATCTTGCGAAAAGCTTGGGTTTATCAGTAAAAAAATCCAAAATAAGGACAGTAAAACAGAATTGTTCATGATGGAAAGAATTAGTCAGTTGAAAATCCTCAACAAAATAGCCAAAAACCAAGAAATACCGAAGGAAATTGCTCAAGGAATAGTTTTAATTCAACAATACACAAAATATAGTGCAGATAATCATCGGCATTGCCATTTTAAACCTAAAATTGGCTAAATTTAAAATTCTAACGACTACACCTTATGAAAGCCTTTTTTCTATTTCCAGTATTGCTACTTTTTGTACTACCCTTCAACGATTTAAATGCGCAACGCAAAAAAGCCAAAAACCCGAACACGGCGAAGTATTCCGAATCCCTTTATAACTCCATCCAATGGCGTTTGGTAGGTCCGTTCCGGGGAGGCCGGGCTGGAACAGTTTCTGGAGTTTTAAACAATCCAAACCTCTATTATATGGGGACTGCAGGAGGCGGGGTATGGAAAACAACTGATGCCGGAAACACTTGGAGTTGTATTTCTGATGGGTATTTCGGGGGATCTATCGGTGCTATTGCAGTTTCGGAATCTGATCCTAATGTGATATATGTAGGTGAAGGGGAACAGACTCTTAGGGGAAATGTTTCTTCTGGACACGGTGTCTGGAAAAGTCAAGATGCGGGTGAAACTTGGGAATTTATAGGTCTAGAGGGGTCTGAGCATATCTCTAGAATTCGAATTCACCCCACAAACCCTGACCTGGTCTACGTTGCCGCAATAGGAAATCTGTGGAAACCCAACGAAACCCGAGGGGTATATCGCTCTAAAAATGGGGGTGAAAGCTGGGAAAAGATACTTTATGAAAGTGATAAGGCAGGAGCAGGAGATTTGATACTGGACCCAAATAATGCCCGGATACTATATGCTGCTACCTGGGAGATGAAACGAAATGGATATCGCATGGACAGCGGGGGCCCTGACAGTAAGTTATATAAAAGTACGGATGGAGGGGATACTTGGACCAATATTTCGTCCTACAAGGGTTTACCTAAAGGAACCTGGGGAATCGTGGGCATTACGGTTTCTCCGGTCGACTCCAATAGGGTCTGGGCAATAATTGAAGCTGAAGATGGGGGGGTATTTCGCTCAGATGATGCTGGAAAGAGCTGGGAAAAAATAAATGAAAATAGAGCGTTGCGGCAAAGGGCGTGGTATTATAGTCGAATCTATGCAGATACACAAAGTAAGGATAAAGTCTACGTCATGAACGTAAGTTATGGCGTATCAACCGATGGTGGTAAGACCTTCACCCTTAAAAACGCTCCCCATGGCGACCACCATGATCTGTGGATAGACCCCAATAACAACAACAGAATGGTAATCGCCGATGATGGCGGAGCGCAGGTTTCCAATGACGGCGGGGAGAATTGGACCACGTATCATAATCAGCCCACTGCCCAATTTTACAGGGTCACCACCGATAATTCTTTCCCTTATCGGATTTACGGGGCGCAACAAGACAACAGCACGGTGCGTATCTCGCATCGTACGTCCGGTTCAGGTATTACGGAAAGGGATTGGGAACCATCAGCCGGAGGCGAAAGTGCCCATTTGGCTCCTGACCCAAAAAACAGTGACATTGTTTACGGTGGAACCTACAAAGGGTACATGATGCGCAAAGATCATTCGGTCGACCAAACCCGATCTATCAATATCTGGCACGATAATCCCGCAGAATCTGGTGCCGAAGTCATGAAGTATCGGTTCAATTGGAATTTTCCGGTAAAGTTCAGTATACATGACGACAACACGTTATATGCCGGATCAAATTATTTGCACGTTACCACAAATGAAGGCCAAACTTGGAAGACCATATCACCTGACCTTACACGCAGTTTACCAGAAACCATAAAGTCTTCTGGTGGACCCATTACACAAGATAATACTGGTGCGGAATTCTATTCCAATCTTTTCGCCATTAATGAGTCTCCTTTGGAGAAAGGTGTTATTTGGGTAGGTAGTGACGATGGGTTGATCCATATTTCTAAGGACAACGGTGCAAACTGGGAGAATATAACCCCACCTTCAAACATGAGCCCAAAACTCAATATGATCAATTGTATCGACCCCAGTCCGTTCAAAAAAGGAACCGCTTACGTCGCCGCTACATCCTACAAATTCGGCGATTATACGCCGTATCTCTACAAGACTTCCGATTATGGGAAGACCTGGAAGGTGATCACCAAAGGCATTAAAAGCAATCATTATACCCGGGCCATTCGCTCCGATAAGGTTCGTGAGGGACTACTCTATGCTGGAACAGAATGGGGAATGTATGTTTCCTTCGATGACGGTAACAGTTGGTCCCCTTTTCAACTAAATCTCCCTGTAACGGCGATCCGTGACCTTCACGTCAGGGATAATGACCTCATCGCCGCAACACACGGCCGCAGTTTTTGGATAATAGATGACCTCACCCCATTACACCAGCTTTCGGATGAAATAGCAGATGCCGGTTTCCATTTGTACAAACCTGACCAAGCTTATCGCAAGCAGCAATCCGGTGCATGGCGAACACCAAATACCAAATTTGTCGGTGAAACCCATCCTAATAGGGCAATCCTCAATTTTTATCTAAAAAATACCCAAGCAACGGATACCGTATCTCTGGAGATTTTGGAAATGGATGGTTCATTGATACAACGCTTTTCAAATAGGGCCAAGGAAAACAAATTGGACCCTACCGCGGACAAACCCTTAAAAGTTAAATCGGGTGGTAACCGTTTGATCTGGAACATGCGCTATCCAGGTTACAAGACGTTTAAAGGAATGGTGTTTTACTCTTCCCCCAATATTGGACCCAAGGCCGTACCGGGCGACTACTTGGTGCGATTGAACTATAATGGGCAAAGTTTGGAACAAGTGCTCACCATTATCAAGGATCCCCGCATGCCAAATACCGACGAGGATTATCAAGAACAGTTTGATTTTCTGATTGCCGTACGGGATCAGGTCAGTAGAGCCAATACCGCGATTGTTGATATCCGGGATGTTAAAAAGGATCTGGATTATCTCAAAGGGAAATCAGGATTGAAACCAGGGCTTAAAGAAATGATAGCTGACTTTGAATCCAAATTGGATATCATTGAAAATACGATTCACATGACCAAGAACCAAAGCCGACAAGATCCTTTGAACTACGGTATTCGAATCAACAACCGTTTGGCTTTTTTGATGGCCGACTCGCAACGTGGAGATTACCGCCCCACCGACCAGGCAAAGGAGTTTTTTACTGAAGTGACCAAGGAATTGGATACGGAAATCCAGGCATTAAATGGTTTGATGAAAGAGTATGTATCAAAAGTCAACGGACAGGTTTCCGAGAATAATATGGAGGTAATTTCCCTAAAAAAGTAAAAACGGAACAAGCTCCCCATACTATTTTTTACTATTGTTTTTCTAGGAAGAGCCTTTCGATTCACTTGCTTGACATTCTTCTGGAAAGCGAGGGCCAAAACCTATGACTACCATCATTTGGATTTTTTGGTCAGGGTCACGCTTTTGTCCACAGGATGCTTTTTGAATAGTTTGTTTTTGGAGTAAAAAGGATGCTTTACAACGTATCCGCAGGTGAGTTTTGCCGTTCTCGGAGTAAATTACCCAACAACAAAATGTTGATGACACCATTTCCAATTGCAAAGATGCGGCAACTGGCACTGGCCTAAATCGCATTATCTTCTTTTATCCGAAAAGACTGTTTTCTTGATTCAATTTTAAAGGGATACGGAGAATTTTAAATAGCTGGGCAGCGAACTATAAACATTCTGCATTACTAAGGATACACGTTTAATTTAAAAAATTCCCAATGAAAATACATTGTGTAAAAATCCTAATGCTCGGTCTGTTTTTCGTTTTGCTTTCCGCTTTTGAAAATCCAAACAACAGACCTTTAAATGAAGATGAAGTAGTTGTGCATATTTATCGACCCAAACGGGCTGTGGGCTTCGCGTGGATCTTCAATCTAAAAGTAAATGGTAGGCGCTATGACAAAATTAAAAATGGCGACCATCTAGTACTTCATTTTAAACCTGGCGAAACCACTTTTGCCATAAAAAAGAAAGTGGTAACATTGGATTTGGAATCAGGAAAAACCTATTATTTGAGGACCTTTATAGCCGCTGGGGTTTATATCGGAAGTCTGGATATCGTGGAGGTCACCGAATCCTTTGCAAAAACAGAACTGGAAAGAATACATAAAAGGCGATCTTGACACTTTCTTTTTTTATGCGCCACAAAGGGAACCAATCCGATAAAATTTGATTGATAAAGCGGTCATAGACAATTGTATCAAGGGGAAAAGAGGTGCCCAGAAAACATTGTACCGCGCCTATGCGAAAAAAATGTTCCTTATCAGTTATCGCTATGTAAACCAAAAGGAAGATGCCGAAGAGATTGTCTCTGAAGGTTTCATCAAGATTTTTTTGAATCTTCCAAAACTTGAATATCGCAATCTTCCAATGCTAGAGGCATGGATGCGAAAAATTATTGTGAACGAATCCCTGATGTTCTTGCGAAAGAATCAAAAAATATTTGGGGATGAAAGTGAATATAAAAAGGTAGGCGCAGCTCCTGAAATCGAAAGCAGGTTGGACGCACAGGCCCTATATAAAATGGTCTTAGACCTTCCTCACGGATATCGGACGGTTTTTAACTTATATGCTTTGGAAGGCTACTCACACAAAGAGATTTCCCAAAAACTGGATATTTCAGAAAGTACTTCAAGGTCACAGCTTGCAAAAGCCCGAAAACTTTTAAAACAGAGAATATCAAAGAGCGATTTATGAGAAATGAATTGGATCACTTTGTGAAATCTACACTATCCGAACTAGATGAAGTCCCTGATGTTTCTTTTGGAGAAGAAAGAGTATGGGGGAAAATTGAACCTAAACTACCCCGTACTAAAGGTGGACCGCTGTTCTACCTTTTACTGATCAATGATTGGATATTACTAGGCCTGTTCTTATTTCTACTTTTCCCCGATTCCTTGGAAACCCCGCCCGACAAGTCCAAAGAAAAAGTGAAAGAGTATCATCAAAAAACAATCACCGATTTCCCTATCACTTTTGAAACCAATGATTTAGAGATAAACAACTCGAGTGTCACTAAAATAAAATCCAATAAGGGTGTACAACGGCATGTTGCCAAAACAAAGGATTTTCCAATCCAACCGGTAGTCATTACCAAACCTCTCCAGCTACTTGAGTATACTATGCTTGACAAAATAATGGTTACAGCTGAATTCGATAAAAAACCCTTGCAGCGGACCATGGTACATATTTACCGTCCTCGCAGGTATGTTGGGTCCGCATTGGTATTCCGATTGAAGGCAAACGGCGTCCCAATTGAAAGGGTAAAATCAGGGATGCACACAGTACATCGACTCAAATCGGGGCATACCCAGTTTGTTGTGGGCAAGCAAACGCTGAATGTCAACCTAAAGCCAGATAAGACCTACTATTTGAGAATACGCTATGATGGGTTTCCAATCGGTAGACCTACTTTGGATTGGATTGCGCGAGAGTACGCAATAAAAGAGCTTGCACAACTGGACGAAGCCGTAAAATAAAACGGTTAAAGGTCTGTTTCAAAACATTTTGAGCCATAAAATAGAGTAGTCGTGCACAGACTACCGTACCGCTCTTATCGTAAAATGGATACCTGAAAGAGATAAGCCAAAAAAATAGGGTAATTGTGAATTAACCTATTCTTTAAGCATCTTTTTTCGCCTTACACGTTTTCACAAGGAATTGGCGAACATCACGGCCAATTCCCTGCTTTACGTATAAGAGTATCTCCTTAATTATTTATATAATTATAAAGTTCCTGAACTTTTTCAGGAATTTGGAATTTTCCACCATAAAACGAGGTCACTGTGGCGGAAGTATCATCTTTTATACCTCTTGAAGAAACGCATAGGTGTTTGGCATCAATAATCACGGCAACATCTTCCGTATCCAAAATGGATTGCAGTTCCAAGGCAATTTGATTTGTAAGTCTTTCCTGTACTTGGGGACGTTTCGCGTAATATTGCACAATACGGTTCAACTTGGACAGCCCAATTACTTTACCTGATGAGATGTAAGCTACATGCGCCTTTCCAATTATGGGTACAAAGTGATGCTCACAATTGGAATAAAACGTAATGTCCTTTTCGACCAACATCTGGTTGTACTGGTACTTATTCTCAAAAAGTGCTACTTTCGGTTTGTTCGCTGGGTTCAATCCTGAAAATATTTCTTCGATATACATTTTGGCGACACGCGTTGGGGTACCTTTCAGGGAATCGTCTTTTAAGTCCAATCCCATAACTTCCATTATCTGTTCAAACAGTTTGGCGATACTTTCCTTTTTTTCCTCATCACTGATATCAAAAGCGTCCGCCCGCATCGGGGTTTTTACTCCAGTGTAAAGATGGTCGTCGCCGATTTCATCATGCGAATAACTAGTTAATAAATCTTTTGTGTTTAGGTAATCTTCGAGTACTAATTCTTGATTTTTCATTTTTTTAATTCCAGTGGGATCCAAAGAGGACCCCCAGTTCAATTAATTTTGTTTCAAGTTTTAAAACTACTCATTTTGTTTAATTAATTCTGTTAAAGTTTAAACAAATTAAAAAGAAATCAAAAACCCTCAAATTTGCGTACACCTCATGCCTTTTTAATTCCATACCATGACTTTCAAATGAAGCGTTTGGTTGCATAGCACAGTGCCCTATTCATGGACCAAATGAACATATACCTTCCTACTTCACTTGTACAATGTGATGAAAAAACATGGGTTATTTCCCAATTCAAAATCGAAAAATCCAGACATTCCAAGGGAAACCAGCTGAATTCTATTCAATTTCAATTGTTGATAAGATTGTTGAGAATCAAAATTTCGGGACTTAAAATTAATGTCAACAAAATGTGAATTTTACACTATCGTTATTTAGAACGAATCTTTTAATTATTCACACACTTTATGGAAATTACTCATATCACTAAACGGGATTTTAGTAGGCAAACTTTTGCCCTCTATAAAATAACCGATGCGGTTTTAAAAGCTATGACAGCGGTTGAACATGGTCAAATGTCTGATGCACAGAGAATTGCAGAACAGGTATTTACAGTTTTACTTGAACGCAAAGGAAAGGACGAACACTATGTTCCCACTGTTGAAGAAGTGCAGGACGTTGTGGAACAAAAACTCATGTTGAGTGAATTTCAAGATGTAGCCAAGGCGTACATTATTTATCGCAACCAACAGGCGATGAGTCGAAAATCCAACATTTTCGAAAAGCGCATCAACTTAAAACCTTATGATTATCCAGAACTTTATGAATATGTTCCGGCGATTCGTCATTCTTACTGGATACACACCGAATTTAATTTCACAAGTGATGTGCAAGATTTTAAATCCCGTTTGAGCGATGTTGAGCGTAGCGCTATCAAAAATACAATGTTGGCCATTTCGCAGATTGAAGTAGCTGTCAAAAGTTTTTGGGGGGACATTTACCACAGAATGCCAAAACCTGAAATAGGTTCCGTGGGCGCGACATTTGCCGAAAGTGAGGTGCGCCATCACGACGCTTATTCCCATTTATTGGAGATTTTGGGACTGAACAAAGAATTTGAGTCCTTAAAAAAGAAACCTGTAATCATGAAACGGGTGCAGTATTTGGAAACTGCCCTTAAAAATGCCAAAAGTGAGGACAATAAGGAATATGCGGAGTCCGTTTTGCTGTTCTCTCTCTTTATTGAACACGTTTCCCTATTCTCACAGTTTCTTATCATCATGGCCTTTAACAAGCACAAAAATATGCTCAAAGGCATTTCAAATGTAGTGGAGGCTACTTCAAAAGAAGAACAAATTCATGGCGACTTCGGTATTGACATTATCAAAATTATTCAACGCGAACAGCCGGACTGGTTTGATGAAACCGCGCAACTGAACATTCAACAACTATGTGAAGAGGCCTTTTCCTCCGAGAGCAAAATTGTGGATTGGATTTTTGAAGCAGGGGAAGTCGACTTTCTTCCCAAAGCCGTAGTGAATGAGTTTTTGAAAAATCGATTTAACAACTCATTAGCGAGCATTGGAATTCAGAAAGTATTTGAAGTGGACCAAAACCTATTGGCACAAACAGAATGGTTCGATGACGAAATCATCGGAACCAAACACGGGGACTTCTTTGTGAAGCGCTCTATAAACTACAGCAAAAGAACACAAAGTATAACAAGTGACGATCTTTTTTGAAAAATGAAAAAAAATACCCTTTTACGAGAACAAAATACAACGGCGGCCACAGACACCAGCGAGAATTTAGTCAATGCTAGAAAAGAGGCCTTGTCAAGTTTAAAATCTGAAAATGAAAAACAAGGCTTTGAATGGCTGAATGAATACAGCCGTAAATTTTTGGCGTCCGGTTATTTAACGGAAGGGGCAACTCCTGAAAGCCGCATTATGGAAATTGCGCAACGCGCGGAGCAGATTTTGCAAATGCCAGGATATGCCGACAAATTTTACGGTTATATGTCTGAAGGCTTTTTCTCATTGGCGTCGCCCGTTTGGTCCAATTTTGGAAAAGAAAGGGGATTACCTATCAGTTGTTTCGGTTCCCATATTGATGACGACATGGGGAATATCCTGTATACACAATCTGAGGTAGGGATGATGTCCAAGCTAGGCGGTGGCACATCAGGTTATTTTGGAAAGATACGTCACCGTGGTGCACCGGTAAAGAATAATGGAGAGGCTTCGGGCGCAGTGCACATCATGCAACTTTTTGAATCCATGGTCGACGTGGTGAGTCAAGGGTCAGTGCGTAGAGGCCGCTTCTCCCCTTACCTTCCCATAGACCACCCGGACATTATGGAGTTTTTAGAAATCGGTACCGAAGGGAATCCCATTCAACAACTCACCCACGGGGTAACCGTGAGCAACCAATGGATGCAGGAAATGATTGATGGTGATGTTAAAAAACGTACGGTTTGGGCCAAAGTGTTACAAAGTCGAGGTGAGATGGGATACCCCTACGTGTTTTTCAGCGACAATGCCAACAATGGTTCTGTGGAAGTATATCAAGAGAAACAACACCGTATACACGCCAGTAATCTCTGTACGGAAATCATGCTGCCTTCCAACGATAATTGGTCTTTTGTATGTGTACTTTCCAGTATTAACTTATTGCATTATGATAAATGGAAAAATACGGATGCCGTAGAGACCATGGTCTATTTTTTGGATGCGGTCATTACCGAGTTCTTGGAGAAACTTGAAGTGTATCGCGATTCTCAGGACAGAGAGGATAGGCAGACCTTTTTGTTTATGGAGAGAGCCTATAATTTTGCAAAAGACAATAGAGCATTGGGCCTTGGGGCTTTAGGTTGGCATTCGCTTTTACAATCCAAGCGAATAGCGTTTAACAGCCAAGATGCGTACGATTTAAACAATGAAATTTTCAAAGAAATCAAAGCGCGGTCGTATAAAGCTTCAGAGACTTTGGCAGAACGTTTTGGAGAGCCTGCTGTTTTGAAAGGGTACAAACGAAGAAATGCCACGTTAAACGCCGTAGCACCGACTACCTCATCTGCATTCATCTTAGGTCAAGTGTCACAGGGAATAGAACCGATTTGGTCAAACATTTACGTAAAAGACATCGCGAAAATCAAAGTGACCATAAAAAACAAGTATTTGATGGAGGTTTTGGAGGAAAAAGGCAAAAATACCGCCGAGGTCTGGAAAAGTATACGGGATCGGGATGGTTCGGTACAACATCTTGATTTTCTGACCGATGAGGAAAAAGCCGTTTTCAAGACCTACTCGGAAATTGACCAATTGGATATTGTTTACCAAGCCGCCAATCGTCAGAACCACATTGACCAAGGACAATCCGTGAACATCATCGTTCATCCAGAAATGCCCACCAAGGATGTTAATAAAATCCATGTGACCGCATGGAAGCTGGGACTCAAATCACTTTATTACCAACATAGCATGAACGCTGCACAAAAATTCAAGCAGAAAAAGGAATGTGCCAGTTGCGAGGCGTAGCGTTTGCTTGACCATCTTGAATTTTGAAAATTACCAGGAAAAAGGTATTCTAATTCGTATTTTTAGAATACCTTTTTTATGTCAATGAAGAAACATTTTGAGTATCGCCTTACTCTATTTTTTCATTTCTAGTTTTTAATTTCTGTTGCTCGCGCATTTTACCATCTATTGCTTGCGAGAACCCTATAATCCCAAATATCATCTTTCAGAACATGGCTGTTCTAAAAGCTTCTAAAAGCGATAAAAAGAAAAAGCGGCCCAAAAGGCCGCTTTGTTTTTAGTTCAAATGTAAGTAACCTAGACCAAATCAAATCGGTCCAAGTTCATCACCTTGTCCCAAGCTTTGATAAAATCCTTTACGAATTTTTCTTTTGCATCAGAAGCGCCGTATACTTCGGCGATGGCCCTCAACTCGGTGTTGGAACCGAAAATCAAATCTACTCGTGAAGCGGTTCCTACCAATTCACCCGTCGCTACGTCATGTCCTTCAAAGATTTCATCATCTTGTATGGCCTTCCATTCGGTGCCCAATGTCAAGAGGTTGACAAAGAAGTCATTGGAAAGGGTTTCGGTATTTTTGGTAAAGACGCCGTTATGGGACTTGTCCCAATTCGTATCCAATACCCGCATACCTCCTACCAATACGGTCATTTCTGGAACAGTAAGCGTTAACAATTGTGCTTTATCCACAAGTAACTCTTCGGCCTTTACGGAGAATTTTCCTTTCAGATAATTGCGGAAACCATCCGCGACAGGCTCTAGAACTTCAAATGACTCCGCATCGGTCTGTTCGGCAGATGCATCCGTCCTACCAGGGGTAAAAGGTACCTTCAAAGCGTACCCTGCTTTTTTGGCAGCTTGTTCAATGGCCGCGCAACCGCCTAAAACAATAAGGTCGGCAAGCGATACTTGTTTTCCGAATTCTTGCTGAATACCTTCCAAGGTTTCCAATACTTTCGCCAATTGCCCTGGATTGTTTACCTCCCAATCTTTTTGAGGGGCAAGACGAATACGTGCTCCATTGGCTCCTCCCCTCTTGTCCGATCCACGAAAAGTGGAAGCAGATGCCCAGGCGGTCGAAACCAATTGCGATATGGACAGTCCAGAATTCAAAAGTATTTCTTTGAGTTCGCTGATGTCCGAATCGTTAATTAATTCATGGTCTACCTCCGGTATGGGATCCATCCAAATCGAAGCTTCTTTTGGTGCCTCAGGACCCAAGTAGCGTGAAATTGGACCCATATCCCGGTGTGTCAATTTAAACCATGCTTGTTGGTAGGCTTCTTTGAAATCTTCTGGATTTTCAAGAAAATGCCTAGATATTTTTTCATATTCCGGGTCCATCCGCAAAGACATATCGGTCACTAACATGATAGGAGCATGCTTTTTATTTGGGTCATGCGCATCGGGTACTGTCCCAGAGGCAGCGCCATCTTTAGGGGTAAATTGCCAAGCTCCTGCCGGACTTTTGGTCAATTCCCATTCATGCTGATACAGATTTTCCAAATATTTATGGCTCCATTTAATCGGAGTATCCGTCCATGCGCCCTCCAGGCCTGAAGTAATGGTATCCGACCCTTTACCAGTACCAAAGTTACTTTTCCAACCCATACTCTGCAGTTCTATGGATGCCCCAGCAGGTTCTGCCTCCAAATATTCCGCATCGCTAGCTGCACCATGTGTCTTTCCAAAGGTATGGCCACCCGCGATCAGGGCAACAGTTTCATAATCGTTCATGGCCATACGACCAAAAGTTTCACGGATATCATGTGCCGCTGCCAACGGATCTGGGTTTGCATTGGGTCCTTCAGGGTTTACATAGATAAGTCCCATATGGGCCGCACCCACAGTTCTTTCCAATTCACCATTTTTAGCATAACGGTCCTTATTTCCCAACCATTCGGACTCCGAACCCCAATAAATATCTTCTTCAGGTTGCCAAATATCTTCACGGCCGCCAGCAAACGCATACATGGGCAGTCCCATACTCTCATGGGCAACATTACCAGCCAGAATCAATAAGTCAGCCCAAGAAATGCTTTTCCCATACTTTTGCTTAATGGGCCACAACAGTAGACGGGCCTTATCCAAATTGGCATTATCTGGCCAACTGTTCAAGGGGGCGAACCGCTGTGCCCCTGTGCCGCCACCGCCACGACCGTCAGAAATACGGTAGGTTCCCGCGGCATGCCACGCCATACGAATAAAGAAAGGACCATAGTGTCCATAATCGGCTGGCCACCAGTCCTTGCTATCAGTCATTAGGTCATTTAAATCATTTTTGACAGCTGCCAAATCCAATTTTTTGAATTCCTCGGCATAGTCAAAATCTTCATCCATTGGATCGGCCAGGGCAGAATGTTGCCGAAGGATGTTCAAGTTCAATTGATTGGGCCACCAATCCCGATTTGTGGTTCCTCCCCCAGCAGCCTGATTTAGTTCCCCATTCAAAAAGGGACACATGCTGGCATCTCCATTTAAGTGTTTTTTATCCATTTCTGTATAGATTAATTGATAGTTCATGTTAAAAGTACAATCATCATTTTATCAAAGGACCCTACCTTCATTAGTAATATTTATTTTTTTATTGGTTCACTTTATATGACAGCAAAACAAATCGATGGAGGCCTGCCCATCTTTTATTAAAAGGAGAGGAAATTAATTTGGATTTAACAGGGTTACCTTGTTTTCAATTTCCACGAACGCTAACGAAGAAACTCAGAAAATGTATAGATGACATTCAAAATTTAATCGTTGAATGGTATTTTTTTGTCGATAAAAGTAAAAACCTATGAAAAATTCATAAGTATTTCTTGAAATTCTTTATTCAACTTTGTCCTGTGTTAACCCCCAAATCCAAATACCATGACACGTTCATTTACCTACATTTTAACTATCGCACTAAGCTTTCTTTTAGCTCAAAACGCATTCGGACAAAATCTAACGGCATCGAAAAATCATTTACAAGATAGCCAACAAGTGGATGACTATCTTGACCTGTTGAAGCAGGGATATTCCGAATTGGAAATCTTTCAAGATTTAGGAAACGCCAATTTTTTATCCAGTAACTACGAAACCGCATCTTTTTGGTACGAGAAGTTGCTACAAACAAGTCCCACGAACCAACTGGATTTAAACTACAAGGCCTTGTTCCAGTTTGCCAAAGAACAATCCTATGGAATACAAAAAGGGCGATTGGAGGAAAAGAAACAGTGGGATGCCCATATTGAATCCCACTATGTGGACAATGATAAGAATGACGTCGCTGCTGGGAAAGTATTCAAATCCCAAAAGATGACAGGAGAACTTTCCACACTGGACGGCTATATGCCCGCTATGTCCATAACCAAAGATGGTCAGACCGCATATTTTAGCAAAGCAGTATATCAAAAACCTTTATATGGTGTTTTTTCCAAAAAGGAACTGAGTCACGAAATATTCAGGGCGGAAAAAGTCAATGGAAAATGGGACAACATTACCAAAATAAAGGTTTGTCCTAAATATGCCTCTGCCAAACATCCCACAATTTCCGAAGATGGAAAACGATTGTTCTTTGCTTCCAATATGAAAGGTAGCTACGGGAAATATGATATTTACGTAGTTGATATTCTTAAAAATGGAAAGTTGGGTATTGTAAAAAACCTCGGTCCCAAAGTCAATACGAAAGAAGATGAACTTTATCCCAACCTTTACAACGGTACTTTATTGTTCTTTGCTTCCTCAGGTCGTAAGGGATATGGCGGCCTTGACCTATACGCTACCCAAGTGGCCAAAAGCAGCTTAACCGCATCGGTAAATTTGGGTGGACATATCAACAGCTCTAAAGATGACTACAGCATTGCGCTGAATTTGGACAAGGGTACGGGCTATGTTGTCTCCAACAGAGGCCAAAACCAAACCATTGCACAGTACACGGTCAACTATGGAAAAAGAACTTCTGAAAATACAGTAATTGTAAATCATGAAGAGAAGCCCAACCGACTTTTAAAGGAAGAAGCTGCGATGGAGTATTCTGCGACCACATACGACGATTAAAAAATTTGAACGAAAAAATCAGTATTTAAATGAACAAAAATCGGTCAGCTACCTGGGGGTTATTTGATAACCAATATTGCCAAACAATAAGTGTCCATAGCCAAAAGGGACAGGGGAACCGGCAATTTATCATGTAAAACGGGTTGTACTATTTCAATCTGACCGATTTTTCTCAAACAATGTAGGATGCTCTTGTGGGCATCCTATTTTTTTTGTAAAAAACTGAAAATAAGACAGTTATTTTATTTTTTGATATAAATAACAGTTTGAAGCAGATTTTTTAAGATTGCATTTGAACGAAAATTTTTACATTTAAACGATACCAACCCAAAAAAAGTGTAATTTAATTTTTGAAATAGTACTAACCCAAATCTTAATTTACCATGAAAAAATTGCAACTCTTAAAAAATCACTTCCAAAGGCAAAAGTGATTAGCCCTATTTAAATTTCAAGATTTTTTTGATTGAAACCCGGTTCCAGAATTCCTAGTGGGATTCTAACCGTCACCCGACTGGGAGGTGCTGTTTTCTATTGGTTTTTTCCAAGCCATTCTGAAAAAACAGTATTTCCGTAGTCGGGAAAGGAAAACCTTTGTCCAAGTCTAAATGAGTTTTGGGCATTGGATAGAAACAGATAGAAATCAGATAACCCCCAAATCTATTTTTCTCATGAAAACAGATAAAACGACTATTGTTATAGTAGACCCCAACGAAAAGTTCTTTTTGACCTACAAATATTTTTTTGAAGAAGAAACCCGTTATAAACTATTGGGTATTTACAAATCCATGAATACTCTATTATCCAATTTTGGCAGATTGAATCCAGATATTATCATTTCTGAAGTATCCTTGCATGGAATTTCTGGGATTGATGGTATCGATTTTATCCGTAAAAAGAAAAAAAACACCAAAATTCTGATAATGAGTCTCCAAAATGATTTCAACCTAATCCGGGAGGCTTTTAAAAGAGGGGCCAATGGCTATCTCACCAAACCGATAAGCAAAGCCCGTTTCTTCAATGCGCTCGAAGCGCTGGAAGAGCATGGAGTAATCATGGGATATGATGTTGTAAAGAAGGTCATCAACTCGTTCCAACAAAAGTCATTGGAGTCCTTTTCCAAGAAAGAAAACCAAATTATTGATTTGTTGTCACAGGGCTACACCTATAAAATGATTGCAGATAAGCTTTGCGTTACGACCAGCGCAGTCAATTTTCACATACAAAATATCTATGTAAAACTTAATGTGAACTCTAAGTCTGAGGCATTGGAAAAGCTACGCCAACTGGAAGTACAACGTTTGAACGCTGCTTGAGCTTTGCACTATTTATCAAAAAACCCCGGCAAATGCCGGGGTTTTTATTTTTCAAGCAGTGATTCGCTTATTTTTCCTCTTCTAAATCAACATCTTCCACATTATCTCCTTCACCAGAACCTGCGCTATCAGATGTACTTCCCGCACCCTCATTTGTTGCTCCTGTATCGGCTCCGTTAGCTTGTGCAGCTTCGGCCTGGGCCTTGTACATTTCTTCGGAAGCTACTTTCCATGCTTCATTGATTTTTGTCAAAGCAGGTTCTATAAGCGCCAAATCTTTGGTCTCGTAGGCTTTCTTCAATTCTTCAAGCGCCTCTTCGATAGGCTTCTTTTTATCCTCTGAAAGTTTATCGCCAAAATCCTTCAATTGCTTTTCCGTTTGGAATATCATTCCATCCGCCTCATTCAATTTATCGGCTGTTTCTTTCGCCTTTTGGTCTGCTTCCGCATTAGCCTCTGCTTCCGCTTTCATCCTTTTGATTTCCTCTTCGGTCAACCCAGAAGAAGCTTCAATTCGAATGTCCTGTGTTTTATTTGTGGCCTTGTCCGTAGCAGAAACTTTTATGATACCATTGGCATCAATATCAAAAGTAACCTCAATTTGAGGAGTACCCCTAGGCGCAGGGGGAATACCATCTAAATGAAATCTACCAATGGTTTTATTGTCAGCCGCCATAGGACGCTCACCTTGTAGCACATGAATTTCAACAGAGGGTTGATTATCTGCTGCCGTGGAGAATATCTGTGACTTTTTGGTTGGAATGGTGGTGTTTGCTTCTATCAATTTGGTGAAGACACTTCCCATCGTTTCAATACCCAATGAAAGTGGTGTTACATCCAACAACAGTACATCTTTTACATCCCCGGTCAGGACACCTCCTTGGATTGCAGCCCCTACTGCCACTACCTCGTCTGGATTCACTCCTTTGGAGGGTTTTTTACCGAAGAATTTTTCCACAGCTTCCTGAACAGCGGGAATCCGCGTAGAGCCTCCCACCAAAATAATCTCATCGATATCACTTTTGGAAAGTCCCGCAGACTTCAATGCGGTCTCACAAGGTGCGATGGTACGTTTTACCAAATCGTCTATCAACTGCTCAAATTTTGAACGTGAAAGCGTTCGGACCAAGTGCTTAGGTCCTGAAGAGGTTGCCGTCACATAGGGCAAATTGATTTCGGTTTGGGCGGAGGATGATAGCTCAATTTTGGCTTTCTCCGCAGCTTCCCGTAAACGTTGCAAAGCCATGGCATCATCTCTCAAATCCATACCTTCATCCGATTTGAACTCTTCAGCCAACCAATCGATAATCTTTTGGTCCACATCATCACCACCCAGGTGGGTATCTCCATCGGTAGCCAATACCTCAAAGACCCCATCGCCCAGTTCCAAAATGGAGACATCATGGGTTCCACCTCCAAAGTCAAAGACCACAATTTTTTGGTCTGTATCTTTTTTGTCAAGTCCGTAAGCCAAAGAGGCCGCAGTGGGCTCATTGATGATACGCTCCACCGTAAGACCCGCAATCTCACCTGCTTCCTTGGTGGCCTGGCGTTGGGAATCGTTAAAATAAGCTGGTACGGTAATCACCGCCCTGGATACATCCTGTCCCAAGTAATCTTCAGCGGTTTTCTTCATTTTTTGAAGAATCATTGCCGAAAGTTCTTGCGGAGTGTACAACCTTCCGTCAATATCCACACGCGGGGTATCGTTGTCTCCCTTAATTACTTTGTAGGGAACCCGATCTGCTTCTTTTTTTGATTCTGAGAATTTGTTTCCCATAAATCTTTTAATGGAATAAATGGTTTTATTGGGGTTGGTGACCGCCTGCCTCTTGGCAGGATCACCCACTTTTATCTCCCCGCCTTCCACAAAAGCAATCACTGAAGGAGTGGTCCGCTTTCCTTCTGCGTTGGGTATCACTACGGGCTCATTGCCCTCCATTACGGAGACACAGGAGTTGGTCGTACCCAAATCTATACCTATAATTTTGCTCATTGTTCTCTATATTTTGTCTTTCAAATTTATTTTATCCGTAAAAAAGGTGTCAATGATCATGCCATCACTTACAATATGACAAGCTGTCATACTTCATTCGAACAAACTCTAAATTCCCTTAAAAGTGATTGGAATATTGGCTATTTTTTCCTGTCACAGTATTCCACTTCCTCTTGGCAAAAAATGGAAATCAGCATAACATTTGATCCATTCAATAAAACACAAAACAGGGTCAAAAACATTCTATGGAAAGGCCCGAATATTATTGACCCTTACCGACTACGAAATAGTATTGGGGAGTATCGTGGATGAGGGCCCTCCCTTAGTTGAAACGACCAAGATGAACCAGCAGTTCCCCATCAATCGCCAGGGGAGGAACAAAACCATGATGGGACAGGCATTTTAACATGCCCATTTTCTGGCAGTTTCGTCATTGGATTTCGTCCAGAAGATCCTGGAAAACGGAAATACTTCGATAGAGATAGAGAACAGTAAATGGAAAATTACATCACTTTTCCAAACAACCTTCTTTACCCCGGGTATCAATCAAATAGATAATTTTCCATTCTCCGCCAAAGTTCACCATTTGAAATGAATTGATACCACAGTGGCTAAAAGTACCGTTTAACCAAAACTCATATCCCACCCAAGCGTTCGCCATGGTTCTATCCACCTGAATGGACCAAGAAGTGAGTTTTTCCTGAAATTCTATGCTATCCGGTATGCTTACAATGGACTCGTACAATTTCCCAATAGGTGTGGTTTGTAGCACCGTTTTACCGGTTTTGTCGAATCCTGTTGTCTGTAGCACCACATTCTCGGCCACAAAACTTTTCATCCCTACAGAATCTTGTTGGTGAAAAGCGTCAAAAAAACCTTCTACGGTTTCTTTTACCAAAGCCTTCTCGTCCATTTGGGCTTGAAGAGAAAAAAGTGGGAAAAACATTAAAAAGACAATGAAGGCAATTCGCATTTTTTCAGTTTTTGTATCTCCTCCAAATTAAACAAATCTGCTTACATTTAGTCACTCAAAACAATTAGAATGTCTGTCGCCAAAAAAGAATACAAAAGAGTTACCGTGAAATCGTTGGTGGAGATGAAACAAAACAGAGAAAAAATCTCCATGTTGACCTCCTATGATTATTCCATGGCCAAAATTGTGGATGCTGCACAAGTGGACGTTATTTTAGTGGGTGATTCAGCAAGTAATGTAATCGCGGGACATGAAACCACGTTACCCATAACCTTGGATCAAATGATTTATCATGCCAGTTCTGTGGTAAGAGCGGCCAAGAGGGCGCTGGTCATCGTGGATATCCCTTTTGGTAGTTATCAAAGCGATTCCAAGGAGGCGTTGAGATCGGCTATCCGAATTATGAAAGAAAGTGGCGCCCATGCAGTCAAGGTTGAAGGAGGTTCTGAAATAAGACAATCTGTTTCCCGAATTCTTGAGGCGGGCATTCCGGTCATGGGCCATCTGGGACTTACCCCGCAGTCCATTTATAAATTCGGAACCTACACCGTGAGGGCCAAAGAGGACAAAGAGGCCGAAAAACTAAAACAGGATGCCAAGATGCTGGAGGAAATAGGTTGCTTCGGTATCGTTCTGGAAAAAATTCCTGCGGCATTGGCAAAAGAAGTTGCTGAAAGCGTTTCCATCCCCATTATAGGAATAGGCGCAGGAAATGGCGTGGACGGACAAGTTTTGGTGGTACACGATTTGCTAGGTATGACCCACGAATTCAATCCTAGGTTCTTGCGCAGGTACATGAACCTTTATGAGGAAATGGGCAAAGCCATATCCAAATATGTCAGCGATGTGAAGCATCAGGATTTTCCCAATGATAGCGAGCAGTACTAGCGGGTTAGAGATTCTGTTGTAGACAAAGTTCCAATGGCACGTTCAGATTCCAGTAACCTTGAGGTTTTGTACGAGGACAACCACCTCATCGCCGTCAACAAAAAACCAGGGGACATCGTCCAAGGCGATAAAACTGGAGATACACCGCTCAGTGAGATAGTCAAGGAATACCTGAAAGCTAAATACGATAAACCGGGGAATGTATTTCTCGGTGTGGTACATCGGCTGGACAGACCTACTTCGGGAATCGTGATATTTGCGAAAACCTCCAAAGCTTTATCACGACTAAATTCGGCATTCGCCCAAGGTAAAACCAAAAAGACGTATTGGGCCATGGTAAAAAAAGTGCCCCAAGGGCCGACCATGACATTGACCCATTGGTTGGTACGCAATCCCAAACAAAACAAATCGTATGCGCATTCAAAAGAAGTGGCACATTCGAAAAAAGCAATTCTATCCTACACCATTCGAAATCAGCTGGACTCTTACACACTCTTGGAAATTGATTTAAAAACGGGAAGACATCATCAGATAAGAGCGCAACTCGCGGCAATCAATTGCTCCATAAAGGGTGATTTAAAATATGGGGCGGCACGCAGCAACCCGGACGGAAGTATCCACCTGCATGCCCGCTGTCTAAGTTTGGAGCACCCGGTAAAAAAAGAACCCATGGAATTTATGGCCCCAACCCCGAAAGATGCTCTTTGGGATGCTGTTCCTTAGCGAGAGGCCACCAAAGCTTTTTCTCTTATAATTTCCGAAACTGGTTTATTTTGCAAATGGCTTTCTAACCAGGACAGGATATCCAAATACAAGAACGCCCGTTTTTCATAAGGATGGTGCTCGTATTTTTTAAGTTCCTGATATAACTTCTGGAACTCGTTCTGCAATTCACTGGGATAAATATCTCCGAGACGGCGAAGGAACTTGATCATTTCCAGTTGTACCGCCTGCAAGTCGTTCATCTTTAAGAGAAACTTATACGTACTTTTTAATTGCACTTCTAAATGATAGTCCATTCCCGCTTCGTAATGCGCCACTAAACTCAAAACCCGGGCAAAACACATTAGGTCTTCCCGCATTTTTAGATTTTTATTGGTGATGATCCGCTTTAGGTACAGAATACAATTTTTGTGGTCGGCATTTCCAAAATACAGACAAGCAATTTTATAGTACAAAAGCATTACATGATGTTCATCAATACGGTCTTTGTGCTTTTTGATACCATACTCCACAATATTCACCAAATACATTCCCTTGCTGAAGGTCCCTTCCAAAAAGTGCAGATTCAGTTTGTTGGAGTTCACATATAAAAAAGCTAGGGATGCAATATTGTCATTCTGCGGAAACCTGACATTGCTTACTTGAGTTTCCAAGCGTTCCAAGGTCTCTTTGAACTGGGTACTGTATTTTACAAAGAACAGGGACTCCAAAAGATAGTGATTGCCTTTTAAAAAAAAGACAGGGTTTAGAGCTATCATGTCCTCATTGTCATAAAACAAATCCACCCACTTGCTGGCATATTTATAGGACGATAGAAAGTCCTGCGTCAATAAACTATACCAAAGATGTGCTTTGTAAAGCCAGAGTTTTTCACGAAATCCCAAATCCTCCAGTCGGTATGCGGGCAAGTGGTTTTCAAAATAGTCTTTGACACTTTGTAGGTCTTCATCATTTCGCACATAACCCACTTTAAGCATCATACCATAAAGCTGAAGTGATAAGTTTGACAATTTACTGGTCATCACATTTTGGGCCGATAATTTTTTGGCCTGGACTGCCAGTTCGTCGGCTCGGTCCGGTATACTTCGGGTTATATATTGGGTCTCAATGATTTTTTCAAGTTCCACAATTTCATAAGCTACGTTCTTTTCCTCGTTTTCGATGGCAAAATTTTTAGCTTTGTCCAAAATCTTCAGACTTTGTTTATAGAGGCCTTTTTGATAAAGAATCGTGGCAAAGTCCAGTTGCTCCCGAATTTGAACTCGAATATTTTGGTTGACAGGATTTAAACGCAAACTCACCAAAATCTGCTTGTAAAGATGGGCCTTTAGGTTAGAAAGCTGTGCTTTTTTTACTATTCCACTGTCCAATATCTGCTTTTCATTGTACGTCTTCATCCTATCCAATAGGTTGAAAAGGGCCAGAAACTTCGCGTCCGTATTCACGCCCAATCGGCCAACATATAGTTTAAATTGGCGTTTTTCAGATTTTGATAAAGACTTTATCAAAACGAACAGGGTATCCCTATGTACATTTGTCATCGTAAAAAAAAGAATTTAAAATATTAGAAAACAGATACTTACATTGTTTAAAATGCAATTTAACATTGTAATGGATTTTCGTGTTTTCTATCACCGGCCAACTCCTGCTATATCTTCGTTAACTAAGTGAAAACTAACTACAGGAATGGATAAAGATAAGGTACAAATTTTTGACACCACCTTGAGGGATGGAGAACAAGTCCCAGGATGTAAATTGGATACCGAACAAAAGCTGGTAATCGCAGCACGATTGGACGAGTTGGGAGTCGATGTAATCGAAGCAGGTTTTCCCATTTCCAGTCCCGGCGATTTCCAGTCCGTCCAAGAAATCGCAAAGCTTGTCAAAAATGCCACCGTTTGTGGATTGACGCGTGCCGTTAAAAAGGATATCGAAGTGGCTGCAGAGGCCATTCGTCTTGCCGCTAAACCTAGAATCCACACCGGCATTGGAACCTCTGAATCCCACATTCAATTTAAGTTCAATTCCACACGTGAGAAAATACTGGAAAGGGCCGTTGAAGCGGTTAAATATGCCAAAACGTTTGTGGACGACGTAGAATTCTACGCAGAGGATGCCGGTAGAACGGACAACGAGTTTTTGGCAAGGGTCTGCGAGGCGGTAATCAAGGCCGGTGCAACAGTTCTCAATATTCCAGACACCACGGGATATTGTTTGCCTGAAGAATATGGTGCCAAGATGAAATACTTGAAAGAAAACGTTACGGGTATCGAAAAGGCGGTACTATCCTGTCATTGTCATAACGATTTGGGTCTAGCCACAGCAAATTCCATTGCAGGGGTTAAGAACGGTGCAAGACAGATTGAATGTACGATAAATGGTATTGGCGAACGGGCGGGCAATACATCATTGGAAGAGGTGGTTATGATACTGAGACAACACCCTTATTTGAATCTTGATACCGATATCGACAGCACCCTGCTATATGATACGAGCCAAATGGTATCCCAAAAAATGGGAATGCCGGTACAACCCAATAAAGCGATTGTGGGTTCCAACGCCTTTGCCCACAGCTCAGGGATACACCAAGATGGGGTCATCAAGCAAAGGGAAACCTATGAGATCATTGACCCAAAAGATGTGGGCGTAAGTCAGTCCTCCATTGTTTTGACCGCGCGCAGTGGTCGGGCTGCATTGGCCTACCGAGCTAAAAACGTAGGGTATGAACTCACCAAACTACAGTTGGACGTCGTCTATGATACTTTTTTAAAATATGCGGATAGACAAAAGGAAATTTTTGATGAAGATATTCATAAAATAATGGAAACCAGTAAATTGGGTATTGGCAATATTGCCTAAAATACCCCTCCCAATCTAACTCCATACAACCACCGTAAACAAGCAACGCATGAATTTAAACATTGCTTTATTGCCAGGTGATGGCATTGGTCCCGAAGTTACCGCACAAGCCGTCAAATGTCTCCAAGCTGTGGAAGAAACGTTCAATCATCAATTTCGATATGAGGAAGCTCCCATTGGAGCAGTGGCCATCGACCGTTTCAACACCCCGCTTCCGAAAAAAACCCTTGAAATATGTAAGACATCGGATGCCATTTTATTAGGCGCCATTGGCGATTTAAAGTACGATACGGACCCGACCGCCAAAGTAAGGCCGGAACAAGGTCTTTTGGAACTCCGAAAAGAACTTGGGTTATTTGCCAATATCAGACCGGTCAACACATTTTCTTCGCTTCTGGAAAAATCACCCCTAAAAAAGGAAATAATCCAAAATACCAACTTTATCATTTATCGAGAGTTGACAGGAGGTATTTATTTTGGAGAGAAAAAGCTAAATGAAGCGGGAACCCTTGCTTCCGATCTATGCGAATATTCCGAAAAAGAAATAAGCCGAATTGCGCATCTCGCCTTTAAAGCTGCCAAAAACAGAAATGGGAAACTCTGCTTGGTCGATAAGGCCAACGTATTGGAATCCTCTCGCTTGTGGCGAAAAGTTGTTTCCAAAATAGGAGAAAGTTATCCTGAAGTGGAACTCAGCTTTTTGTTTGTGGACAATGCGGCCATGCAATTGATTCTAAACCCTGGTCAATTTGATGTGATTCTAACAGAAAACATGTTTGGGGATATCCTTTCGGATGAAGCCAGTGTTATCGGGGGATCCATTGGTTTACTTGCTTCCTCATCTGTAGGAGAGGACAATGCGCTATTTGAACCGATCCATGGTTCTTATCCGCAAGCGAAAGGGAAGGATATTGCAAATCCCGTAGCGGCCATTTTATCGGCGACCATGCTTTTGGAGCACTTTGGCCTTTATGAGGAGGCCATGTCCGTTCGTGAAGCAGTTGACAAATCTTTGAGAAAAGGAATTGTCACTTCAGACTTAGATGCCAAAAGTTCCTATGGTACAAATCAAGTTGGCGATTTTATTGCGGACAATATTGTGGATAAGGACGGTTCCTTTACCATGAACGATGAAAATATCGACTTGGGAAAATCCACGATTATATAGACCCAGCTTCCTTTGTCAGTTCAGAGATTGTACTTTCAAAGTCTTTCTTGAAATCCATATATTTTTTGCCAGTAGCAGGTCCGTTGAACCCTGTATGAATTTTTTTGACGTTACCTTGCTTGTCTATAAAAATTGTGGTGGGATAGGAAAGCACGTGATTCAACATAGGTAATTTCTCGTTCGCCTTGACTTTATTGGATGAACCATATTGTGCCAATAAAATAGGATAAGGAACTCCAATGCGCTTCCGAAGACGATCAATACTTTTCCAAGCGCCTTCCTCTGTTTTCGCATATTCAAATGCCAAACCCAAAAACTGAACGTCCAGCTCTGGGTTTTTTTTCAAATAGTCCACATAAAATCTGGTCTCATCCAAACAATTTGGACACCAAGAGCCAAGAATCTGAATCACCACGGGTTTGCCTGCAAAAGCATCATCTTTCAAACTAACAGGTTCTCCCTTAGCGTTGGGAAAAGAAAATTCAAAAGTTTCATAACCTTCTTTCAAGAAAGTGAGACTATTGGCGTCCGGAAGTTCAAAAGCCTCATTGCGCCGGGCACTGAAACCTTCCTTGAAATGATTCCCGGAATAGAAAGTTCCTTCCAAGGAGTCTTTAAAGACTTTAGCGGTGAACAAGAAAACATGGGCGCCATCAAATGCTGATAACTTCATAGAATCCCCATCGATGACTCCTTCCAAATAGCGATAGTCACCCGTAGTGGTCCTAAAAGTCCCGGTAACCTGCGAGCCTTTTTGGACAAATATTCCCTTGGCCGGATATTCGTCGGTAGTCCCTGGTGAAAAATAGGTTTCCCAAATCCCAGATATATTTTCAGCCGGATTCTGACGGACCTCAAACCTTTCTCGCTCTCCATGGAATGCCCTAAAGGGCACTACCCTATCCAAACTTTCCTTGATAAAATTGCCCGTAATCTGACTTTCCGTAAAAACCCCTTGGATGTACCCTTCAAAAACAGGCATTTGAATTTTAATTGTATCAGCGATAAAGCTTATCTCATCCACGACTACAGTTTCATCAGCATTGTACATTTCCATAGAATACCTCCCGTCCTCCAACTTCGACAAACTAAAAGTGAAAGGTAATTCTTGACCTTCTGAAACCTCCATCACCGCCCGCCAATTGCCCACTTGCAAAATCTCTTTGTTCTCCTTACAACAGAGAACAAAAAAGGTCAGTAAAAGTATCAAAACAGCATTTTTCTTCATCCGAAATTCCTATTTAAGATAATATCGAAAATACACCAGAAAACTTACATCCCCCTACTTTCATCCAAATTATTTACATTGAATCGCTTTACCTATTGTTTTATATTTGTCCACTTTAAATTTGGGGTATGAAAATTTCTTATAACTGGTTAAAGCAGTTTCTGAACTTGGATTGGGAGGCAGCAGAAACCGGAGCGCTCCTTACCGACCTGGGCCTTGAGGTAGAGGGTATCTCCAATTTTGAATCGGTTAAGGGAAGTTTGGAAGGGGTGGTCGTAGGTCATGTGCTAAGCTGTGGCAAACACCCTAATGCGGACCGTTTGAAAATTACAAAGGTTGATATTGGTTCCGAAAATCCGATCCAAATTGTTTGTGGCGCCCCCAATGTGGCCGAAGGCCAAAAGGTCCCTGTGGCTACCGCAGGCACTACGTTATATACCAAAGAAGGAGAAAGCTGGCAAATCAAAAAAGGAAAGATAAGGGGTGAAGAAAGCCACGGGATGATATGTGCTGAAGATGAACTGGGATTGGGAGACAGTCATGAGGGCATCCTGATTTTGAGCGAAGCGCTATCCCCCGGAACACCCTGCCATAAAGTTTTTGAAATTGAACACGACCAAGTTTTTGAAATAGGGCTCACGCCAAACCGGGCCGATGCGATGAGCCATTTTGGAGTTGCCCGCGACTTAAAGGCCGGGCTGGAACAGAAAGAAATACAAAAAGAACTATTAACTCCCTCCACAAGTAACTTTTCCATTGATAATCGTTCCTTAAAAATTGATGTAGAGGTAGAGAACAATAGCTTGGCCCCAAGATATTGCGGGCTGACCATCAGCAATATCATCGTTCAAGAGTCCCCGGATTGGCTTAAAAATAGACTAAAGGCCATTGGTCTATCTCCTATAAACAATGTGGTAGATGCCACAAACTATGTCCTACATGAACTAGGTCAACCGCTCCATGCTTTTGATGCCGCAAAAATCAAGGGTGGGGAAATCGTAGTAAAGACATTGCCGTCAGGGACAAGGTTTACAACGCTGGACGGGGTGGAGCGGGAACTCCATAATGAGGATTTGATGATATGTGATAGTGAAAAACCGATGTGCATTGCCGGTGTTTTTGGTGGTATCCACTCCGGCGTCACGGAACACACATCTTCCATTTTTCTGGAAAGTGCATATTTTGACCCCATTTCCATTCGTAAAACGGCAAAAAGGCATGGCCTCAATACGGATGCCTCATTTCGTTTTGAACGTGGAATTGATATTGAACTCACGGAATACGCCTTGAAAAGGGCCGCGGTTCTGATACGGGAAATTGCAGGTGGGGAAATCAGTTCTGAAGTAGTAGACCTTTTTTCGAAAAAACCCAACGAAAGGCAAGTATTTCTCACTTTCGACAAAATCAATTCCTTAATCGGACAGGAAATACCTAGGGACACCATCAAATCCATTTTATCATCCTTGGAAATAAAAGTGAACAATGATACGGAATCAGGTTTGTGGCTAACTATAACATATTAACTGATGGATGTGTAACGAGATGTATATGTCATTGAAGAAATACTGAGAGTATTCGGATACAACAATATAGACTTCAAATCGAAACTCAATGCTTCTATTGCCGGAATATCGAGATCCGCGAGCCATAACATTCAAGATATAGTAGGAGAAATGCTCGCCGCACAAGGATTTTACGAGATAATGACCAATAGTCTGGTTGCGAAGGATACGATGGACTTTTTATCCTCAAATCAAGATACTATTGACATTTTGAACCCTTTGAGTTCCGACCTGTCCGTGATGCGCACTTCTATGTTGCCCTCTGGGTTAGCGACGATAGCCCATAATAACAACCGACAACAAACGCATCTCAAATTATTTGAATTTGGGACAACGTACCACAAAACGGAACAAGGTCAGAAGGAAAGTGGACATCTTTCAATTTTTATAAGTGGCAATCGCCAAAGGGATAATTGGTTGGTCTCCAACAAGCCTACGGATTTTTTCTATTTAAAAGGTTTGGTCGAGACGATTTTAAACCGGTTGGGCTTATCCGAAACAAAAACCAAACCCCTAGCTGAACATACAATTTTCACCGAAGGCCAATCGATTTACTCAGGGGGAAAAATTCTGTGCAGCTATGGCGTCGTGGATAATTCCATCCTTAGAAAAATGGAAGTTAAAAATAACGTCTACTTTGCTGATTTTGACTGGGATGTTATTTTGGACATTTTGGACAATGATAACATTACCTACCGTGAAATCCCAAAATTTCCGGAAGTGACGAGAGACTTTGCACTTCTCCTGGACGAGGATGTAAAGTTCCAACAAATCGTGGATATTGCCTGGAATACCGAAAAAAAGCTGTTGAAGCATGTTAATTTATTTGATGTGTATCTCGGGGAAAACTTGCCTGAAGGAAAAAAATCTTATGCGGTGAGCTATACACTACAGGACGAGAACAAAACCTTGACAGATAAGCAAATTGACAAAATCATGACCAAACTGAAGGTCAATTACGAAGAAAGATTGGGCGCAACCCTGCGCTAGTGGAGTTCCTTACATTTGGCTCGGTACAATAACACTATCAATCTCGTGAACAATCCCAGCCCCATTGGAACGGTTCAAATCGGCATGTGTAATGCGAGCGGTGTTTCCGAGCGGATCAGTGAGCACAATATCATAACCATCCATATGGGCTTCCAACTTCTTACCTTGAATTGTGGTAAAGGACGCTTTTCCATTGCCACGACACATAGCTTTCAAAATTCTGGAAGCGGTCAGTGTTCCCGCCACAATATGATAGGATAGCAAAGATTTGAGCTTACTTTTATCGTTGGAATTCATCAATCGTTCCAACTTAGCAGGTGAAAATCTCTTAAAGGCAGCGTCCGATGGCGCAAATACGGTAAATGGACCGGAATGTTCAAGAATGGCGTCAATATCAGTGGCTTTTACAGCTGCAATAAGCATAGAATGTTTGCCCGATGCCTCCGTGGTCTGTACTAGGGATGAGGTCTGTGCGGAGAGCGAAAAAATAGTTAAAAAACAAATTACTGTAATGTAGGTTATGAAGGGGGATTTCATATTTGTAAACTATTTGGGACTTATTAGATGCTGCAAAAACTACTTTTGACGATTAAATGCCTTAAATCATCGGTAAGATACACTTTTTTTCACGAAAGCGTTTGATAATGCCTCTATTACTTTTAATTTAACAAAATGTTAACATTTAAACTTGGAGTAGATATTGTACATGACCCTCTCATTTACTTAACTTTGAGTAATTGCTAAGAGAAAAGAAATGATATTTCAAAACACTGACATTGAAAGGGCGCTTTTTAAATTAAAAAGTAAGCTACAAGCAGAACAAGAAATTCTTGAAGAGGTCCAGCACATTTTGGACGCCGACGTACGGACCGAGGAAATCATCACCCAGAACCTTAATTCCAAAAAGAGAATCGAAACCAATGATTTCACTTTTGATTTGTTGGAAACCAAACATATTTATCACATCAGTCAAATACGAAAAATCTGTATCGATTACCGACTTCGTTTTTTAGATTCCAGATATTTTAAAGGTCGTATTCCGCAAAAAGCAATAGATAAGATCAAGGATTTAGAGACAGCGCACAACACAGAACTAGGAGGTTTTAAAATTATGGCGCCCTCCAAATTGTTCAAACTGGAAGATAAAGACGACCCTTTATTATTCGCTCCCATAGGTAATGGTTATTTTTATCTGATACACAAATGGGGCAATGACCTGAGTCCTTTTAGAAAACAGCTGGTATGGCCCTTTAAGAGTATTATCAACCTTACGCTGTTCACTCTTTTGGTAAGTTATTTGGCCACCTTATTGGTACCCAATGGACTGTTTTCAAAAAATGATTCTGCCGCAGAATTCTGGATTGTGTTCTTTTTTATGTTCAAATGTATCGCCTCCGTAGTGATTTTCTACGGATTTGCTTTGGTCAAAAACTTTAATCCCGCGATTTGGAACAGTAAGTATTTCAACGCCTGAACGGACTTACTGCGCTATTGCCATTTCATACATTTTATCCCGTTGTACTTTGATGCTCTTATCGGACATATAGTCCTCAAAGCTCAGATACCGGTCTATAGCTCCTTTCGGAGTAATTTCAATAATCCTGTTGGCCACAGTTTGGACAAATTCGTGGTCATGTGTAGTGAGCAGAACAGTGCCCTTAAAGTTTTTTAAGGAATTGTTGAACGCGGTTATGCTCTCCAAATCCAAATGATTAGTGGGTTCGTCCAAAAGGAGCACATTGGCGCGGAGCAACATCATCCTACTCAACATACAACGCACTTTCTCCCCACCGGAGAGCACGGTACTTTTCTTTAAAGCCTCTTCCCCGCTGAACAACATTTTTCCCAAAAACCCGCGAACGTAGACCTCTTCCCGTTCTTCCTCTGTTTTGGTCCACTGCCGCAACCAGTCCACAAGATTGATATCGTCTTGAAAATAAGCAGCATTATCTGCCGGTAAATAGGATTGGCTCGTGGTAACTCCCCAATGGAACGAACCACTGTCCGCTTTCTGTTTCCCGGAAATAATATTGTAAAAAGCTGATGTGGCCCTAGAATCCTTGGAAATAATGGCCACCTTATCCCCTTTGGACAAATTGATATCCACATTTTGGAACAACACCTCCCCATCCTCTGAAATGGCAGATAGTTTTTCTACGTTCAAAATTTGGTCCCCAGCCTCACGCTCGCGTTCAAAAATTATGGCAGGATACCTACGGCTCGAAGGCTTGATATCTTCAATTTTCAGTTTGTCCAACATTTTCTTTCGCGAAGTGGCCTGTTTACTTTTGGCCACATTAGCACTAAATCGTTGTATGAACTCCTGCAGTTCCTTGGCTTTCTCTTCCGCCTTTTTGTTTTGCTGGGCACGCTGTCTCGCCGCAAGTTGGCTACTTTGGTACCAAAATGTATAATTCCCCGAAAAGATGTTGATTTTACCAAAATCAATATCAGCAATACTTGTGCATACTGCGTCCAAGAAATGTCTATCGTGGGAGACCACGATCACCGTATTGTCATAGTGTGCCAAAAAATGCTCCAGCCAGTGGATGGTCTCGTAGTCCAAATCGTTCGTGGGCTCATCCATGATAAGAACATCTGGATTGCCAAAAAGGGCCTGCGCCAAAAGCACGCGTACTTTTAACTTGGAGTCCATTTCGACCATTTGTGAATAGTGCATATCCTCTGGGATACCCAAATTGGATAAAAGTGCAGCGGCATCACTATCGGCGTTCCAACCGTTCATTTCTTCAAATTGTACCTGGAGCTCTCCTATTTTCTCTGCATTTTCATCCGTATAATCTGCGTAAAGCGCGTCTATTTCCTTTTTGATTGTATAGAGCGGTCTATTGCCCATTATGACCGTTTCCAAAACCAAGTGCGCATCGTGGGCGTTGTGGTTCTGTTCCAGGATGGACATGCGCTTTCCCGGTTCTAGATGCACCTGACCGGAAGTAGGCTCAATATGTCCGGAAAGTACCTTGAGAAAAGTAGATTTTCCGGCACCGTTCGCTCCGATAATTCCGTAGCAATTTCCTTCGGTAAAGCTTACGTTGACCTCATCGAACAAAACCCTTTTACCAAATTGGACCGATAGATTGGATACTGATAACATCTATTATTTTTTTGGCAAAAATAGATAAAACCACTACGTATTACCAATAGAAATGCTCATATTTAAGCTTCACAAAAACAAGCTTTTACAACATTTAACTAGCCATTAACAAGACGGTCGTACGGTATTTTTAATTTTGTAGGCCGTATATGATGGAGATTTTTGTATGAATAGATTTTTACTCAGCCTCTTTTGCATATCGTTTTTTGCGTGTTCCGAAAATTCAAAAGAGTGTCCCTCCATAATTCTGAGTGGAGAGATTGTTAATCCGACCAGTGACTTTGTTGTACTTTTTAAAAATGACGCGGTCATCGATTCTGCCCAATTGAACGACCAAAATCATTTTACCTTTAACCTTCAAGGTCTAGAGGAAGGCCTATATCACTTTGACCATAACCCAGAACAGCAGTATGTCTATTTACGGGAGGGGGACAGCATGCTGATTCGCTTAAATACCTTGGAGTTTGACGAATCCTTGGTTTTTTCTGGCCGTGGCTCGGACATCAACAACTTTTTAGTGGAGATGTTTTTGGCCCATGAAGAAGAAGAAATGATGGTCTACGACCTTTATCGCATGCATCCCGAACAATTCAGCCATAAAATTGATTCTCTGCGCCTGGTTAAAATAAAGCATTTGGAGGAGTTGGTCTCGGAAAATGATTTTACCGAAAAGGAGCTTGCCATGGCCAAAGCATCCATAGATTATCGCAGTTTTCTATACAAAGAAAAATATCCTTTTTATCATAAGAAGAGAACAGGGGACGAAACCATTCATGAGTTAGAGGATTCCTTCTACAGCTATCGAAAGAACGTGGACCTGAATGAACACACCCTCACTTATTTTAGACCCTATTTCGATTTTATGAAACATCACTTTGGTAATTTGGCTTACATCGCATGTATGGAAGATTGTGGTGGGAAAACCAAGGGGGTTGTGGAAAACCATCTTCACTTTAACAAACATATCCTCAGACTGGTCGACAGTTTGGTCCAAGAGCCGGAAATCCGCAACAATTTGTTCCGGAACGTGACCATGGACTACCTCCTAAAAGAGCACAACACCAACAAAGAATGTGGCATTTTTATCGATAAGTTCAACGCGCTCTCCACCAATGATGCACATAAGGAGGAAATCGGATATCTCTACAACGGCATAAGAAACTTGCAACCCAATATGAGCTTACCCAATTTAGAGGTATGGAATGCGGACAACGAAAAAATAAATATCAAAAATATCAGCAAGGACAAGAAAACGGTGTTCTACTTTTGGACCGCTACCCAGCGGAGGCATTTTAGAAACGTGCTGCGGCATGTGTCCAAGCTTAAAGAAAAGCATCCGGACCATCAGTTTGTGGGCATCAGTCTAAAAACCAACCAACCCCAGTGGTTAAAAATTTTGGAAGAATACAAGCTTGATAAATATTCACAGTTCAGAGGAGACGATTTTGAAAAAGTGCAAACGGCGATGATAGTCGATGGACTTAATAAGTGCATCATCGCAAAAGATACCTTGATCGTGGATGCCTTTGCCAATCTGTACAGATCCTTTTAAACAAAAAGACCCTGAACAGAACATCCAGGGCCAATTTTATTTTTTTTTGATTCAACTTTTAGGCGTTCCCTTTTTTGTAATCTGCCAAGAATTTTTCGAGACCGATATCGGTCAAAGGATGTTTCAATAAACCTTCAATCGCCGATAGCGGACCGGTCATGACATCTGAACCGATTTTTGCACAATCAATAACGTGCATGGTATGACGTACAGAGGCGGCAAGAATTTGTGTTTCGAATCCATAGTTATCGTAAATGAGGCGTATTTCCGCGATCAAGTTCAACCCATCTGTTGAAATATCATCCAATCGCCCGATAAAAGGGGAAACATAAGTAGCCCCAGCTTTGGCCGCCAATAGCGCCTGTCCCGGCGAGAAGACCAAGGTGCAATTGGTTTTGATACCCTTATCCGAAAAATACTTCAGGGCTTTAACACCATCTTTTATCATGGGAACTTTCACTACAATTTGTTCATGAAGCCCTGCCAGCTCCTCACCCTCTTTCACCATGCCCTCGAAGTCCGTGGAAACCACTTCTGCTGAAACATCCCCATCCACAATGGTACAGATGTCCACATAATGCTTAAGAATATTTTCCTTGCCCGTTATGCCTTCCTTGGCCATAAGAGAAGGATTGGTGGTCACGCCATCCAAAACTCCAAGTTGTTGTGCTTCCCTTATTTGGTCCAGGTTGGCCGTATCGATAAAAAATTTCATGCGTTTTTGCTATTTAGATTTGTAATCCCATTCAGGGCTAATTTACAACAATAAGGGGCCTATGCATCCAAAATGAGGTAAAATAAACGTATCCCCTACTCTAAAACCTGTAGCGTAAACTCGCGTATGGTGGATTCGGAACAAGTGGGACTCCCATCAAATCCGTTATAATCAAATCGTTCCACAAAAAGTTCTACTTGAAATCGGTAAACCCCAGTTTCTTCTGGCACTCCAAAAAGGTCCACGGACCTTCGGTTGAAGCTAACGAGAATTCCCGGAGGTAGTTCCCCGATGACATCGAAAAAGTAGTCGTAGTCATTATCGTTGACATCGTTTCGTACTTCTGCGGTTATCCGGTCCCTATAGCGTTCACCGACCACTCCCACGACCAATTGCTTTTCATGGATCTCCGGATTGATATTGAAAACACACTCAAAAATCTCATCACAGCCATAGAAGGTGAAGGCAAAAACGGTAGCTGTGCAAATCATGAATAATCGTACTCTTTTCTCCATGTTTTTAGTAAATCAAAAAACATGCCATCACGTTAAAGTTTGTAGTGGTTGAGTAACAGTCGTTCGTAGATTTTGTCCGGTAGTATTCGCTTTAAACTCAAAGAAAACCTTTGCAAAAAAGCGCCCACGGGATAATGGACCGATGGATTTGCCTTCCGTATCACTTGATACACCTTGCGCGCCACGTCTTCTGGATTTCCTCCTGAATCAACATGGGCGTCCATCGAAGTCAGCGCACTGCCATAGGGAGTTTTATAGGGTGAGTCTTCCTTCAAGGGCGCGTGATATCTTCCTGCTGCTATGTTCGTGGCAAAATCCCCAGGTGCAATGTTGGTGATCTTGATGCCAAAACTTTTGGTTTCCATACGCAAGGTTTCCGTGAGTAGGCCAAGTGCCCCCTTGGACGCAGAATAGTACCCACGGTAGGGAAGCCCCATATATCCAGCAATTGAAGTAATATTAATGATCAATCCCCCACCCTGCTTCCGCATCTGGGGCAATACTGCCTTTATCAGTCGGACGGGACCGTAAAAATTGATATTGAACACATTTTCAATCGCCTCTTGGGGAGTCTCTTCAATTGGGCCGGTTATCCCAACACCCGCATTGTTTATAAGGATATCAAGTCTACCTTCCTTTTTTAGTACCTGATGTACAGCTGCAGTGGGACCGTGGGCATCACGGACGGCGAGGTCGATCAACTTAAATGCTTTAAAATCCGGATACTTCGCCGCACTGCGCGCCGTGCCATATACGATAAGGCCCTTGGTCGTCAGAAAAGTGCCTATGGCCTTCCCAATTCCTGAAGAACCTCCGGTTATCAATACAACTTTACTATCCATGAACAAGCATTTTTGGCGAAGAAACCTGCATTAATGCGTAAATTAAGGCAACAAAAAAAGGCAAGCTACCTACATCGCACCGCTACGACCGCATACCCTTGCTGCGTTCCCACCCTGGGGGATTTTGCAGGAGCTGGTCGTGTAGGACTTGCCAAAGGCAAATATACGACCTTTTAAATTTGCCGCAATCCCAATTCATTCTTAATTTCGGTGAAGTTAGAACAGATATCATGACCCTGCTGACCAATACCATGACTAAATTATTGACCTTCGGATTTACCTTAACTTTTTTAGCCTGCGGTGGACCTGGCGACCCAACTACGTTTTTTGAAATTCAACTGGAAGGAAATCCGAAAAAGGTACAGCAAGGCAAAAAAATTGGCATCGCACTGAGCAACAAGAAAAACATGGATGTTTCCCAAGTTACCTACTCCATGGACAATCTGGAACTCCCTGTCTCTGAAGGCAAAATTCATCTGGACTCCAAAACCTTGGGAAACAAGGACATTAAGGCAAACATCCAATATGGTGATGGTGAGGCGGTTGAAATTTCCAGAAAAATCCAACTTTTGGCCCCGTCCTCGCCAGAAATTTACACCTACGAGGTTCTGAACACCTATCCCCATGATGCCACAGCCTATACCCAAGGACTCGAATTTGCAAACGACACCCTTTATGAAAGCACTGGAAAAAAGGGAGCATCTACGTTACGAAAGGTAAACTATGAAACTGGGGAAATTCTACAGAAGATAGATTTGGACAGCGCGGTTTTTGGAGAAGGAATCACCATTTTGGACAATAAGCTGTACCAGCTTACCTGGCTTAGCGGCCTAGGTTATGTGTATGATATGAAAACCTTGGAGAAGAAGAGCAACTTCAGCTATGGCGAAAGTCGCGAAGGTTGGGGTCTTTGCAACGATGGCGAAAAGATCTTTAAAAGTGATGGCACGGAAAAAATTTGGTTTTTGGATCCTGCTACCCTTGAGGAAACCGGATATATTGAAACGGTTACCAACAAATCTATTTTCAACAAGGCCAACGAGCTGGAATATGTCAACGGGAAAATCTACGCCAATGTATATCAAAAGGAAAGCATGATGATAATCGATGCCGTTTCCGGTGCCATTGAGGGAGTGGTGAATTTTGGTGGTCTCAAGTCCCAAATAACGAAAGGCCCCGAATGGGACGAAACCAACTCCGTGCTCAACGGCGTGGCGTTTCACCAAGAACGGGGCACCTTCTTCGTGACCGGGAAAAACTGGGACAAGCTGTTCGAGGTTTCCATAAGGAAAAAGCAATAGATGCAGGTCTACGAAAAAATCCTTGTGGTACGGCAGGACGACTTAGATGAATTAAATCACGTGAACAATATCCGTTATGTGGATTGGGTGCAACAGGTTTCAAGGGACCATTGGGAAAAAGTGACCACTCCGGAAATTCGGGCCAAGCTCCTTTGGGTGGTCCGAAAGCATGAAATAAATTACCTAAAATCTGCACTTCTGGGCGATGTACTGAAAATCAAGACCCAAATAATTGCCCAAACCGGACCCATATCCAAAAGAATTGTTGAAATCAGGAACAATAAAACAGATGCTCTTTTAGTTAAAGCAAGTACAGAATGGTGCCTCTTGGATGCAACCAGTTTCAAACCGAAACGGGTACCACGGGAAATCACCTCTTTATTTGAGTAATTTGTTTCATCCTTCTGCCAAATATAGCACCTGTGTCCTTTTGATTTTTCTGGTCATTTGCTGGAGTTCTTGTCGTGAGGATTTTGAATTTGAACCCAATTCGGGCAATCTGGAGTTTTCGAAGGATACCGTTTTTTTGGATACCGTTTTCACCAATATAGGAAGTAGCACCTACACCTTAAAGGTGTACAACGGGCTCAATGAGGATATTTCAATACCCTTTGTGGGCCTACAGGGTGGGACCGACAGCAGTTATCGTTTAAATGTGGATGGGGTGGCCGGAAAGGAATTTACCAATGTACCGTTATTGGCCAGGGACAGTCTCTTTGTATTTGTGGAAACCACTTTTGATGTGGCCCCAACCGGTGAAAACCAGTTTTTGAACACCGATCGCATCCTTTTTGGTGAAGGCACGGCCCAACAAAGGGTGGAACTGGTCACCCTGGTCAAGGATGCCGTTTTTTTATTTCCCAGGACCTTATCTGATGGAACCCGGGAAACCATCCCCATAGGCCCGGATGAAGCCGGCGATGAAATCTTGGTAGAAGGTTTTTTTCTGGAGCCCCAAGAACTGAATTTTGAAAATACCAAACCCTACGTAATTTACGGATACGCGGCGGTACCTTCAGGAAGTACCCTCTCCATAGATCCCGGAACCCGTGTTCATTTTCACGCGGATTCGGGGATTTTGGTGGATTCCGGGGCATCCATCCAAATCAATGGTGCCCTGAGCGAAGACCAAGAAATTCTGGAGAACGAGGTGATTTTCGAAGGAGATAGACTGGAACCAACCTTTGCCGATATTCCGGGCCAGTGGGGCGCACTTTGGATTCGCAGGGGAAGTACGAACAACTCCATGGACCACCTCACCCTAAAAAATGCCACCGTGGGCCTATTGGTAGAAGGGGACTTGACAAACCCCGACCCTACCCTGACCCTGAACAAGGTACAGGTGTTCAATAACCTGGAGTATAATTTTTGGGGGACCAATGCGCGGGTCACCGCTTTTAACTCCATTTTTGGGGGAGCGGGAAATACCTCCTTCCTTATCGGCTCCGGGGGCGATTACCAACTGGTGCACTGTACCTTGGCCAACCATTGGAACAGGGGTCCCAGGAGGGGCAACACCTTGACCATCGATAATTTCCAAGCAGATATGGAACGGGCGGATTTTGTAAACTGTATCGTGGACGGTTCGTCCCGTTTGGAACTCGCTTTGTTCCAAGAGCCCGGACAGCTGTTCAATTTTCAGTTCAGCTACACGGCCATCAAGTTTGAAGATACCAACGGCAGTTTCGATAACGACCCCCGGTACGACTTCGAAAATGGAAGCTTGTACCAAAGCATCCTCCTCAATGGTACCATGGATTTTGAAAGACCCGCTCAAAACCAGTTCCAGATCGGTCCAAACTCAGATGTCATCGACCTCGGAAATCCAGTAAGTTTACCCCAAGTTCCGACAGACATTTTAGGCACGGCCAGGGACAACGATCCAGTCGCCGGGGCCTACGAATTCGATGACCAAAATTAGTTTTGAAGGAAAAGTCAGCGCTTTTCAACGAAAAAACCCCGATTTTGAAGGAAACCCCCAGTTTTTTTAAGGGAAAACTATAACGGGTTTATTTCATGCGTTAGTAACTTGCACCCAGTGTTTTACACATGGATTATACCTACACCATAATAGATACGGATGCAAGCTCCAAACTTCAATTGCAATTGTATTTGGAGGAGTATGAAGATTTCGTCTGCGCTGGTTTTGCCCAAAACCCTATGGACGGTCTGAACACCATTTTAAAGTTTGCGCCAGACCTGGTCCTTGTGAACTTAAAAGAGGACGGCATGTCCTATTTTCAAATGGTGACCGAGTTGAGCCAATTTATGAACACCCTTCCTCTGGTAATCGGTTATTCCACTTGTAAAAAGTATGCCTACAACGCCATCAAAAGTGGTTTTTTCGATTATTGGATATTGCCGCACAATGAATTTGATATCCGAAAGACCATTTTTAAACTCCGAAAACAACATCCCAAACAAAACTTCCCTTCCACCATCTGCTTAAAATCGTACAACGATTATCGCTATTTGGATACCAAGGATATCCTGTATCTAAAGTCGGACAACAACTCCACCGATTTTTTTATGTCCGACGGCAATGTGATAAGTGCCTACAAGACCTTAAAATCTTTTGAGGAACAACTTCCGGAAACGTTTATCCGCATCCACCAAAGTTACATTTTGAACAGCAGGTACGTTTCGCGTATCAACTACGGCAAAAGTCTCTGCACCCTGCGCAATCCCAAAGAGCAGGAAATCCCTTTCTCCAAAAAATACAAGCAGCGGGTGGACCTCCTTAAGGAAAAGCTGTCCAAAAAGGCAGCAAACGCCGTCAGCTGAAGCGATTCTCTCAAAATAGGGCCATTTACCCAAACTTTTCTGCCAGATACTAAAACTTTTTACGCCCAAAGGTCTGGGGAAAAGCCCCCAAATATCTTCGTTTCGAAAACTAACATATAACACAATTAACATTTTAATTATGAAAAAGGTATTTGGCATCTTGGCTGTAGCAGTATTTTCTTTGGGACTCTTTTCTTGCGAATCTGAAACCAACATAGAGGAAACAGAGGCCCTTTTTGAAACTCTTAACGCAGAAGAAAAATCCGTCGATGGTGACGTAAAAGTGGAAGACCCTAGAACATAATTCCAACAACTCCTTGAAATAAACTTCATTTAAGTTAGAAAACCCCCAATCTGATAGGATTTGGGGTTTTTTAGTACCTTGTAGTAAAACAGTG
>NZ_CAKZYF010000214.1 GCF_937884665.1 uncultured Allomuricauda sp. | reverse complement strand
GGTTTTGTGAGAATTCGTCGAAAGACGTCAATCCGTGCCATTCAAAAAAATCCATAATCTTCTGTAGCGTTTCGGAATGTGAAGGGGCAATTTTTTTTGAGAAATGGCGAAATCGTTTCGCTATGTGGCTCTTTAAATTGATAGTACTGTAACTGTACTTATATTTTCCTTTTACAATCATTTTACGTCAAATTTTTTCCCTGTTTACGGGGGTTTGAAGCGAGTTTGCGCCAAACTTTACCGATGTTTTTATTTTTCATTTTCTTTATCATCCCTTTATTTATAAGGATTCAGAAGGAAAATGTATTATCGTAGCGTTGCCTTGGCACGCTACCCTCTTGCTATTCCTCTTCCCCACGAGTGGGGACTTCGAAATACCATTACTTTTAAGGTAATGGCCTTTAATGTATTTCGTTGAGAATTTCTAGATTTTAAGAAGTACTGATTGGAAAAATCAAAGATATTTTAGCGAACGGCTTGAATTCATATAAAATGCATATAGATTAGTTGAGTCAATGGTTAAATACCAGAAGTATCTCAAGAAGGCAATCATTTGTGTGTCTCACTCGAGTTTCTAAAAACGTTTTTTTTAAGAAACCCTAACAAATATCGTTGCAGTTCTATTTGGTAATTCTTAAAGCCACCGCATACGAATTTGGCAACATTCTATCTCAACAGCTTTGGCTGCTTTTTCCAACCCTATTGATTACCTCATTCAGTCAAATATTTTTAGACCTTCATCCTCATTTCTTAACTTAAGTTAACGCGCAAGCATGGATTATTAAGTAGTTTAAACCACTATTAATCTTAAAGCCATGTGTCAAATGAAAACAAAAATAACGCTTCTCTTTACGTTCTTACTTTTATCCATAAGCTGTAAAGACACCGCTAAAAATCAAGTCGCCACTACAGATAATGAAGATAAGTCTTCCCTAACCCTAAACGATGTTAGTTTATTACCTGGAGCTAATGTCTTGGCTTTTGGACCCGACAATGTTCTGTTTATTGGAGATAGTAAGGCAGGTAAATTATACGCGGTTCCAACCCAAGCCAATGAGCTAAAAGAACCTGTGCCTTTCAATATGGAGGGGTTCGATATTGTAATGGCCAAAACATTGAATATGGCACCTAGGGATATTGTCATTGGTGACATGAAAATTCACCCAAAAAGTCAAGAGGCATATATCTCATTAAAATTAGGCCATGCCCCAGACGCTAAATCCGTAATAGCTATCATCAATCCAGCGACTACTGAAATCAAATTATTGGAAATCACAAAAGACAATTTGCAGGGTATTTCCATAAAGAATACTGCTTCTTCGGATTTAATATTTTGGAAAGAAACATCAGCAAGTTCCTTGACCATCACGGACATCGATTATAATGATGGCTATGTCTATATCGCGGGATTGACCAATAGTGAATTTGCCTCTACACTGCGCAAAATAGCATATCCGTTCACGGATTCTCAAGAAATCGTGAATAGTATCGAAATTTATCACGCCGTTCACACACAGAATGAAACACGCGCGCCCATACGTACCATGTTGTTTGAAGAAATGGATGGAGAATCCACTTTGCTGGCAAGTTATACCTGCACACCTTTAGTATCAATTCCTGTCGATAAAATTGAAAACGAAGCGGATGTCAAAGGGAAAACCATTGCAGAGCTTGGTTATGGAAATACCCCAATAGATATGTTGGTTGTAACCACACAGGGTTTTGATGGTTCAACTAGTAAAAGTCTCATAGTGACCAACAAAAACAGGGGTGGTACCATGATTCCAATAGAATCGGTAATTGCTGGTTTTAAGGGTAATGGAATGGCAGGGCAGCGCACCATGTTTGCATCGGGTTTAGAGGGCATCCAAGAAATTCCTACAGCAAATGTTATGCAGGTAGATATACAAAACTCTCAGATGTTGGGAATAGTGCGTCGGAATATTGAAACGGGAGATATTGATTTGGTTTCAGAACTGACAGGTACCTTTTTAAGGTTAAGTGATTTTATTTCGGAATATGATTTTCCAGATTATAAATATCCAGAAGCACAAGCCGGGACCAAGCAATACCACGATATGGTAAAACAAATGGAGGGCTATCCGGATTTGACCTCTGAGAAAATGGGAAGATAAACCGTTCGCTTTTAATACCAGTTTAGACGATGAAATTCTATGTCTTTTTGCTGTTACTGCTTACCGCTTGCGCCAAACAAATGGAAAAACCCTATGTGCAAGCCATATACCCAACTTCAAATGTGCTACCGGAGAACTTGCTTCGGATATATGTTCACTTTTCTCAACCAATGAAAACAGTGGGTAATATTGAAAAGATGAAACTTGTTGATGAGCAAGGAAAGGAAGTACCAGACGTATTCTTTAACAACGTGTATGAACTCTGGAATAAAGAACAGACACAACTCACATTAATTTTAGACCCAGCACGAGTGAAAACAGGTCTAAAAGCAAACGAAACTTTAGGACGCGCGATAAAGCCAAACCAAAATTATACCCTGATTATTGAAGGTTTAGAAGATGTAAATCATCAGAAAATGACAAATTCTTTTCAAAAGAGAATAATGATAGAAGAAGCTGATATAATTATTCCTGAGCTTAAAAATTGGAAGTTGATCATCCCGAAGACCAAAAGTAAAACAGGTTTTGTGTTAGAATTTCCACAAATATTGGATTACAATTCCCTGAGGGAACGACTCATTATTACGGACAATGAAAATCTTCCTATCGAAGGCATCGTCTCTATTAAAAACCAAGAAACCGAATGGAGTTTTCAACCTACAAAATCTTGGGAATCCGGAGACTATATTTTACATGTCAATACTCGTTTAGAAGATCCATCTGGAAATAACTTAAATGGGTTATTTGACCATAAAACAGGAAGCTTAAAGTATAGAAAAGAAGGCATTGTCAAAAAAATCCATTTCACCATAAAACCATAAATAATGAAATCAAAAGATGTTTTTCAGCCATTGCCAATTGTACTAACCCTCTTACTTGTCATGGGGTGCAAACAAAACCAAAACGCTGAAAAAGATGCAATGACCACTATTGCATCTTCACAAACAGAATCGCAACACCCTGCATCAACAACGGAAACATTTTTTCCCGGATTTAGAGATATAAATGTTGTGATAGATAGCTTGAAAATTCATGCGGTGGTGGGTGGTTCAGGAGAGCCTTTGTTATTGTTGCATGGCGCACCTGAATCTCATGTAATGTGGCGTGATTTAGCACCAAAGCTGGCGAAAAAATTTACTGTAATTGCACCGGATCTAAGGGGTTATGGACGAAGCGACAAACCACGAGAAGGCAACTATTCCAAGAGGCGGATGGCGAAAGACCAAATAGAACTGATGAAGGAATTGGGGTATGATTCCTTTCTTATAGCTTCGCATGATAGAGGTTCCCATGCGGCCAGAAGATTAGCCAAGGATTACCCAAAAGCTGTGAAGAAGATGGTAATCATGGACGTTGTGCCTGCAACTTATGTCTGGGAGCATATAGATGGTAAAGTGGCGAATAGATTCTGGGCTTGGATATTTTGGACGCAACCCTATCCTTTGCCAGAAAACCTAATGGGACCACAAGCTGCAGCATTTGCTAAAACAGCTGCTGGCGATGATGTGGAGGCGGGTGAAGATTATGCGGCCACTAATGGAACAGCAGATGCCTTTCATGCCATGTGCGAAGATTATAGGGCTAGTAAAGGTATTGACATGGAGCATGATAAAGCGGATGCCCAAATAAAAATTGATGTTCCCACCTTGGTAATTTGGGGTAAAAAATCAAACACTGGAAACTTTGACTACCCAACTATCTGGAAAAACGAAATCAATGACGTTTCCTTTTTAGAATTGGATGCCGGACATTTTATCGTAGAAGAAAAACCGATAGAAGTCATGGAGGCAACACTCTCATTTTTTGGTCCTTCAAAAGTTAACTAAACCTCAATACAAAATGAAAAAAATACTAGCCTTTGGCGCAAGCAATAGCAGCACATCAATTAATAAGACTTTCGCAACTTTCACAGCTCACCAACTTAAGGAGGAGACCGTAACCATAGCAGACTTAAATGATTACGCCAGCCCTTTATACTCTGTAGATTTGGAAAAACAAAGTGGTATAGCCAAAGAAGCCATGAAGTTTTATTCGTTGATCAATGCAAACGATGCCATTATAGTTTCAGTTGCGGAATACAATGGTTTGCATACCTCAGCCTTTAAAAATCTTTGGGATTGGCTATCGCGGATTCCTATGGAAAAACCGATGAACATCTGGGGAGGAAAACCCATGTTCTTACTGTCTGCCAGTCCAAGTCGAAGACCACAAAACAACGTACTCCAAGTATCAAAGGAAATATTTCCGCATTTTGGAGCTAAAATAGTTGCAGATTTTTATCTCCCATCTTTCAATCACTTTTTTAAAGATGGGCAAATTATTGAACAATCGTATAAGGATAAGTTCCTTATCCAATTAGAAAAATTTCAAACCCATTTAAGGGAAGAATACATATGAAAGTGAAGAATATCATCTTAACAGGCGGACATTCAGGAATGGGCCTGGAACTAACTAAAATTCTTAAAAGGGAAGGTCATAAAATCGGTCTAATTGTCAGAAATGAAAAAAGAAAAAATGACGCCATTGAAGAATTGGGCGATGTACCACAACTAGATTTCTTTTTTGCAGATTTGAGTAAAAGGGAAGATATAAAACAAGTAGCGGAAAACATTAAAATTAAGTGGGCAAAAATCGATGTTATTTTTAACAATGCCGGTGTACTTTTAGATAAGTTATATTTTTCAGATTATGGCAACGAATTACAACTTGAGATCAATGCACTAAGCCCTTACCTTTTAACAAAAGAACTACTTCCATTATTGAATAACGCTCAGAACGCTTTAGTGGTAAACACGGCAACGGGTGATTTGCAGAAAAAAAAATCAATCGATATCCCGCATCTGAAAAAACCAAAAAAATTTACCAAACTAACAGGTTCTTATCTAGATTCCAAACTTGTAATGGTACTGTTAATGAATTATTTAAATAGTAAAAATGAAGACCTTCGGGTAATAAGTGTTGATCCTGGAGCCATAAAAACAAAAATGACAGCAGGTGATGGAATGCCTTTCTGGTTAAAACCGATTCGAAATTTATTCTTTAAGTCCCCAAAAGATGGCGCCCAGAAATTGTACTATGCTGCTTTTACCAAGAAACATCATGGAAATGGAATTTACATAAGTAATGATACTGTCAAAGAAATAAAGATCACGTTGAATGATAAGGAGCATAATGAATTGTTTGCCTAAAAACACCAACAACAAATTTCAAAAACGCCTAGGTAATTTTCGAAGAATATGGAAATAGGTATCGACAGTTTTGCTGCTTCACCTCGGGGATTTGAAGATAACAGCAAGGCAATTCGTGAATTATTGGAACGAATCCAATTGGCTGACCAAGTTGGTATACACGTTTTTGGAATAGGAGAACATTATAGAAAGGAATTTTTGGATGCTGCCCCAGCTACAATTCTTGCTGCCGCCGCTGCGCTTACCAAAGCTATCAAATTAACCAGCGCAGTAACGGTATTGAATACATCAGACCCTGTTCGTGTATTTCAGAATTTTACAACCATTGATCTCATCTCCGATGGAAGAGCAGAAATTGTTGTGGGTCGTGGTTCCTTTGTCGATTCTTTCCCCCTTTTCGGTTATAACCTGAACGATTATGATGCAATTTTCTCCGAAAAATTAGAACTGCTTTTGAAAATCAGGGACCATGAAATCGTGGATTGGTCCGGAATTTTTAGACCCCCACTTAGGCAACAAGCCATTTATCCTCGAGCCGTTCAAGAGAAACTGCCCATCTGGTTAGGTGTAGGTGGGACACCTGCTTCCTTTGCAAGGGCCGGTACATTAGGTTTGCCCTTGATGATGGCTGTAATTGGCGGTGAAACACAAAGATTTAGGCCTCTGGTAGACTTATATCGAACTACAGGAAAGGAAACAGGTTTCCTTCCAGAAGAACTTCCGGTAGGTCTAAGCTCATTTGGTTATGTGGCCAATACCCGCGAAGAGGCTATTGACATATTTTATCCACATTATGCCCAAGTCATTGCCTCCATGAACAAAGAACGAGGCTGGGTAGCACCAACAAGGGAACAATTTGAGGCTCAAGCCGATGAAAACGGGGCCATTGTTATTGGTAATCCTGAAGAAGTTGCGGCAAAAATACTTCGACACAGCATAGCCTTAGGCGGTATATCACGGTTTAATTTTCAAATGGATGTTGGCTTATCCCATAAACAAATGAAGCAAGCTATTAAACTAATTGGAGAAGAGGTAATACCACGTGTGAACCAAAAAGGGAATCAATTAAAATGAAAAATAGCGTTGGGGAATCCGGCATAAATTAAAAAATGTAAATGCATAAATTACTACTTGTTGTACTACTTATATCCCTACCTATTTGTGCTCAAACCGTTTTAAAGGACACTCTACAATTCAAAGGAAGTTTTAATTTATCGGGAAGTTTAACCAGTGGAAGAGAGTTTCAACGAACATTTCAATTTCAGTTCGACCCGACTTTGGAAAAGCGTTCTTGGAGTTTTGAGAACCAATTCCGATTTTTATTTAGTGATGCTGACAACGAGGTATTGAATCGAAATTGGGATGCGCTATCCTTGCTTAAACTATATTTCAATGGCCAGAAGAGATGGTATCCTTTTTTTGTGACCGATTTACAGACCAATTTAGGATATGAACTGGAATTCCGTTTAGGTTATGGTGGGGGATTAACCTATAAGCCCACGTTAAAAAACAACAATGGATTATTATTTTCAGTAGCAACGGTATATTATAGAAATAGGTATAGTGAATCAATTTTTGTCAATAGCGATCGTATTGGAAACCAAAGAAATATGCTTCGGTTTCTTTTACATTATGAGGGAAGTACCCAACTACTAAAGGATAAACTCGTATTAAAATCCAATGGTTGGTTTTTACAATCCACTAGGGAAAGTGCCGACTATATTTTTAAACTGTATATAAGTTTGGAGTTGAAACTTACAGAGGTTTTTTCTTTTACCACGGATTATCGTTTCAATCATGAAAATGTAAGCTTAGCGAGTTTAGATAGCAATCAACAATTCACATCAATTGGTATTAAAGCAAATTTTAAATAGGAAGCTACATGCGAGCCCTGAAAAATGTAATGATAGGATTGGTAGCCCGTACTAACCGGATAATCGGTATGCGAGGAACTTCTTAGCGGTTATTCGCTTTTACAACCGTATGATTTGAGACTGAAAAAGAAATTGAAAGAGAATACGATAAATACTTTCTAAAAATGAAAAAATTAGCATATTCAGTGATTGGAATCGGAGGTGTGCTGACCCTTCTTATCATAGCACAAAATATCCTTATCCCTTTTGTATATGGCATTGTCCTTTGGTTTTTGGGGAGATATTTTAAAAAGGTACTATATAAAATTCCATTGCTTCAAAAACGGGAGCCTCATTGGGTTATCAGTACTCTTGTTTTTGGTATCATTTTTATGGGAGTAAGTCTTATTTCAAGATTAGTTGCCGATAACATTTCATCCCTATTGGCAAACAGTGAAATGTATAAAGCCAATCTTGATAAGGTCTTGAATCAAATTAATACTACCTTTCAAATTGACTTGGCCCAGGAGATATCTAAGTCTTTGAACGGATTTGATTATGCCACTATTCTTGGAAGCATAGCCGACACCCTTTCTGGAGCCTTGGGGGATATGGTCATAATCATATTGTACGCGGTATTCCTGTTTTCTGAAGAAATCAGTTTATCTGAAAAAATAAAGAAACTCTTTGATAGTGAAAAAAAATATGAGAAGGTGTCCACAATTCTATCCCACATTAATGATACAACCAGTGACTACATTCGTTTAAAAACATACCTGATTCTTCTAACTGGTTTGCTAGTATATGTTTTTTTATTGATAATGTGTGTTGATGCTGCTTTTTTTTGGGCCTTTTTAATGTTCGCCTTGAATTACATTCCTACAATTGGGTCCTTAATCGCCACCCTTTTCCCCGCTTTTTTTAGTCTTGTTCAGTATGGGGAAGTAAAGCCCTTTATTATCATTTTAATTGGCCTCGGTCTTGCCGAATGGTTTATTGGTAATGTATTGGAACCTAAGCTAATGGGAAAATCCTTGAACCTGAGTCCATTGGTAACTATTCTGGCTTTAGTAGTTTGGGGTCAAATATGGGGCATCACTGGAATGCTTTTAAGCACACCTATTACAGTGGTTATGCTTATCATATTTTCTCAATTTAAAAGCACTAGGAGTATTGCTATACTGCTTTCAGAAAATGGAGATATTGACGAGGTATACAATTCTTAAAGGGCCGTCAATATGTTGAACTATCAACGAAGAACTAATTTTTTTGGTCTGACAAGGTCCTAGTTAAGTGGTCATCTTTGAGTATAGTAAGCGGAACAATTGACCAAACCACCAATACGACCCAATAAAGGGGTTCTGAAAATACACCATACCAATTGGCAAGCAGAAGACCAGCAACCATAATCACATGGGCAAGGAAGGCCCAGATGATACCTGTAACAAGGTATATTTTATATCTCGACACACGATGACGTGCCTGTTTCATTGTCCAAAAGTATAAGGGAATAAAAAGTACGATAGACGTAAGTAATCCGGGGTTATATTGAAATTTTGCAATTCCGGACGCCAAGTGGACCAGGCCGTTAATTAACATAATACCAGCCATTGCAAAGAAAGGAAACAAGTGTTTTGGACTACGCAAAACCGCTAAAAGCCCAACCAACCAGACCAGACTTGTATTTATGGCATATATCGATTTCTTGGTTAAGGGGACAATATCGCTTTGTGGTTGCCCCAAAATTTCCAAAATAAATCTGTTGTTAAAGCTGTAAAATGCATAGTGATTCCCAAAAAGATCTACCCAATGCTCTTCAAATTGATGGATAACGTAGGTAAACAATAGAAGTAGGGCCATGAATCTAAAATCTTTCGCCAATTCGCTCGACTTATCAATATCCAAAAAGGAAAATGATCCTATCAATAAAAATGGGATGGCAAATGTGCCAATTTTCATCCAATGTTGAACTAGAAATTCAGTTTGACCCAAAGGTGCCCAAAGCATAAAAAAAAGTAATAAAATACTTGCTAGTAATGGTTTTGTGAATTTCATGTCTTTTTGTTTAAATACGCTATAAGTTCACTGTTTAAATTTATTGGACACGTTCATGGCAGGACAAACAAAACTCCCGGAAGACGGCCCAGTCATAGGCAGAATCAACACGTTTCTATTTTGAAAAACTATACTAGAAGCGAGTATATTTTTACTTCCTTACTTTTTCCTTTCAACAATACATTACCTAGGTATTTTGATGTCAACAAATCTTGAATATTTAGATCGTTTATCAACTTTTCAGATAGCAATAAGGGAACATTGTAGTTGTTGCACTGTTTTTGAATTCGAGCGGATGTATTGATAACATCCCCATGATAGGCTAATTGTTTCTTTACAAACCCAACCTCTGCTATCATAAGCGAACCGCCATGTATCCCTGCTTTGAACTTAGGGCAAATGCCATAATTATCTAGATAGTAACGATTCCTTGATAATAGCTGTTGTTGGAAATTAAAAAACAGGCCAATACAATTATTGTTGGTTATCCCCTTAAGATATGGCCAGGTCAGCACCACTTCGTCACCTACATATTGGTATATTTCGGCCTCGTATTTTAGCACCAACTTATTTAAATCGTGAAAACAATCTTGGATGAACTGACTATATCGGAAATGTCCTAATTGTTCGGCTATCGTGGTAGAATCCTTCAAATCCAAGAACATGAAGATGCGGTCTTCTTCCTTTGGTGTTCTGTACTTCCCTAATAGCATTTTAAAGAAGACAGCCTTACCAAATCGTTCGGCGGCTATTTTCATTAAAAAAAAGACAAAAAAGGAGCAAAAAAATATATATAGCATAATGGATTCAATCCGTTCATTGCTTAACCAAGACAACCAGCCTTCTTTGGTTCCATTTGATTGTGTAATGATTAAAGATAGTCTCAACAGCCCCAACGTAATAAGTAAATCCAGCATTATCTTTATAAACAACTGCAATCGCCAACCAAGGGATTTGGATACACTTTTTTCAAAGAAATACTCTATTGATGCATATACCATACCCAGCACAGCACCTAAAATAGTAAGGGTAGCCATATTGGTCAATATCAAGGCCCTGATATTGCAACTTAACTCAATATCGGGTGCTCGATTAATTCCTAGATATCTAAAAACTGCAAAGAAGCCCAAACTTAATCCCCAAAAGAAGGCAGATATGGATACCTGTCTTAAATACGCTTTCGTGTTTATAGGTATTTTCATATCATAGAGTTTTAGAATTGAAATTGATTAAACAAGTAATATCACCATGATGATTTTAAGCAGTTCTTTTTGTTCCATGCTACGGTCTCAATAACATCTTCAAAATAGCTCCAGTAAGCTCTCCAGCGCTTTTCCAAGGTAATTTCATACTAGCTCGCAGTTCGCTAACTCTTTACCTTCGCCGGCAGTTCCTAGATCCCCTTTTTTGCAGCGATGTAGTTGTCAATACTCCATGCCCCACCTCCTGCAAAAAAAATATAGAAATACACAAAGCAGTACAATGCTGCCAGTTCCCCACCGTTGACAATGGGCAAAAAGGATTTGCCAATGAAAACCATACAGTAGGCCACCGCCATCATACCGCTGAGTACAAAAGCGGTCCAACGCGTAAAAAGTCCAACAAACAAAAGTATCCCACCAAAAAACTCCAAAATTCCAGCCATTAGAAGAAGGTTTGAAAGTTCCCCGTGTAGATTTTCAGCAGGTGGATATCCTAGCAGCTTTTGTGTACCGTGCCAAAATATGAGAAACCCTACTATGATTCTCAATAGGGCCAAGACCCTTGAATGCCAAGTGTTCCAAAATGTATTCATTTCTTTGGTTCTTTAATGATAATCAAAGCTCAAGTACCAAATCAAAGGCAAAAATGTGTAGGTCCGTAAAACGGGGCGCTTCTCCGAAAAAAGATCCGTATGTTATCTCCGCTCTAAGTAAACCTGGAATGATTTGCCTATAAAGGACCACATCTATTTCTTGCCCAAGAAAATCACCTTCTTCCTCCGAAAAATAGGCGTGGTACCCCAACCAACCACCAATGCCCCAGAATAAATCATCACACTCCGCGGAGAAGTAGGGGTTGTGAAGTCCATCCGCTGGAGGGTCAATGAACACATCGGATATTCGATGCAGGCGCTGCCCTGTAGAGAGCGGAAACTGGTACGACGCCTCCCCGTTATCTGAAGAGGCCAGTTCATAACCAATATTGAAAATACCAATGCTTGGAAAGGAGACCCCTATTTCCGCATTTAGCAAAAAGGCCGTGTAATCGGTTGGGTTGTCGCCATAATCACTTTGGTAAGCAAATGCAGTTTTGTAGTTCAAGGCCAATTTGTCTTTTGGTAAAGCCCCTCTGTCAATAGTGATTCCGTAGGTTTGGTTGGAAACGGAAGGTGCATCGTCCTGAAAGTCAAGTAGATGTGTAAACAATCCGAACCTTACTTTTTTGTTCTTATAATAACGCAACATGAAGACGTGTGAATCACTTCGCCAATCCACTTCCTCTGCGAGCAAACGATTGATTTGGTACATGTAGGCATATTCAAATGCCAAGCCCTTTTGGTCATTCTGAATCCTACCGTACAGCGCGTCGAAGGTTTGATCGTCCTGTCTTGCAGAAACCCTACCTATAAAACGTTCGTCCTCAACAATGGCTGCTTGCCTTCCCACTTTGACCTCCAGTTCCGTCTTGTCATTGAACGTGTCTTTATATGCGATATACATTTGGTTCAATTCCAATGTTTCCGGATCGGTAACATTCGTTAGGTCCGTTAGACCGTTCAAACCGTCCAAATAGTCATCGGGTGTGAGCGCTACCACACTTTCCCCTTCAATGTATATCTGAAAACCCTTGTAGGACTTGGTAAGATAGCCGAAGTTTGTACCAAAAGTGTATGCTTGAGAGGCGCTGGCCGCGTCATCATTCGCGTGCCAGAACCTTAATTTACCGTTAAACACAAACTCACCAGAGCCAATGGCATTTGCTAAATCGTCCTTTTGGTCCTTTTCCTGACCACGTATGGGGGTGCTGATTATTACAATTACGGCCAGCACCCAAGGTGTTATCGCCAGTTGGCGGCGACAACTTGTTTTTATAGATGTCATTTTGAATAGATTTTTTAGTCTACGATAAGTTTTGGTGGGCGTTTTCCCTCAATGAAATCGCGTATTGCGATACTCACTTCTTCTGCAGCTTCGGTAGCTGAAAAGTGATTTGCTTCTACAAACTTTACGTAACCATCCTTGACAAAGTCGGGGGATCTCGCATATTCTTCCTCCCTCTGGGCAGGGTCCTCTGTGGCTTGTAGGAAAAGTATGGGCATAGTCATATATTGAATCAAATTTTTCTTTCGATAGTCAAGCTCGATATCAAAACTGGTATCATAGGTCTGGGCTACTGCCTCAGCAATACCTTCAGTACCAAATTCTTTATAAAGCCTATCCATATGATCAGGAGAAAATTGCATGGATACCCATGCTGAATTATAGGTGGCGGTAATCATGGTCCCATCCTTATAATTCTTTGGATCTGCTAAATTTTCATGAGATGGCCTTGGCAGGCCATGAGGTTCATTGAACGATTGTTGCATCCTAATCCAATTGGTAACTCTTTTATTGGCCCCTGGAACTTCCATCATGTTGTCCGCTATGCAACTACCACGATCATGGGAAACCATATCGAATTTGTACACAACTATTTTGTCCATAAGATTTACTAGACTTTTGGCAACCCCTTGGTGGGTCAAATCTTGCTTCAGACTTTTATCTGATTGACCGTATCCCAGCTGATCTACCGAAATGACATAGTAATCCTTTGCTAGTTCAACCATTTGATCATGGAAGCCCCACCAGGATTCCGGGAACCCATGAACCATCAAAATAGGTGACTTCTGGGGATAACCAGCTGTTACAAAATGCCATACGGAACCTTCTACCTCTACAAACCAGTGGATACCAAAGACGTTTTCCCCAAGAAATTCCAGCTCTCCGTGCTTATTAAAAGATCCTTTCGGAGGTTGTGCCGCTGAGTAGCGGTTCATATCCTTGGTGAATTTTGCCAGTTCATAAGGCTCATAGCTTATGGGTACCCCTGTGCCTACATTCGAAAGCTCATCAGGCATCGTTGCCAGAAGGTCCCCTTGATCTTGTTCCTGCGCGATAATGGAAGAACTCAATAATGCGCATAATGAAAAAAATATAACCACTTTTTCCATTGAATGATGTAATCTGTTTGTTTTTTTCATTTTGATATAGGTTTAACGTTATTTATAGTGTTAAAGCTATTTTCAAAATTTCTTCCACAAAGCAAACTAATATAAGAAGTAATTTTTTTTGATTTTTTTAACAAATTCCTTGTAAATAACTGAATTTCAAATATTTGTTATTTGACCTGCTTAGGACCGAAAAGGATGGAAAATTGGATTGATGAAAAACGTAGTAGAGCTAAAATGAGTTGGAATTAGACAAAAATCAATTTTATTATACCTTATTTTCAATTTACCTCGAATTTCTATGATTTAGCTTTTTACTCAGCCATTGAGGCGTAACTCCTAAGAAATTAGCGATTTTTTTCCAGGATACTTCATTAATGATTTCTGGATACTGGGAATAAAGAAAATCCAGTTTCGAATCAATACCCATGGCTTTTATAGAAATGAACATTTTATCTTCCAACAGATTTTCCATCAGTCTTTTCCTGAAATAAAGTCCTACACCATTGGAGTACAAGTAACTTTCATTAAATAAGGTTTTAGGTATAAATACTCCTTCAGTATAAGTAATGGCGGAAACTATGTCGTTTACAGTGCTTCGGGTTAAAAAACTTGAAATATTACTACATAGATTTTTAGACTTAAAGAATCGGGTTATTGTTTGCTCTTTACTATTGAAGTATTCGGTGACTACTATACCTTTTGTAATAAAAAGCATATTGACACAGATTTTTGAATGGGGAAAAATAACCCCATCTTTTTTGAAGCTAACGCTTTTCAAATGTTTCCTAAATTCCTTCCATTCTTCATCTACAGGTTTTTCAACATATTTATCCAATTCCAATTTAAAGAGTTCAATTGGCTCCAACTCCATAGATGATTTTCTTCTTGTTACCTATTCCTAAGTCGAATTTCTTTAAACTTCATCGGTGTATCTCCTGTCGCTCTTTTAAAGAATTTCGTAAGATTTGTACCCTCTTTAAAACCATATTCATATGCCATCTCCTTTATTGAGAAATCTGTAGTAGCCAAATTACGCTTGATTTCAAGTATGATGTAATCGTTAATATATTCTTTGGCTGTCCTTTGGGTAAACCCCTTGCTAAGATTGTTCAATTGTTTATAGGATATGTTTAATAGATTTGCATAGTGCTTTACAGACCTTGATTCCTTATGATAATTGGAAACTAGTTTTTGAAACTTTGAAAATGTTTCAAAATCCCCTTGATAGGATTTCATTGAACCTTCTGCATAGAGCTGCGCTTTCAATAAGAATACGGTTAACATTGAGGCTATTAAATTTTCCTTTATTATTCCAAGGTCTAATGAGAGTTCTCTTTCAAGCGCACTCATGAATATTTCAATATCACCAAAGTCTTTAAAAATTGATGGATTTAAAAAGTGGTTTGACAAAAAATTAATTTTGGAAAAAGAAGACCTTGAAAAATTACGGTGTATGAAATCTTCTGTAAAACTCAGAACATACCCCCCGCCTTTAGTCGATTTATAGAACTTATGAATTTGTTCTGGAGATATAAATAGGCAATACCCCCTATCTAAAGTGTATGGGATAAAATCAACATCATGCCTAATTTTACCTTCGGTAAGCAATAGTAGCGTGAAGAATTGTATTCGATGTGACACAAATGGATTTTCACAAGGGAGGTTTTTTAGGGAATAAATATCTTCTAATTTAAACCATTGAAAACCAATTTCACCCATCAAATCATTACAATCCTGTGGCCCCTCAGGACCATTGCCATTTTTCATATTAGTCAATAAAACGTGATTACACGATTTAGCGGTACACCTTTTGTAACAAAACTAAATGTTAAAATCTCAATTAAAAAGGTTGAAGTTAGCCTTAAAACGATAAAAGTTAGACATGTTTATCCAAAACAAAGCTACTTGTTTTGATTGTTTTGGGTAATTAACTTTTTATTCAAGTTCAATAGAATTAAGTCACGCCTGCCTTATACTATTTATTCCCAATTAGAGCTAGATATACTTAAAAAATAGTTGATTGGTGAATTTTGATAGCAAGACGAATTGTAAAATGACTGTTTTATCAAACTATTTGATTAAGGCCTAAAGGTTTTGGTGTCCCATTGCCTGTCTTTTTTAATAGTACCAAGAATTGACCTTTTACGGAACGCCTCATAAAGCGCAAAACCCAATAAGAGTAACATTAACCTTAAATGAATAGAACAAGGGTAATTTTATAAACTATTTACCCGAGTTCAAATCAATACGGGTTGGGAAGGAGAAATTGTACCTCAATTTTCAATTGATGGAAATATTGGAAAAGTAGGTAAGTAAAACATATATTTGCGCCATCAATACTATTTGATAGCAGATACAAGCAGATAAGTTCATTTGAATAATCATTTTAAACCGGTGCGCAATTCGGTGCACATGCTTAAAATATAGATTTTAACTTTTTGAATATCAAATGATTGGGTCTTAAGTTCGAGCCCCAGTCAGGTCACGAAAGTTAAGCAGTTGCTTAACTTTTTTTGTTT
>NZ_CAKZYF010000213.1 GCF_937884665.1 uncultured Allomuricauda sp. | reverse complement strand
TTTTTATCGCTTGCTGTATTTTCATGTCTTTTGATTTTCTGGGTTTTTCGCCAACGTAAAATAGAATGTAGTACCTACACCTATCTCGCTCTCGAGCCATACTTTTCCATCATATCTATCTATGATCTTCTTCACTATGGAAAGTCCTATTCCCGTAGAGCGTTCTTGATTGCCTATGGATTGGAAGATTTGGAATATTCTTTCGTGGTATTCTTCGGGAATGCCGACACCATTGTCCATAACGCTAAATTGCCAATGCTTGCCCGTATCTTTGAAATCTATCTCGATAACGCCTTTGGGCTTATCTATATTTACCGCAGCATTGCTCAAAAAGTTTTGAAAAAGCTGATGGATTTTGGTCTTATCGGCTTTAATTATGGGGAGATCACGAACGGTTTTTATGGTTACGTTTTCCGGTATGTAGATAATCTCTTTGATTTCTTTGATCACTTCGTTCACGTTTACGTCAGTATTGTCAAAGACCTCACTGTTTACTGTGGAATACTTTAAAATACCGGTAATGAGCTTGTCCATTCCTTCAATCTTCTCCTGCATCATTTTCAGGTTATAACGGCCCGTTTCGTCCAGCTTGTCCTTATAATCTTCATATAGCCATGTGGCCAGGGCACTTACACTTCGCAATGGAGATTTCAAATCATGGGAGACAATGTGGGCATATTCTTGAAGTCCCTTGTTGCTCGCCTCCAGTTCTTCCAACAACCGCTCTTTTTGAAGTTCAAGATTTTTTTGTTCCGTGATATCCAAGTGGATTCCTATGGAACCTATTACATTGCCAAAATCATCATACTTTGGTGCTCCGCTTATTAGCCAAAACCTTTTTTCACCTTTTTTGGTCAACACACCCAGTTCGTACGAATCGGATATTCCCTGTTTTCTCTTTCGATTGTGGATATTCAATTTCTCTTGGTCCTCTTCCACAATATTGGTTACCTCAACCGCATTTCTTCCTATCAGCTCGATTGGGGTATATCCCACCATATCACAAAAACTTTGGTTGACCATTAGGATATTATCATCGGAATCCACCTCCACCAAGCCCAGGTTCATATTGGCGATAATGCTTCCATATTTTTCCTTTTGGATTTCTAAATTTTTCCGATAATTTTTCCGGAGGGTGACATCGTGATAGCTCCATAAATGACCTTGGTACTCGCCATTAGTGAAAAGGGGGATATAGTCCCGTTCAAAGGTCCTTCCGTCCAAAAGCTCCATTTCGTCCGAGGTGACCGCCTCTTTGCGCTCCAAAACATAATCGATGCGACGAATTGCCTTATCTGGTTCCGAGAATAGATTTTTATACTTATGTGTGGATTTTTTACTGTTCACCCCTTTAAGATTTTCCGGAGCTACCGGAATTCCAAAAAGGTCACAGAACTTTTGGTTTGCCAGGACTATTTTCCTGTTCTCATCTTCCAAAAGAATACCAGTTTGTAAGTTTTTTATCAAGGTTGCCATTCGTTCTTCTGAGGCCCTCAATTTTTCCTCTGACTTTTTCTCTTGGGTAATATCCTCGATCATGACAACGCTGTAAGTGATTTTGCCCTTCTTGTTCATCACGGAACTGATAGAGGTCTTACCGTATAAGGTCTCTCCATTTTTCTTGAAAAACTTTCGGATTATCGTAAATCGTTTCAGGTCTTCATTTTGAGAGGTCTGATTCATATCTTCATAGCGACTGCTTTCCTCAAGTGAGGATATTTCATCCAAGGTCAACCGAATCAGTTCTTGTTCAGAATATCCCAGTAGGTCCATGAAGGAACGGTTGGCCCTGACAATTTTGTTCTTTACGATAAGAAGAATTCCCAGAGGCGAGTTTTCAACAATGATATCTTGTTGCTTTTTTTGCCTACTGAGCATTTTTTTGATTTCCATTTCCTTGGTAATATCCCGTATCACACCTTGCGCTGCAATAGGTTTCCCTTCCTTATCATAAATAAGACTGGCATTTATGTTCACGTACTTTTCTACACCATTTTTTACATATATTCTCGCTGAATAGTTTTTAAGTATGCCCACCTGTAGAAGACTCTGAAAGGATTCTGCGGTATATTCCACGTAGTCAGGATGTACCAAACCCGAGAGGTATATCTCTTCCTCGGTATGATCCACGCCCAAGAAATCCTTGGCGGAAGTATTCATATTTATGACTCGGGTATCCAATCCCATGACCACATAAGGGTCGATGATATTGATAAAATCACTATTGATGGAGTTGCCCTGCTTGTTCAAAAGGGTTTCCAGACGGCCGTTGGCTTCCCTTAAATGAAGGGAAGCATCATAAAGTTCCTTTGCTTTCTGTTCCAAAAGGTTTTCTGCTGCCTTACGGGCTTTTTTCTCCCGTTCGATAGCCCTTTTGAGCATAGCGACTTCGTTTTTATCCATTTTGGACAATCGCAAATTTGACTTCTGTTCCGTTTTCATTGAGCAGTTTATAATCTACGTTGACGATTTTTTCAAAATGTTCAAAAGTCTTTACGATAAGTCCATGGGCCAAAGCGTACAAACCTCGTGAAGAACTGTATACCATCTCCAGCGATTTGTCGGTCTTGGAAAGAATTTTAAATTGGGGCAATTCAGCATCAGGGTACAGTTTTTTGACGTGAACGTGAATATGGTCCTCAATACAGTAAAGAAGGGCCAAGGGTGTTTTGTAACTGGATACTACTTCAGGGTGTGCGTGCGCCAGACCAGAGAACAGATAATGCCCAAAGGAATACAGAAGATCGTTTATAGAAATGTTGGTTTCCTTGCTCAGTTCGGTCAATAGGGATACCATCTCGTTAAAGTCGTAGGTCCCGACCGAAGTGTATGCGCCACTTGAGGGAAGGTCGCTGTTCTCAATTATGGTGTCCGCGACATGCAATCCAAAAGTGGATTCCACCATTTCCAAAAACTCGGTGAATACAATTCCTTTCATAATAAAGAATATTATGATTTAAAAGTAGGAATTGGACTACTTAAGCTAAAAAGAATGTTGTGAAATGAGGATTTTTGTTAGGCTTTGATCAATTCGCTGATTTCCCAATACTCGAAAACACGTTTCAACTTTGCCTCATAGTCTTCGTATTTCAGGGGTTTTATGATATATCCGGCGATTCCAATTTCAAAACATTTCAACAAATCGACCCTGTTTTCGGATGTGGTCAAAATAATGGTGGGCAAGTATTTCAGTTTTTCATCCGCTTTTAAAATGGAGAGAAATTCTATCCCACTCATGCGCGGCATATTCAAATCCAACAGAATGATGTCAGGAAGATTACCTTTTTTTAAAATATCCATGGCCTCCTCACCATTTTTAGCTTCAATAATTTTGTGTTTAGATTGAAACTTGGAAATGGCCCGTTGCATTTTCATGGTCTCGATCATGTCATCTTCAATGAAAAGAACATTCATGGCACGTTTTCTTTAGATTACAAAGGTTTGAAATAAAATTAAGAAAAAGCTTACAATTAGGTCTATGTATGCAAAACTGTCGACGAATGGTAGAATACCTTCGACAAATTTTTCAGGGCATCCCTTCCCATTGTGCCTTTATCTTCTTTGGTAATGTGGATACTACCAAATCGTAGGAATGGTCCACCAACTCTGTAATCAGACCCGGAGGCAGACTTTCCATATACAAAGTATTCCAATGTGTCTTGCTCATGTGATATCCGGGAATGATAACACCGTCGTATTCTTCACGCAGGGCAATGGCCCGCTCAGGATCACACTTTAGATTACACTGGGACGGCACCCTTTCCAAGCCAGCCAGGGCAAACATTTTTCCCATCACTTTAAAGACCAAGGTATGTTCATCAAAAGGAAACGTTTCGGTCACCCCTTTTTTACCAAGACAATAGGTTCGAAAATATTCAATATCCATAATCAGAGACCAAATGAATCATAAACAACGACCCGTTCCCATAGGTCCTTACATTCTTCTATAAATAGGAGATGGGCTTCCTCGTTCTGATAATTTTCCTGTGACTCCGCAGAATCGAAAGTTACGATCAGTGAGTAGGTATAGGAATCGTCTACCACATCCCGCGTTGCCTTGGGAGGAATGCCAATGAAATCGGTTTTGGCATATTTCGAATTCTTCAGAAACTTCTTTAACGAACTTTCGAATCGGGCACGTCCATCACTATCGTCAGGGTTTTTGAACCAGAAGTAAACGGTATGGGCGAAGGCCGGGTCAAAAGTTTTCATGGTATTCCCATCCTGGGCAAAGCATGTGCCGCTTATTGCTCCAACCAAAAGGAGCATTATTATCCTTGTTTTCATGTCGTATTCTGTTCTTTTAAAAATTGTAAGTCCGTATTTGTTATCTCCAGAGCCGAATAATCGAGGGTCCAACCTATCGTTTCGACAATTTTTTCCACCAAAAGAACTGCTTGAATAGCCTCTTTCCTGGCGGTATCCATCAAACCACTATCTGGTATCTTTTGTCTGATATGATCTTTTGCCTCCTGATTAAGATTAGTGAGGTCGTCAGGGGAGAAACTATTGAAAAGACCATTTTTCATATCGTAAAATTGAAGATCAGGTTCAATGGAAAGCACTTCCGGTTCTGGAAAATGATTTAAGATTATTCTCTTTTTATCGTTATCTGCCTTTAGTTTCAGTTTTTTTAGGTCATATCCTATTTGGGCTTTGGCTTTCACGATAATGAGTGCCTTTTTTTTGCTGCTCATGAGGTTCATAAAACCTTCTTTGGTGTTTTCATAGTGGTAGATCTCTGCAAAATCCCCTTCTACTGATACCAACTTGCAAACACTTCTAATTTTGTCCAGCAATACCGTGGATTGTTTCACCGTAAGCGCTTTGCTCTGCTTTTTTCGGAATAGGGAAAACAGCAAATACATGAGAATACCACCTAGAACCAACCCCAATATGACTTCTAAAAGACCCTCCATTTTCTAAATATATAAAGATTGTTCAAGAATGGGTCAATTCAATATTTTGTACAGCACCGGTCTACTGGGTGCCGCATCATTTTCAAAAGGAGCCACTTGGAGATTAAGCCAGTACCTACCGTCTTCAATATCATTGGGAACATAAATGAGTTCCGTAATGGTAGCCTGCCTACGCTCTTTTTTTCCTATGCGCCAGAATGTTTTATGAGAGGCCAATGCGCCACCATCCTTTTCTTTGTCCACTGATGGAAGGTCGACCAAAAGGTGTTCCACGCCAAGACTTACCAAAAAACGGATCGCTTCTTCCTGAAGATAAGGTGGATTGGTATGGGAATAATCTTTGGACATCTTGGATTCCGAATTAGGCAGGGTGCGAATGATCAGGGCGTCGCATGCCTTTTTGTTCAACGCAAGTTCCAACGGTTTTGCAGGTATCACCAAATCCTCACCCCTACGCTCTGGTGCAATGGTAATAAGCTCCGCTAAAAAAAAATACGTGTTCAACTGTTGGTTCACGGAATAGAGCTCTCGGGTTATATGACCCAGGCATTCGGTATGGGTCATATGGGAATGGGGATTAAAATTGATGCGATTAAAATTGACATTTCCACCTTCGGCAACTTTTCCGATAAATCCATCCCCTTGAACAGGTACTATCTCAGGAAGGTCCAAATACCATGCATTTACATTTTTCCCACCGCCCACCAGTGGGATTGAAATATCCATCGGATTCGCCAAATCTATTTTGTGAACATGGGGACCGTGGGCAATCGTGGCAATCATACTACCAAATTAACCATAAATAGGTCCGATGCAATTCCATCTACCAAAAACTTCCCTTTTTTGGTGACCAGCAATCGGTCCCCATCCAAGTACAGAAGATGTTCATGTAGATATTTATCCAATTGCATCTCCAAATACGCCAAATGCTGCTTGCCGAAATCCTGTTCCACTTTTTCGAGCGAAACCCCCCAGATCGTTCGTAGGCCCGTCATCACATATTCGTTGTACCTATCCGTTACAGAGAGAGTCTCTCGCTCCACGGGTAGTCTATCTTCTTCAATTGCCTTAATATACTTCCGGTTGTTCCTAACGTTCCAACTACGTCCAACACCATCAAAAGAATGTGCTGAAGGACCAATTCCCAAATAGGGTTTCCCTTGCCAGTACGAAGAATTATTCTGGGAGAAGTGGTCCGGCTTTCCAAAATTCGAAATTTCATAGTTGATATATCCTGCATTCTCCAACATTTCCAGAAGTATATAAAATTGTTGTTGGGCATGCTCATCATCCACATCGGGGACTATGCCTTTTTCAACATACTTTTTTAGGGCCGTTCTAGGTTCTACGGTCAATGCATAACTGGAAATATGGGGGAGTTCCAGCTCCAAGGTTTTTATAACATTGTTTTCCCAACGCTGATGGCCCGTCCCTGGAATTCCATAAATAAGGTCTATGGAAATATCCTCAAAATAGCGCTTGGACTCCTGGATACATATTTCGGCTTGTGCTGCAGTGTGGCTCCGATTCATGAGCCTTAAATCCTTATCATAAAAAGATTGGACGCCTATGCTCAAACGATTGACAGGACTTTTGGACAACATTGCCAAACTCCAGGCCGATAAATCATCTGGATTGGCCTCTAAGGTGATCTCTGGTTTTTCAACCACAGTGTATTCCCTGTACACCGTGTCTATCAATCCCCTTAGTTCACTTTCCGATAAGAGCGAGGGGGTCCCGCCCCCAAAATAAATGGTACCTATGGTCTCTCTTCCCAGTTCCTCTTTACGTAAAACCAACTCTTTCTCAAGCGCTTTTATCATTTCGTGCTTGGCCTTCAACTGGGTCGAAAAATGGAAATCGCAATAATGACACGCCTGTTTACAAAAAGGAATATGTATGTAGATACCGGCCATTTTACCCTAATTTTTGGGGATTTTTTTTGATGAAAGCTTCCCATCCCGTGTACTTATGACCAACTACTAGCTTTTCCTCGTTGTAGAAATGGCATACCGCCGCGGCCAAGCCATCCGTGCTGTCCAGATTTTTGGGCAATACCTTTAACTTTAAAAGTCCCTGTAGCATCTTGGCCACCTGCTCTTTACTGGCATTTCCGTTTCCCGTAATCGCCATTTTTATTTTCTTGGGCATATACTCAGTTATGGGTATCTGACGGGAAAGTCCCGCTGCCATCGCCACCCCTTGGGCTCTTCCTAATTTTAACATAGACTGCACATTCTTTCCGTAAAATGGAGCTTCAATGGCAATTTCATCTGGATGAAAGGTATCTATTAATTCTATGGTTCTTTCAAAGATGATTTTGAGCTTGATATAGGGGTCATCATATTTCCGAAGCATCAGTTCGTTCATTTGCACAAAGTGCATCTGCTTATTGATGACCTTGATGATGCCAAAACCCATGACTGTGGTACCCGGGTCTATTCCTAAAATGATTTTTTCCTTGCTCAATGAATCACTGGGTATTAAGTACAATGGGCAACCTAAAACGTACACTAACGGGAATGCCTCTTTTTATGGCCGGAGCGACTGTGGTAAAATCATTCAATCTTCGGGTCACTTCTGAGTTGAAATTTTCAATTTCATTCAGAACACTGGCTTTTTCCTCCACGTTCTGAATGGTGATGAATCCGTCTTCATCAATCAGGAAATCAATAAACACCGTATCGTTCAAATCATTGTCAACTTCAAATTCCAAACCTTCCAAAGCTTTTCCCAATTGAGTTATCATTGTATCTTCAAAACAAGCGCGTTGTTCAGGTTTGGAAAGATCTTCTCGGCAAGCATCAAATAAAGGATATTGGTCCACATCATCCCAATTGATTTGCAAAAGTTCTTCTTCAACCAGTTTTTGGGTCGCCTCTTCTTTGGAAACAAAAAGTTCACAGGCGGATAATAGTCCTAAAAAAAATATCCATATCAACTGCCGCATGTGCCTTTAAGATTTCATCGAAATTACGATTTTAAATACACACTTTACAATTTTGTGGAAGACGTGAATGTAACATTTTGGGCTTAATTTTGTCTTATTCAATAAATCCAATATATGGACATTTTTTTTCTGGTTCTTGGTTTTCTACTGATGTTGGTCGGCATTCTCGGCAGCTTTTTGCCCATACTTCCTGGCCCACCACTGAGTTGGGTCGGACTGTTGCTGCTATATCTTACCACTGCTGTCCCAGACAATTGGTGGCTGTTGGGAATAACCTTGACCATCGCTCTGACAGTGACCGTTTTGGATTATGTTATCCCAGCTGCAGGAACTAAAAAATTTGGGGGTAGCAGAGCAGGTATATGGGGCAGTATTATTGGACTGTTGGTGGCTATATTTTTTCCTATCCTAGGTCCGTTTGGTATAATCGTATGGCCCTTTGTTGGAGCACTGGTGGGTGAACTGACCAATAAATCAGATAATAAAACAGCATTGAAAGCGGCCTTTGGGTCCTTTATCGGGTTTCTGACCGGGACCTTTTTAAAGTTTCTTATCACCGTGATTTACCTCGGACTTTTTACCTGGAAAGCGATTGAATATTCAGCAGAAATTTTTTCATTCACTTAATCCAACCATTCCGTTTTTTCCTCAATAGGCTTTCTGGGTGAAGTATCTATTTCCTCTTCATGATAACCCATATAAAAAAAACCAAGGCACTTTTCACCCTCTTGCAAATCAAAGAATTCATCCATGTACTTTATCAATCCCGGTGAACTCCAATAGGAACCTATACCCAGTTCCGTACAACACAGCCACATGTTTTGGACAGCCATGGCCGTAGCGGCCAATTCTTCCCATTCTGGTAGACTTTCACTCGGGTCACGTTGCATACAAATGGCAATTATTGCAGCAGCACGCATTGGATTCTCCTGTAACTTTTTGATTTTTATTTGCTTAGGTCGAGCATCGACCTCCTGATATTTTTGGGATAAGAAAACACCCAACTCTTTCCTTTTTTCACCTTGAAGAACTTTAAAGCGCCAAGGTTCCGTTTTTTTATGGGTCGGAGCCCAGTTGGCCGCTTCCAATATCTTTTTTATAGCTTCCCTTTGAATGGGCTTGTCATTGTATTGTGGAGGGAATACACTTCTTCGCTTTTGTATGAGTTCAAAAATGTCCATGATATACGTTTTTATGCAAAGGTACTAACAAAAAAAGCCTCCCATACGGAAAGCCTTTCAATGATCTGCACCAAAGATGCATCACAACACAACGAGCCAAAGATATAAAGGTTTTTTGATAAATAACATCATGATATAATTGCATTTTATTTTTTATGGATTATTTCCATAATAATGGAATTATTCCATATATTAGCTTCCCTGCTAAACTAAACGATGAAAAAAACCATTCTACACCTAGACTTGGATACATTCTACGTATCTGTGGAACGTATCATTAACTCAGAGCTCAAAAATAAGCCCCTGCTGGTGGGCGGAGTGAGTGACCGGGGTGTGGTCGCCGCATGTAGCTACGAAACCCGGGGGTTCGGGATACATTCGGGCATGCCCATGAAAATGGCCAAAGAACTCTGTCCTGAGGCCACCGTTATTCGAGGTAATGCTGGCACTTACAGTAAATATTCAGATGTAGTGACCGAAATTATCAAAGAACACGTACCTCTTTTCGAAAAATCGAGCATAGATGAATTTTATGCTGATTTATCTGGGATGGATCGTTTTTTCGGTTGCTACAAATACGCTTCTGAAATGCGGAAAAGAATAATTCATGAAACGGGCCTTCCCATTTCTTTTGGGCTTTCCATCAATAAGGTAGTGTCCAAAGTTGCCACCAATGAAGCCAAACCCAACAACCAACTCAAGATAGATTTTGGGCACGAAAAACCTTTTCTGGCACCCCTTTCCATCAAAAAAATTCCCATGGTCGGGGACAAAACTTATCAGACCCTCAGAAATTTAGGGATACGACAGGTCAAAACAGTACAGGAAATGCCCATGGACATCATGCAGCGGGTACTAGGACTCAATGGAGCAGTGATATGGAAAAGGGCCAATGGTATTGACCATACCCCCGTAGTTCCCTTCCACGACCGGAAATCGATATCCACTGAGCGTACTTTTGATAAAGATACCATTGATGTATCGAGGCTCAAGGGGATTTTGATTGCAATGACCGAGAATTTAGCCTATCAACTCCGTAGGGGTGATAAACTCACTGCCTGTATTGCGGTGAAGATTCGATATTCAGATTTCAACACCTATTCCAAGCAACTACGGATTCCCTACACCAGTGCAGACCATGTTCTCATCTCAAAGATTTTGGAACTTTTCCGAGGGCTTTACAACAAGCGAATGCTGGTACGCTTGGTCGGTATCCGTTTTAGCCATCTCGTTTCGGGGAACTACCAAATTAATCTTTTTGAGGATACCAAAGAGACTGTAAATCTATACAGTGCCATGGATAAAGTACGAAACCGCTTCGGGGACCGAAGCATTTTTAGGGCTTCGGCCATGGGGGCCAAGACCATAGGTAGAATGCACAATCCCTTCAACGGATTACCTCCGGTGGTTTTGGCACATAGAAAACAATGAGCAAAACAACTTGTACCTGACTGCCAAGAACCATTACTGATTACTGATTACTGATTACTAAAAATTGTACCTAAACTGCCACACATATTACAGCATGCGCTTCGGAACTTTTTCCGAAATGGAACTGTTGCAATTGGCCCAACAAAATCATGTGGCCCGATTGGTCCTTACCGACATCAACAATACCTCGGCCTGCTTGAATTTTGTCCGAAAAGCACCTGAATATAATGTTAGTCCCATACTTGGTATCGATTTTAGAAATGGGGTGCAAGCTTGTTATGTGGGCATCGCCAAAAACAACCAAGGATATCTGGAACTCAATAATTTTTTATCCCATCATCTGCATCATGATATGGAGTTTCCCACACAAGCACCTACTTTCCAGAATGCCTTTGTGATATATCCGTTTGAGCAAGTCCTTCTGCATGAATTGCAAAATTTCAAGGAAAACGAATTTATAGGCGTTTCACTGAAAAATCTTCGGAAACTCCCCTTTTCTGGATTGATGCGCTTTCAGAACAAATTGGTAGTACAACAGCCCGTTACCTTTAGGAACAAGCAAGATTTTAATGCCCATCGTCTGCTCAGGGCCATTGACACAAACGTGCTGTTGAGCAAACTGCCCAAGGAAGAAGAAGCGGATGAAGATGAAAAAATGTATCCCATCGAGAACCTAGCTGCTGCCTTCTCCGAGTACCCTTTCATCTTGGAAAACACAGAACGTCTATTAAAACAATGTTCCATCCACTTTGATTTCTCCAAGGGTCGAAAACCCCAAAATCGAAACAGTTATTTGGGGAGCGTGGAAGAGGACGAAAAATTGATTGAAAAATTATGCTACGAAGGACTTCCTTATCGCTATGAAAAAGTGACCCAATCCATCAAAAACAGGTTGGACAAAGAGTTGAAGCTCATCAAGAAAATGGGATTTGTCTCTTATTTTTTGATCAATTGGGATATTGTCTCCGAAGCAAAGCGCCGGAATTTTTACTATGTAGGTCGAGGAAGCGGTGCCAACAGCATTGTAGCCTACTTACTTCGCATTACCGATGTGGATCCCATGGAGCTGGACCTGTATTTTGAACGCTTCATCAATTTGTACCGGGCCAACCCCCCTGATTTTGACATTGACTTTTCATGGAAAGACCGTCCTACCATGACCCAGTATATTTTTGACCGTTTTGACAATGTTGCGCTCTTAGGAACCTATGTCACCTTTAAGGAACGTGGTGTTATTCGCGAATTGGGAAAAGTATTCGGACTTCCTCCACAGGAAATCGATTCGTTGAGCGAGGGACACCACCGTTTTGATACAATGGACGGAATCTCCAAACTTGTCCTTAAATATGGTAAGCTTCTCAAAGGAAAGCCCAATTACTTGAGTATTCATGCAGGAGGGATTCTTATCAGTGAGAAACCTTTACATTGGTTTTCTGCCACCCACCTTCCTCCAAAGGGATTTCCCACTACCCAATACGATATGGTCATTGCCGAAGATGTTGGCCTCTATAAATTTGATATTTTAGGACAACGGGGCCTAGGCAAAATCAAAGAGGCCCTGGAAATTGAGGCCTACAATCAACCTGAACAATTTGAGCAGGTCGATATTCACGATATCAAAGGTTTCAAAAAAGACCCCTCTATCAATAGCCTCATAAAAACTGCCCAGTGCATGGGTTGCTTTTACGTGGAGTCCCCTGCAATGCGGATGTTGCTCAAAAAGTTGGAGGTGGACAACTATTTGGGTTTGGTGGCGGCCAGTTCCATTATTCGCCCAGGGGTGGCCAAAAGCGGTATGATGCGAGAGTACATCTTAAGGCATCGGAACCAAGGCCGTGCCCAAGAAAAGGCCCATCCCATAATGTTGGACATCATGCCCGATACCTACGGAGTGATGGTCTATCAAGAAGACGTGATAAAGGTGGCCCACCATTTTGCCGATTTGGATTTGGGCGAGGCCGATGTTTTGCGTCGTGGAATGAGTGGAAAATTTCGTTCTCGCGAAGAATTTCAGAAGGTCAAGGACAAATTCATTTCCAACTGTAGAAAAAAGGGGTACTCCGACACCTTGATTTTTGAAATTTGGGACCAAGTGGCCAGCTTTGCCGGTTATGCCTTCGCCAAAGGACATTCGGCTTCTTATGCTGTGGAGAGTTACCAAAGCCTGTTCTTAAGGGCCTACTTTCCCTTGGAATATATGGTGGCCGTGCTCAATAACGGGGGCGGTTTCTACCGTTCGGAATTCTACATCCACGATGCACGAATGCTGGGAGCCACTATCCATCCACCTTGCATCAACAACAGTGCTATTGTAAATCGCATTGCCGGGAAGCATATTTATATGGGTATGATGTACCTACGGGATTTGGAGAAACGGGTCATGGAACGCATTGTACTGGAACGGTCCCGCAATGGAAGCTTTAGCTCATTGGAAGATTTTTTGGACCGGGTTTTTATTTCCATCGAACAACTCGCTATCCTTATCCGGATTGACGCTTTCCGATTTACGGGCATCAACAAGCACGAACTGCTTTGGAAAACCCATTTGATGTTGTCCAAAAATGACCGTTTGGAACATCCCAAACTGTTTCCACCAAAGCATCAAAAATTCCAGATTCCCCAATTGCACACCACCTCTTTGGAAACCGCTTTTGAACAATTGGAACTTTTGGGTTTTTGTTTGTGCAGTCCTTTTGATTTATTGGTTGAAACGCCTAAAAATTCCAACGGACAGCGCAACTTATATGAATATCTGAACAAGTACATCGATATTTATGGGTATCTGGTCACCGTAAAGAACACCAAGACCCATACCGGAAAACAGATGCACTTTGCCACTTTGGTAGATCAACATGGGGAAGTGTTCGACACCGTACTCTTCCCTCCGGTGGCCGCTAAATACTTTTTCAGGGGAAAAGGCATTTATAGGTTTTATGGTAAGGTGGTGGAAGAATTTGGGTTTTTGAGTATCGAGGTCGTAAAGATGAAGAAACAGGACTATGTGCCTGACCCACGCTATGCAGATATGAAGACAAGCACACGATTTTTTAGTGCAAAACCAGGAAACATACCTAACGGCTCCAAACCTTTGCAAGAACACTAGTTTTAAACTTGACATTGTAACGTATTCTCCACAAATCATACCCACAAGATTTTCATAATGATTACTTTCACTCCATGAATACTTTTTGGAGATCATCGCATGTCAGCTAAAACCAATCGGAAAATTTCACTTACGGGACCATTGACTTTTTCAGAAGATGGGACATTTACAGAACCCTTGGGATATGCTGGTGGGTATCAATCCGTACAGCAGGCCCTACGCCACACTTTCAAGGAGATGGGAGTCACAAAGGGATTTAGGGGTTTGTTGAAAATGAACCAAAAGGATGGATTCGATTGCCCTAGTTGCGCCTGGCCCGACCCGGAAAAACCCAAGACGGCAGCCGAATATTGCGAGAATGGAGCTAAAGCTTTAGCCGATGAAGTGACCAACACGATAGTAGACGCCGATTTTTTTGCCCAACATTCCGTTGAAGAACTATCATTGCTATCGGATTACGAATTGAACCATTTCGGTAGACTTACCCAACCCTTGGTTTTGAGACCCAATAGTATCCATTACGAACCCATTTCTTGGGAAGATGCCCATCAACTCATCGCCAAAGAACTTACAAAAATGAGTTCTCCAGATGAAGCTATATTTTACACTTCGGGTCGCTCCAGCAATGAAGCTGCTTTTTTGTATGGCACATTTGCGCGCGCATTGGGCACCAACAATATGCCCGATTGTTCCAATATGTGCCATGAAAGTAGTGGAGTTGCCCTGAACGAGACTTTGGGTATTGGCAAAGGTTCCATCAAGTTGGAGGATTTTTATCGTGCCGAACTAGTTATCGTTGTCGGCCAGAACCCAGGGACCAATCATCCAAGGATGTTATCCGCCTTGGAAAAATGCAAGGAAAATGGTGGAAAGATAATCAGCATAAATCCGCTAAAAGAAGCTGGGCTGGTCAACTTTAAAAACCCACAAAAAATAAAGGGTTGGGTAGGCAACGGAATTGCCTTGGCGGATATCCATCTGCCTGTAAACATCAATCAAGATATTGCATTGGCCAAGTTATTGCTAAAAAGATTGCTGCTTCTTGACGAAAAAAGCAAGGGTTCTATTTTTGATCACACCTTTATCAAAAAATATACCGACGGATATGAAAACCTTGTTCTGGATCTCAAGAACTATGACGAATCAGAATTATTGAAAAAATGCGGTATTGATGGGAAGCGTATTGATGACACGGTAAAACTGCTCGCCCAAAAGTCAAAAATTATCGTGTGCTGGGCCATGGGCCTGACCCAACATAAAAATGGAGTGGAGAACATACGGGAATTTGTAAATCTATTACTTTTAAAAGGAGCTATTGGCCGACCCAATTCTGGAACCTGCCCGGTACGCGGTCATAGCAACGTTCAGGGAGACCGAAGTGTTGGCATCCATCATTATGTAAATCCTTCCTTGAACGCCCGTATCAAAAAACATTTCGGATTTATAGCCCCAACCAAACAAGGATATGACACCGTAGAGGCCATCCATGCCATGTACGGGGGAAAAGCAAAAGTCTTTGTGTGTCTCGGCGGTAATTTCCTAATGGCGGCATCGGATACACGGTACACGGCGGAGGCCATCCAAAACTGTGAACTTACCGTACAAATAAGCACAAAATTGAACCGTTCCCATTTGGTGACCGGGAAAACTGCTTTGATATTACCTACTTTGGGGCGTTCCGAAAAAGACCAAAAAAAGAATTTGGACAGGTTCATCACTACTGAAAATAGTATGGGCAAGGTACGATGGTCAAAGGGTTTTTTAAAGCCTGTAGAAGGTGATTTAAAAAGTGAACCGGAAATAATAGCACAGATGGCAAACACCTATTTTAAAGGTTTACATTCCGTGCCCTGGAAAAAGTTGGGAAATGACTATGCACTTATCCGTGAATATATTGATAAAGTGGCCAAAGGGTTTAAAAACACCGAGACAGCCGCGAAGGGCTCAGGATATTATCTGCCCAATACGGTAAGAGAGTTGGATTTTACCAATCTTCCAAACGGAAGAGCCCAATTTAGCATCAACGCTTTACCAGAGCATTATTTAAAGCCAAATGAAATGCTATTGATGACCATCCGCTCACATGACCAGTTCAATACGACTATCTACGGTTTGAACGACAGATATCGAGGTGTTTACAACGAGCGACGCGTCTTGTTCATGAATGAAAAGGATATAGAAGCAAAAGGACTGCAAAAATATGATGTGGTTCATCTTACCAGCACCTACGATGGAAAAGAACGAAAGGCGAAGTATTTTAAAATAATTCCTTATGACATTCCCAAGGGGAATTTAGCAGCATACTATCCGGAGACCAACTTTCTGGTACCTATCAACCATTTTGCGGATAGAAGTCAGACCCCCATAAGCAAATCGATAAAAGT
>NZ_CAKZYF010000212.1 GCF_937884665.1 uncultured Allomuricauda sp. | reverse complement strand
ATTGCCATCAAAACCTATAAGTTTCAGTACAAGACCACCAAGAACGAGGGCCAACCCTTGTCCGAGTTTACCGACCCACCAGTACAATGCCCCGAAAGTACCTTCTTTTCGTGGCATTCCATTGACCAATTCATCTAAATCACAAACATCGGCGGTCATACTCATCATCAAGGTGAACAAACTCCCCAGACCGAATGACATTAAGGGTATCGGGATAAAGGAAAGCCACACATTATCGGGTGTAAAGGACCACCATTTCATGATATACCCGACTATGGAAAGTGCAGTCGAAATGATAAAAGCGTTCTTCTTTCCCCATTTGGTCGCCATTTTTGAAACAATAGGGATTACCAAAAATGCTGAAACCAATGCGCCAATGGAACTAAACCATGCAGGCCAAGTGGATGTCGCATCATAGCTTCCGTTAAAAATATAAAAAACGAAAATGAAAAAACTGAATGAGGCCACAATTTGATATCCATTAAAAACCAAAAAGGTAGCACCGCATAACTTCATGAAAGGTCTGTTTTTAACCGCTTCCTTGATACTTCCGAACAGGTCTTTCAAATTACTGAATACGGTGGTCAAGGTCAATTTTTTTCGGTTTCCCATATTGGATGCATCTATACCGCGACAAAAAACAGCGGGCAACAGACCAAGCAACAAGCAACAAACTCCAACATAAATGGCCATGGTCCTCACCCCTTGTGCTTGGTTACTGAAAATATCCGGGTCGGCAATAATCACCCAAAACCAAGGTACAATGACCCAAGCGATAAGTCCAACCGTTTGGGAGAATGCCATTAAACGGGTCCTTTCGTTGTAATCTGATGTCATTTCGTAGCCCAAACCGACCAAGGGTGTTGCAAACATGGTATTCCCTATCAGAAAAACCATGGACATGATAAGAAAGTACCAAAAATTATAATTTGACGAATTGTTTTCATCCAGTTGCCATAGCAAAACGAAAGTGATGGCGCTTATGATGCCTCCTACCAAGATATAGGGTCTTCTCCTGCCCCATTTTGAACTCGTATTGTCCGAGATAAATCCCATGATAGGATCGGTGATGGCATCAAAAAATCGGGGCAAGCCTCCTAAAAGTCCAGCTAAAAAAGGATCCATCCCAAAAGCGGTAAGTAAGAAAAACATGAAAAATCCCAATGCTCCGGGATATAGGTTCAAAACCAAATGGCCGGCTCCAAAAGCTGCTTTTTGACCTAAGGGGACTCTATCTTTTGGTGCTGTTTGTACGTTTGACATGTTGCTTGTTTTTAGTTCGTTTTAGTTGCTTGTACTACCACGGTCTGAATTGCCTGTGGACCCATTGTGATGCTACGGCTGGCTTCTCCCAATATCAGTTCAAAATCTTTTTTTGATTCACCCCCATTAAATAAAACCACCGCTATGGTTCCGTCTGGATTTTCAGCAGCGGTGACCATAAGTTGATCGTCTGTCTTTTCAAAACCAATCCGTTTTGCCCCAGGTCTAATGAACTTGCTGAAATGGGCCATCGTATAGTAAATAGGTGTAAAATAGACTTCATCCTTTTTTTCGTCAACAATCACCGGAGCCACACACCAGTTTTCAAACCAATTGGGACCACCTTGTTTGTTCAAGACCATATTCCAATCTATCCATCCATCGACCCAATTGTTCAGACAACCAATAATATCACGGGCATACCGATTTACAGGGGCATATTTTGGATGGAGGTGTTTGTCTTGTTCTGGCGCCCAATCCCAGCCCCAATCTGTAGCCTCTTTGGACCAGTACCACAAGTCGTCTTGCCATTTGGGTACTTCGGCATCCACACAGGCTTCCGATTGTATCAAATGTTTGTTGGGTGCTTTGGCATGAGCATATTGAAGGGCTTCTGGAAAAACTTCAAAAGTACTGGCATACCAATGTATTGCTGTGCCATCATAATATCTGGAGTTCATTTCATCCCGAAACATCTCATCTACCCAATCCTTTAAATGTTCCCGGTTCTGATCGTACCCCAAAATCTTAACCTGATGACCGTCTTCTTCCAATTTAGGACCTAGATAATTCTTTACGAAACTCGTCATCTCCTCTGGAGAAAAATGCATGCTTTCCCAGTTACTGTCATTGCCCAAGGGCTCGTTCTCCACGGTGAAGCCCCAAATATTGATATCCTCCAGAGCATAGGCATCTATATATTTTGAAAAGAACAGTGCCCATGTTTCGTAATATTCCGGCAGTAATTTGCCCCCGCGCCAGTCCTTATTGTCTTTCATCCAAGGGGGTGCTGTCCATGGGGATGCCAAAATCTTGAAACCCTCTTTGGACACGGCCATGGCCTCCTTAATGAACGGAATGATATCATCTCGGTCTTCATCAACGGAAAAGTTGTGCAGCTCAAAATCATCTGCTACCGGAGCATAGGAATAATTGCTCACTGAAAAATCACACGAATTCATGTGGGTACGTGTCAAAGAGTATTTTGCACCGTCCTCTCCGAAGTAGGCATCGATTATTTTTTTGCGGTTCTCTTTGCTCATTTGGTTCAGTAGATGGGCTGAGGCTTCTGTAAACGAGCCACCAAACCCCGTGATGGTCTGGAATTTTTGCTCTGGTAAAAGCTGAATCTTGGAGCTGGTCTCTCCTCCTTCAAATTCTTTGAGATTACTCAGTTTGTTGCCACTAGCAGAGGTTTCGTATACCTCTACATCCAATTTCTTGTCTACAACGCAACCATTCAGTACAAGGGTCAGTATCAGCATGAAATAAATTGGGTTAGGATTTTTCATTTGGTTCTGTTTTCATATTCTTGTGTGTCCTTTTTGGCATGTTTAATCCGCTATTGATTTTTCTTCTGCTTTTGGAGGCACGAGTACGTCTTTCATTAAAGCTTCCCTATCTCCATTGTATGTTTTTGTGATAGGATTCCCATTTCGGGTCAAGCCTTTAAACATACCGGAATCCACTTGAGACCAAATGGCGTGTTTTGCCCGCCCGTCCAAGGTGAACAATCCAAAGTGGTTTTCAGAACCCTTCGGATTTCCCGCATCTTTCCAGCGCTCGTCAAAAGCTTCAAAATAAAAACACGAAATTCCTTCCGTATTGGTCCATTCTCTCATGTGCTTGTAATAAAGAGCCTCTTTGTATTCGTCTGTGGCTTTGGAACCTTCCGGTCCGTAAAATCCATTTGATATCGTGGCCCAACCTGTTTCACCGATATGTACGGGCTTCTCCACACCAAGGTTTTTCATGTAATTGGTCACTGCCTCATACTGATTTTTCGCGAAATCTCTTGCTCGCAACATAGCTGCATTTATCTTCTCAATATCTGATAATGTATCTTCCCCCGTGGGCACTCCCCAAAATTCAGGATTATAATGGGAATTGTGATACGGATAGGTGTGCATGGAAATGTAATCCACCGCTTTGATAAGCTTTTCTAAATCTTCCGTATGATAACTTTCTTCGCCCCCGCCCCAAGAAGCAAAATCGTCAGAACTAGTTATCCATAAATCTTTGGGCAACGCACCATTTTTTTTCAGTTCCTGAAGGTGGATAACCCAATATAAAATTACAGCCAGCTGCACGTAGTAACTTGTTGCCCAATTGATCATCGCCTCATTTCCCACGGCAATTACTTTTATGATATTGGGATATTTGTTGGCCATAGCCACGGCACGGGCAATCTCTCCTTCATTTTGCTCACTCTCCACGGTATGGTCCGGTTCCTTGTCCGTCCATGCATTTTTGCAGTCTATCCATGCACCCAGCATCACGTACATTTCAAAATCAGGGTCCTCTGCTTTTAGCGCTTGTATTGCTTTCAGAACATTTCCCGCATGTGGAAGTTGAACGTTATAAGTACGTAACATTTTGATACCCATGGCAGACAACAATCTCATATCTTCTTTGATGTCTTTCACTGTAGGTTGGCTATCACGGGTAATTTCCCTGTATCCACCATAGCTAATGGCCAGATAATCAGGATTGCCTAAAATGTCTTTCGCTGTCACTTGTTTCTTGCTTTGTTGGTCTTGGTTTTCTTTTTCTATGGTTTTATCGATACATGAAACGCACAATACAACGAGTACCAGCATACCTGATTGAACGTATCTTTTCATACTATTGCGTTTTGACTTTCCCATGGTCTCTTGTTCTTTAGTTTATCATTCGATAGGTTAAACCGAAGCCTAAAGGAAACAAAGGTCTTACAGTATCATCCCAAAAGTTCGGTCCGTACTTTCCTTTATAGTCCTCTTCAGATTTTGGCCACGAGTGGGGCAATCTCCCCTTAAAATTGTAATCTCCAAAAAGTACTTCGGCAATGCCGTGCCCTTCTGAGCCAGGTAACCAAGCTGCAACGAACGCATCGGACCGCTCAATATGTTCAGTTGTGACCAAAGCTCTCCCAGAGATTAGCACAACCACCGTCTTTATGCCCATTTCAACATAAGTATTTATATACTTTTGATGCGCTTCAGTCAATGTCAATTGGTACAGGTCCATTTCTCCACCTATATCTCCGAACGATTCTGCATAAGGGGTTTCACCCACTACGACAATAGCAACATCTGCATCGCCATGTTTTCCACTCGCATCGACGTCGTAGACAATTTGACCGGTTGCCAAGTTTTTTATCCCTTGCAAAAGGGTAGTAGCCCCGTCATAGTTTTCCGTTGTTCCCTGCCAGTTAATGGTCCAACCACCAGATTGCAATCCAGCGTTATTGGCATGTTCCCCAACCACTACGATTTTGGATAGATCCTTTTGTAATGGCAGGATATTGTTTTGGTTTTTTAATAAGACCAGTGATTCCCGAACTGCCTGTCTGGCGACATCACGATGCGATTGGATTCCGATTTCGGCAATCAGGGTTGAATCCGGAAAAGGATTTTCGAAAAGTCCCAACCGAAATTTTTGTCTGAGAATGCGGCGTACTGCGTCATTGATACGTTCCACAGGGATTTCCCTTTGTTCAATTCCTCGCTTTAGGCCTTCTTGATACATGTCAAAATCGCCTTCCACAGCCATAATCATATCCACCCCGGCATTAATGACATCATTTTCGCCAAACCTGGAATATCCCTTCCAATCTGAAACCACGATTCCATCAAATTGCATGGCTCCTTTCAAAATATGGGTTATCAAGGTTTTATGGGCATGCATGGGCACTCCCAACATAGCGTTAAAGGAGGCCATAACGGAACCAACCCCATTTTCCACGGCAACACGATATGGAGGAAGCAATCTTTTCGCCACATCATCAGCTTCCAAACTGGTTTCTCCACCTTCCACACCAAAATCCGTAGCGCCATCCCCAACAAAATGCTTCGCTGTAGCCATTACGGAGCGTTTGCTTTTTAAACTAGTTCCTTGATGACCGATTACCGAAGCTTTGGTCAATGTTTCTGTCAGCTCTGTGCTTTCCGAAAAGGCTTCGTATACCCTACCCCATTTTTCATTATAGGGAACAGCGATACATGGGGAAAATACCCAATTGAATCCCGTAGCTTGTGTCTCCACGGCAGTAATTCTTGCGGCTTTTTCTACCAGCTCAGCATTTCCGGTAGCGCCCATCCCAATATTATGGGGAAAAATGGTAGCCCCTTCAAAGGTATTCTGTCCATGGACCGCATCTACTCCAAAAATCATAGGAATACCCAAACGCGTTGACAAGGCCAACTCCTGTAAATGCCTAAACTTAGCCTGCCATTCCTTGGCAGTATTTCCAGGCAAAGGTCCTTGGGTATGAATCACGGAACCAATGAACTTCCCAGCGATATCTTCCTCAGAGATATCATCAAAGTGCCTCACTTGGGTCATTTGACCTATTTTCTCATCCAAGGTCATCCTAGTCAAGAGTGAGTCAATTTTTTGTTCTATGATATGGCCTGTGTCGGTTTCAGGGTTCATCCTTTGGTTTTTGCGAGACAAAAAACTATCTGGGTAAAAAGGCCGAGTTAATAGGCTCGGCCTTTAGTTTAACTAAACAAATGGAAATGTCCTATTCGTTTTTCTTATTGGACAGTTATATTGTCTATATAGTATATACCATCAGCAGCAGGTGGGTCGGTTTCCGAACCATTGGGATCATCCTGATTGTCATCTGGTTTAATGACAAGGAAGTTGTAATAATCCGTCTCTGCTCCTGGGAGAGGGGTAAATGTTACTGAAAGCTCTACCCATGTATTGGCCACATTGCTTCCCAGAGTGGCAAATTGGGGAGCGGGATTACCAAGGTTTGGATCTGGTACAGGGTTAGTGCCCATCTCGCACCTAAAAGTGATGTCATTCAAGTTAGAATAGACCTGGAAAGTCACTGTTATAGGATTACCGTTAAACTGCCCTGTGTCGAATCCAGCCGAATTTTGCAATCCACCAAAGAAATCCGCCGTAGTTGGCTTATCTACTCGAAGTACTGTGGCCGAGGTATTGATTCCGGTAGCTGAGGGATTATCTGCCAAAACAGCTGTAACACCTCCAAAAGTATTATCAAAACCTACACAATCTTCAAAACCCACGGGGAGTGTGGATGCTGGGCCCGTTGGCGCACCTCCAATGGTACAACCGCTGCCTCCTCCACCTCCACCTCCGCCTGAGGTGTCACAAGTGGCAATGAATGGAACACTTGCCAGATTACCAGGAGCGTTCATGCTCCAATTTCCACCAAAGGAAACCTTACTCCAGAGGATATTGAACTCCACATTATCAGGCGCGGTTGGATTGTAGAAAAATTCTCCAGCCCAAACGCCAGGTGAAACTTCAGCAGGTGCTACGGAAATTCCTGGAACAGGATTCCAGTCCCCTGCAGGAAGAACTAAATCATCAACTGGGTCGGAATCGGCAGATTCAATTTCTATACGCATTGTCTGTGCATCTACATTAAAAACGGATATAAGAATGTCCGATCCAGCATCACCCCCAAAAGCCTGTATTTGAGTTTGACAGAAAGGACTCACCGGGGCTTCCACAATAACCGTTCTTGTAACTTCGGCCGCAGCATTACCCGCAGCATCGCTAACGTTATAGGTTATGGTATATGTGCCAGCAACGGCTGTATCCACAGTATCCCCGCCCACAGTAATGTTTGGGGTAATATCTCCGTCTACGTTATCTGTAGCCGTCGCTCCTTCATCAACGTATGCGGGATCTCCAACTGTCAAGTTGATCGTAGCATCTCCAGTAAGGGTGATTACGGGAGCAACACTATCTTCACTATCGCTTCCATCTCCCCCTTCTACAAGGGATACGTTATCTATAACCACCGTTCCTTCATCACCTGCCAAATCAAATAGAACGCGGCTGTTTGCACTTCCAAAATCACTGGCTGCCAGCTGTAGCGTGAATGTTTGCGTGGTAGTCGTCAACGTTACTTCTGGTGAAGAGCTTGAGAATGGGGCTTCATTCAACCCTATACCTGCCAAAATTGTTCGTTCTTGATCTGAAGAAGCATTAAAGGTCAGAATATAATTGGTTCCCTGGGTGATTGCCAACACTTGACTTAGATTTACCAAGAAGGGTTGCATTGGATTGGCAGTCTCAACGTTAGCAAAGAAAAAGCTGTTTCCTCCAGCTTCCTGGATTTCAGGAACGTTATTTCCAAAATTTGTGAACCATGGCCCTGCTCCGTCCTCAAAATCCCCATTGGTAAGTAGTCCACTGTCAAATGGTGGTGGTGGGTCAGGTAAATCTATGGTCAATTCATCTGAAAAAGTATTTGAAGCACCTGCTGTATTGGAAGCGGTCAGCGTTACTGTGAAGCTCCCATCTGCAAATGTCTTAACGGGATCAATTTCTGTGGACGTTGTTCCATCACCGAAGTCCCACATAAAGGAGTCTGCATTTTCTGAAATGTTGGTAAAGGATACCACTCCAGAATTTTCAATTTGTGTTTGTGTAAAGGCCGCTACCACTTCAGGCAGTCCGTTGGCATCATCGTCATCTTCACACCCTAAAAAGGATATGGCCAAAATGATAAGCGAAAGGATTCCGGCTTTGTTAAGTAATTGTTTCATTTTTAAAGAAGTTAGTTTAGTGTATTAATTTTCGTATACCCGTACATAGTCAACAATCATGGTTTGGGGAAATTGAGTCTCGGTATTGGGAGGACCGACAAAAGTTCCGCCAACTGCCACATTCATCAATATGAAAAATGGCTTATCAAATACCCATAATCCTTCGCCATCGGTTTCTTCATCCACGTCTTCGGGAGTAAGCTGGTTATATAGCACATCGTCAACATAGAAGTTGATAAAATCTGGACCCCATTCTATTCCAAAAATGTGGAATCCTGTATCGAAACGGTCATTTTCAAGTGTAAACTCTTTGGAAATCGCATCACCTCCATTATAGCCTGGTCCATGGATGCTACCGACAAGAACGGAGGGTTCTTGTCCGCGATATTCCATGATGTCAATCTCTCCTGCACCTGGCCATGGATTTTCATCAATATCGGCTCCCAGCATCCAAAAGGCTGGCCATATCCCCTGTCCAAAAGGCAATCGGATTCTGGCCTCAAAGCGACCATAGCGTCGCTCAAATTTATCTTTGGTTATCAATCGGGCGGAGGTATAGGCGGATCCCTCGAATGACTCTTCCCGTGCCGTAATCAGCAGTACACCATTCTGTACTTGCACATTTTCAGGCCGGTCGGTGTAGTACTGTAACTCTTGGTTTCCCCAGCCGTCAATACCCGTACCAATGTCAAAACTCCACAGTTCTGCGTTTGGTGCTCCTTCGGTATCAAAATTTTCGTCTAAAACTAAATTGGTAAATGTAGCCACTGTCTGTGATTCATCCGTTTCACAACCTGAAAGAAAAGCTAAGGAAAACGCCATAAGGCTTTTCAATGCAATTGATTGTATGGTTTTAATCTGTAAATATTTCATAATCATTTTTTTTCAAATTTCAAGACCTCATTATTCCGTAAAAAAGTAAATATTATCAAATATGAAGTTTGGTCCACCGGCCAAAATGAGTGCTCCAAGGTTATTTTTTTGAGCAGCCAAATCTCCGTCCAAGGGGATTTCAACCGAAGTCCACTGACCGGGTGTCAATCCATTTATCAACAATCTTCGGTCAGCATCATCCCCGTCAGGAAGGCCTGTAATAACATTGGTTTCCAATACTTGATTGGCGCCAACATCCCGAATTTGCACTTCCACAGAAGATGCATCCAATGGATATACATCGATGTTGAGCGTTGTACGATCAGTACCATCCAAGGTATTATTGAATACAATACCCGTAAAGTTGTTGTTGGTATATACCAATACCTCATCACCATTGTCTTGAAGACGTTGGAGGTTGGTCACGGAACCTCCAAATGGTGGCTCAAAATTACTTTCTACGGCATTTGTGTATGCATCACTGAAAATGGAACTCACATTTGCGTCCAATCGCGCTGGTGGTGGCGTGGTCGGTAGAACCCCATTGGAAGTAACCTCCAAAGAACCTGCTGCCCCGACATTAGCCAATTGGGCCGTTATTGAGGAACTGCCAGCTCCAACTACAATTACTTCGCCTGATTCATTGGCTATTGCCACTGAGTTGTCTGATGAAGAAAAATCGAAATATCCGGGAGCCGCTATGACCGTTTGATTGATACCGGAGGCTAAATTGAACGTTTGGGTGAGACCCGTTATCATGAACTCCATCCCGTTAACAACCTCATTGGAAATATCTTGTCCCAAAAATATCGCAGGACTTGGTTGGGCTATGTTTCCCAGTTTTTCAAAACGTAACTCATCGATCCAAAAAGTATATCCGAAACCACCCGTACTTTGGGAACCTGCAGAGAAAAAGAACATCCCTCTTTCTTGTATCAATTTTGATGGGTCCGGTATAGGAATAATAATCTTTCTCCAATCGGTAGATAAGCGTATGTTTTGCGCAATTACCGCAAATTTGTTTTCTTCAAAATCGGTTCCAAAACCTACCTCACCAATGGTTGCTGTCGTAGAACCCCTGGCGAAAAAGGTCAGGGCATCAAATCCGGTAAGATTTCTACCATCCCCGCGATCCAAGAAAATACCTCCGATAAAAGCTCCGTCCGGATCATCTGGCGCAGGAACATCAATCCGTATTGAAGAGGTCCCCATAAAAGCAACGTTATCGTCCGTCCCAAAACCTTCTGGATTTGCGGGATTAGGACCCGCAGGGTCAAAAGAATCAAAGAACTCATCAGTTAGCCCTACTGGTGCATCTGTAAATATGTCCCCATTGTTATTAAACGTGGCAAACTGCACCTCATCCGAAAAGTCTCTCTCGCAACTTGAAATAATAGCAATACCCAAGCTCAAAAGAAGTATAAAACGTATGTTGATATTTTTATAATTTTTCATTTTTCAATCTTTTTATTTGCCAATGTTGATGTGTACGTAAGTCTTGATCTCCCATTCGCTGCCATTACCAAATCCTACAGGACTTATGATGGGTTCGGTTGCGAATTCATCTGCTACCGCATTTGGTGAGAACCTAGGTGAGAATTGATCTAAAGATCTCCATGTACCACGTATTCCTATCTGGGTATCTGGTAAAATGAACCAATCTGGTTTACCCAAAGTGGTAGAGAGGTCCAACATTAACTGTAAAGGGAATGTCAGGTTAAAGTCTCTATGATAATCATAGGGTCCCCAATCGTTTACCCTTACATGGGTTGATAGCCTGTACTTTTTGTAGATCCCTCGTATTTCGCCCCCAAAGCGTTTAATCAACCTATCGCTATCGCCGTTACCTTGTCCGTTACCATAATAGAAATTTCCGATAAGGCCGAGTTCTGGATTTATCTTGGAAACCATCCTAGAATGGATTTCCCATAAATCCTCTGCTGGAGCTGAAGTGGGAAAGGCAAAAAATTCCCTAGCGGCATTAAACCCAATATGAGCGTCCATGGTTGTGGGCAGATGACGATACACAAAACCAAGGTTCATAGCGAACTTCGCATCTTCAGCTTGGTCATTGTCCCACTCATACATCCAGGTACCGGGTGTTGGAACAAAAGTCAATAATATTTCCGCGGCCGTAGTATCTCGAATTGCCCGTACCGCGAAGGGGTCATCAATAATATTCCTCAGTCTTCCCGGCCCTTGTACATCTTGTGGTATCGCCTCGACCAAGGGTTTTTGCCACATAAAGTTGGGAGCGATCTGGAAGTTTCCGGCCGCAAATGTAAATCCAGACAAAATACTGGTTACGTTACCGCTTCCGGTATCCCTAAGTTTCCATCCGGTAAAGGTCAATGTTTGGTCTGCTCCACCATTGGCGATCAATCCCATTGCTGAAGCTTGCCCATACCAATTGAACTTTCCCCCTTCATAGGTAATTTTAGCTTTTCCTCCCCAATTATCGCTAGATTGGATTCTATCTTCAAAAACCACATAATCGCCGGGTGTACCTGTTACATCTTGAAAAGAGATGCCATTCAAAGGACTTCCCGCCCAAATACCTCCTAAATGGATGCCATATTTGCCAAACTCCCTTTCTATGGCCAGAGAAGCTCTTTCCGTAGGCCATGGTGGAATTACACCACTTCGCAATTGATTGGCATCAAGGACACGACGGCCATTCTCATCAAGAACCACGTTGGTTTCAAAATCTCGATGGTAAATACCGGTTACATCAAACTTTCCAATGTGCTTTTGGTACTTAAAGAGCATTGTTGGATTAGCCCCCCACCATAATTGTGGACCTACAGCAACCTTCAGACCTTTAAGAGGTCCTTTTCCATCGAGTTCGGCTCCTAGAATCTCACCGTTGTATATATCCAAGTTTGGTCCGTAATTGGCTTCAGGATAGAAACCGAAGAAGTCGCCTTCGTATCCCCAATGGTAATGTCCTGTTCGATAAAAACCTCTTAGGTCAAACTCCTTGGCGTTCCATTCAAATTCGGCTTGATACACGCGGATTCGGTTAACATCGGATACCACTACATCACCTTGGTCCGTACTTACATCTATAGGCCGTGAGTTGTTCTCATAAAAAATCTCGTTTATTGGGTTTTGAGCTACATTTCCAACAACATTGAGATTCACCTCTGCTCTCATGTTGGGTGCGGGATTTCCTTCAACTCCAACAAAATAGGACTGTAAATGGTCAAAGCCCAATTGATTTGGGAAGGTATTTGGTTCATCCGGGTCTGGTGTATCCGGTGTTGTAATAAGGCTACCACCAGTACTAAATGTCGCGAATTTTGCTTGTAGGTTACTAATGCGCAATAAATTACTCTGCTCCCCTTGTAAAGCCGCCTTATCTCCACGGGCTCTCAGGACGGCATCCATCAATTCAATGTTACTGAAGTGATTCTGTACAAAAGCCATATCCACCCCATCTGCATAGGGGTTCAACTGATGCGCCTCCTTCAAAGCATAATAGGCAGCCCTTGGGTAAAGGTCATAAAGGCCCCTTGGGTTAGTTGCTCCTTTGGCACAAATTCCGAACCACTCATCGTTCATATTGTTAGCTCCTGGAGCGGCCAAATCCCTGGCATATCCGCC
>NZ_CAKZYF010000211.1 GCF_937884665.1 uncultured Allomuricauda sp. | reverse complement strand
AATGGCACCTTTCAACAAAATGCCATAGAACCCCCCACTCCTGCAAACTACAATATGCCTCCACCTTTGGGTTTCAATTACAGTAATGACGGCACCGGGGACTGGCTTATCCCAACAGGTTCTGACCCTTCACCACCTTTGCTCCGTAGAAATGCCCTTAACTTTAATCCCGCCCTGGAGTTTGATGGTACAGGGGCAGGGCAGGCGCTACATTTTAGAGGAATTAATAGAAATGAGGCTACCATATTCATCGTTTTTCAAGGAAATGGACAAGGTAGTAGCCCAGAAACCCAACGTTTATTGTTTGGTGGGGACATCACCAACTATATTCCCGCAAACGCAGCAGTAAATCTTTCAATTGGCCTATCCGATGGCAACCGATTTTCAATCGGAAGGACACGTGAATCGGGAATGATGGACCACAATATAGAAGAATTAACAGAATGGACAATTGATTTGGAATGTAGACACACAATCGGTGTCTTTGTTCGAGATAACAAGAACTCAAATCAAGAACTCCTCGAAACCCGTGTCAATGGCCTCGACGACATTTCATGGGACAGACTGGATACGTATGCCAGTCGACCGTTATTCCATTTCAATCGCTTGGGAAAACATTTCAATAGTACAGATGCTACTTCGGAACGTAACTTTACCGGCCAAATTGCAGAGGTTATGGTCATGGCCGGACCTCCTATCAACGACCATATAACGAATGGAGTACAACGGACGGAAAGCTACCTTGCCATTAAATACGGTATTACCCTCAACACTACCGGAGGGTTGGGCAGCAACGTAGGGAACAACGACTTTGACTATCTCGCTGCGGATGGTACCGTTATTTGGGATGCTGATTTTTTAGCTTCCTATATCTATGATATCGCAGGAATCGGCAGAGACCGATTCCAAGATTTTTTTGGGTCCAACAATTCTTCCGGAACCGATGATACGGCCTACAGTTACAATCTACATCAGGTCATCTCCAAAAGTGTTAACCCTGAAGCCATACTGACCATCGCAACCAATTCGGATTTTACTTCTGACAACTTTAATGAATCCCGTAACTCAATAGATCCCGCCCCACCTTCCGAAAGTTACTTACATAATTATCTGCTTTGGGGGAGTAACCGGGGTGATATCAATAGAAGTACGGCTGAGTTGCCCAATAATCCACCAAGCGTAATCGCATCAAGAATAAGTAGGGAGTGGTTGGTACAAAAAAACAGTAATGCCCTAACCTCTATAAATGGGGTCAGCTTGCAGATAGATCTTTCTGGTTCCGATTTTTTGAATGGTCTCGTCGATGACGCCACGTGTACAACGAAACTCCTTATAGACAGTGATGGTGATGGCAATTTTACTACGGGTACGATTAATATAATCGATGCAATCCAAGTGGACATCATGAATAACCTGGTGTATTTTGAAAACGTAGACTTAGCGCATGGCGATGTGTTCACCATTGGATTTGAAGATATCCCACCTACTGCGAGTAACCCCGCAAATACTATTGCTTGTGACCTACCTCCCGCCATTGATATTAATGTCGTAATGGACGAAACAGACAATTGTACCCAACCTCCTTTCGTCAATTACGAGAGTGAAACCAGTGATTTAAACGTTAACCCCGAGACCATCATACGAACTTATAGTGTTACCGACAATATGGGTAATTCAATTGACGTTGAACACACTATTTTAGTTTATTTATCTCCTAATGTGGGAGCGGGAAGCGATGAAGAGACTTGTTCTGGTAGCCCCTTCGATTTATCTACTGGGTCTGTTCTGCCAACAGCGACCAATTTTAGCAGTATATCTTGGAGCACCGACGGAGACGGTACCTTTGATGATAATACCGCCCTGACTCCAATATATATCCCAGGTAACAATGATAGTAGCAACGGTTCGGTCATTCTTACGCTACAAGCGAACGGAAACGGGAATTGTTCAGCAGCTACGGATAGCATGGTACTTACAATTACTCCCGTTCCCACCGTGCACGCAGGAAGTGATGAATTAATTTGTAATACCGACAATTTGGATTTATCCCTATCCGGGACGACTCCTACCGCTACCAACTTCAGTAGTCTGTTCTGGAGCACATCTGGCGATGGTGGTTTCGACGACAATACGCTATTGACCCCTATCTATGATCCTGGCCCCAATGACATTGCCAATAGTTCGGTTATACTTTCCCTACAAGCTAACGGCAACGGTAGCTGTCTTGAAACCGTAGATACGATGACTTTATTTCTTGAAGCTGCTCCTATGGTAAATGCAGGCAGTGATGAAGTAATATGTGCCGGTAGTCCATTCAATCTATCCAACGGATTCATCTTGCCCACGGCAAATAATTTCAGTAGTTTGTCTTGGAGCACTGACGGAGACGGTATTTTTGATGATAATACCGTACTGACGCCGGTATATATCCCTGGTGACAACGATATTACACACGGTTCTGTCACGCTTACACTACAAGTGAACGGGAACGGGAATTGTTCAGCAGCAATAGATAGCATGGTACTTTCAATTACTCCCGCTCCAACTGTGAACGCGGGAAGTAACGAGACTATCTGTGCCACTGATAACTTGGACCTATCCATGTCCGTCATTTTACCAGCTGCTTCAAATTTTAGCAGCTTGGCATGGAATACCTCAGGTGATGGCAATTTTGATGATGTTGGGCTTTTAGCGCCTCGCTACAGCCCTGGACCTGAAGATATTGCCAACGGCTCGGTAACGCTTACTTTAGAGGGCATTAATGGAACATGCACTACAACGGACAGCATGGAGCTTACCGTGACAACCCTATCCATATCTACCGCACCTGTAAGCGAATCGTGCAGTGGAAATGCAGATGCAGTTATCCAAGTTACCATCGACCAAGGTAGCGGACCCTATGCAGTGAAACTGAACGATTCGCCCGAACAACTCTTCCTAAATAATAATTTCAGCCTAACGGAATTGATTCCCGGCATATATACTCTTGAGGTTATCGATGACAATGGATGTTCTACCACGACAATCTTGAATATCCCTGACATAGCACCCCTAGAAGTTGCACTTGATCGTACCTCCAATACATTGATGACGGCCAATACCTCGGGAGGCACCCCACCTTATCTCTATTTTTTCAACAACAATCAAGGTACTTCCGAAAATATATACACCATTAGCCAAAGTGAAAACCTGATTGTCCGTGTTGTCGATGCCAATGGTTGTGAAACAGTAGCTGTAGAAAATATAAGCTTTGTACTACCCGAGATTGAAATCCCCAATTTTTTCACTCCCAACAATGACGGTCAGAACGATTTTTGGAAACCCAAAAACACAGAATTGTACCAAAATGTACAGACTATCATCTTTGATCGCTATGGGAGACCCATTAAAACCTTGGTATCGAATGGTCAAGGTTGGGATGGATCCTACAAGGGAAATGAACTGCCCTATGGCGATTACTGGTACCTTCTCACCGCTTCGGACAATAACGGAAATACCATTGAACGGATAGGACATCTTACCTTGTACCGATAAATAGATTACCCGATTTAAGAAATCAAGAGAGTCGCACCCATTAGACCAACAAGCAATATCAAAGATTGCCTTAGCGATACATTCTTACTACTCAAATCTTGAACAGATAAAAATGACCCTGGTCCCAGCAAAGGACCAAAACAGCTTCTGAAGTCCAATAATCGCCCAACCTAAAGCATTCTCGTGGCGCAAAAATTTTCTTATCTAACCTAAGGATTACAAAAAAGAAGTTTTCTTAAAAACAACCACTTCAGAGAAGAACACTAAATTTTTCGTTGACTCAACTGGGGCATTCGTCAATTCTACTGCCCCACTGGTGAATTTATCTCTAAAAGTTTCCCTTTCCCTTAGTTATTTTATCTAGGCAATTTGCCCTTAATGGTAATGTCCCCAAACCCAAATATCCTGCTTATGACTAAAAAACTACTTTATTACACTATTCCCCTTCGTTTTATTCACAAAACGAGAAAAGAGCTTTATGGCCCATTTTTAAAAAAATATTGGGTTTTTACCATACTTATGGTACTCGGAGCATTTCATGGAACTGCACAGCAATTGGATACCTGGTTATCTGCTGATAGAGCAATTAATGAACCTCCAAGTGGCAGCTTTAGTACTTTTGGGCCATATCCATCGGCATATGACGTTCCGGTAACCCTATGGTCTGATATCGTACTTTACACCCCCTCCGATGCAGTGCAGCATCCAGACTCTGATGATTATTCTTTAAACCCGCCCGCGGGGTTTGACTATCCAGGAACGATCATGATTCCAGGATTTCTTTCTCCGGCTGATTCTGCAGGTGTCCCCATTATACGAAGAAATCGGTTCAACTTTAACCCGGCCATCGAATTTAATGGTAACAGCAATGGAGGTCAGGGGGATGCACTCCATTTCAGGTCAACCTCCAGGGCAGAAACGACCGTGTTTATTGTGTTCCAAGCCGAGGGGGAAGGAAATTCTGCAGAGACCCAACGCCTATTGTACGGCGGGGATATTAACACCCATTTGGCAAGTAGTACGGCTACCAATCTATCCCTTGGGGTTTCCGATGGGAATCATTTTTCAGTTGGTCGCACAAGGAATGGTGGTGATATGAATGCTAGTATGTTGGAGCAGGGCATGATTGATTTGGAGGGGCGATTGACCATTGGTGTTTTCGAAAGGGATATTATCGATCAGTTTACAGAACAATTAAATACAAGGGTAAATGGTCTCGACGATATTAACTGGTTAAGGGATGAAACCCCATTCCCCATTGCGGATACGAACTTGTTTTTCTTTAATCGTCTAGGGAAACACTTTAACAATACCAACGCCAACCCTGAAAGAAACCTTACCGGATACATCGCAGAGGTGTTGGTGCTGGCCACCCCGGCAGAGATAAACTTCTCTGACATTAATGAGAGGGTAGAAAGTTACTTGGCCATAAAGTATGGTATTACTTTGAACAATGCTGGGGGCCTAGGTAGTGTTAACGGAAATGATTCCTATGACTATCTGGCAGCAGATGGTACGGTAATTTGGGATTTTGATTTTGCCAATCCCTATAATTTTGATATCGCTGGTATAGGCAAGGACAGATTTCAGGATATTGATGATAGCCCAGGAGGAGTAGATAGCTACCTTGATACCAAACTACGATACAACCTACATCAACGTATTTCAAAAAGTGTAAATCCAGAAGCAAGAGTCACTATTTCTACAGACTCCAATTTCTCACCGGATAATCTTGATGATTCTAGAACACCTATTGACGCATCACCATTTTCATATGAGCATAACTATTTGATTTGGGGCAGTGATAGGGGTGATATCAATCAGACTATTGCAGAGTTGCCCACAAATCCTGCAGGCGTAAGTTCTAGGATTGAAAGGGAATGGCTGGTCCAGAAAAACAGTACCGCCTCTACAACCATAAATGGGGTCAGCTTACAGCTAGATCTTTCCGGTTCCGATTTTCTGGACAATATGATCAGTGATGCTGCATGTGAGCCTAAGTTGATGATTGATACGGATGGCGATGGGAAATTCACATCAGGGCGTATCTCCTTATTCGTTGCCTCGAGCGTTGATAAGGGCAATAACCTGGCCTATGTTG
>NZ_CAKZYF010000210.1 GCF_937884665.1 uncultured Allomuricauda sp. | reverse complement strand
GCATACGAGATCATCGCCGCGAAGAATGATCAATACCTATCCCTTGCGGGCCAACTACGGGGCTTACCGCCTATACCAAAGCCTCTGGATACCACCTTGCTCAATCATGAAGTTGCAGCGCTGGTGGCTCATATGGATTTGAACAAGAGGCTCATTTTTTCAGAAGAGCGCATTGAAACTCATCGCGATAGTTTATACGCGCTATGGAAAGCGAAAAATGCCAAACAATTTGAAACATCCAAAAATTACGGCCTCCAGGTTGCCGAGCACATCGCTGCATGGATGAAAGGCGATAATTACGCCCAGACACGTACCATGCCCAAGTTTACTGTAGATACGGATGACCCTTCCCGTTGGCAACCGACACCTCCGGCCTACATGCCAGGCATAGAACCCCATTGGAGCAAAATCCGTCCTTTTGTAATAGATTCTGCCAGTCAGTTTAAACCTGCACCTCCTCCTGCTTTCTCTATGGAAGAAGGTACGGACTTCTATAAGGAAGTACGGGAAGTATATGAAATTAGCAATGAGATCACGTCAAAAGGAGATACTTCTGAAGAAGTACAGATTGCCAAGTTTTGGGATTGTAATCCTTATGTTTCCGTTACCCGTGGGCATTTGATGTTTGCCACCAAAAAGATCACTCCTGGTGCCCATTGGATTGGGATAACAAAAATTGCAAGTAAGGAATCTGGAGCAAATCTTGATAAAACCATATACGCCTACACAAAAGCATCAATTGCCATGGCGGATGCCTTTATCAGTTGTTGGGATGAAAAGTACAGAAGCAATCTAATTCGTCCAGAGACATTGATAAACGAACATATAGATGAGAATTGGGAGCCTATTTTACAAACTCCACCTTTCCCTGAATACACTAGTGGTCACAGTGTGGTCTCCGGAGCTGCGGCAGTGGTGCTGACCGATGTCTTTGGTGATGACTTTGCATTTGATGACACTACCGAGGTACCCTATGGATTGCCCGTTCGTTCTTATCCTTCGTTCAAAGCGGCCGCAGATGAGGCTGCGATAAGCAGAATGTACGGAGGAATTCATTACAGAAAAGCGGTCGAAGTTGGAGTAAAACAAGGTAGAGATCTGGGTAAATTTGTCATTGACAATCTAGCTATGAAAAAGTAGAGCACGAGCTTTGAGGTAGAAATTATGAAGAAGAAAATAATTGGAAGCCTAATCGCTGCAACTACCGTTCTAGGAATATGGTACTTTTTTTTAAAACCAGGGGACTATCAGGTATCCTTTACGGCAAATACTTTCCCCGGAGCGATTAATCAAACGATAAAAGTTTGGGGCAAAGAAAGATTTTTAGGGAAAATCGTATCTCAAAAAGACCTGTACACCATTCAACAGCAGTTTCAATTTGGCGATTCGATCGTCGATTACCACTGGAATATAAAGCGGTTAACCGATTCAACTTCGCGTGTCAAAATTCAAATTACAGATAGGCAAAACAGCTGGAAAAACCGATTGTTGATTCCCTTTTCTAAAACCGTCTTGGAAAAACGTTCCAAAAAGGTACTTTTGAATTACACGGATTACTTAAATTATCACACAAAAAGATTTAAAGTGAATGTTGTAGGCCAGGATACTGTACCCCCATCTTTTTGCGCTTATCTGGAAGTTGAGGGAATTCAACGGGACAAGGCATTTGGAATGATGCGGGATTTTCCTTTTTTAAGTGGGTATGTTGAAGAACAGGGTATGGTCACCTACGGGGTACCTTTTGTTGAAATTATAGAATGGAACCAAAAGAATGATAGTATTAGATACAATTTCTGTTATCCTGTAAAAAAACCTGATAGTATCCCAAAACATGACGAGATAAAGTTCAAAGGGTTTGAACGAAGAGTAGCGGTGAAAGCAGTTTATAACGGAAATTATATCACTTCGGACAGAGCGTGGTATAAGCTTATGGACTACGCAAAAAAGGAAGGTTTGCAGATTACGGGAAATCCTATTGAAGTGTTTTACGACAATCCAGCCACAAACGGCAACGAATTAAGCTGGAAAGCCGAAATATATATGCCCCTCTTGGAGAATGCTAAATAGATCGATACTACTTATTGGATTAATGATGATGCAGGCCTGTGCCCAGAAACCTTGGTATGGCAATTTGGAGTATTTGGGCAAACTCCCTGCAAAATTGAGCGAGGTTTCCGGTATGATTGCCCTACCCAACAAAGCAATTTGGGTCATAGAAGATAATGGCAATAAAAATAAAATCTACCAAATTAACCTTCAAGGTAGTTTGGTAAAAGAAATCAAAGTGGACAACAGCAAAAACCACGATTGGGAGGATATGGCGAGTGATCAGCTAGAAAATATTTATATCGGTGATTTTGGAAACAATGCCAATGAAAGAAAAAATCTATCCATTCTTAAGCTCCAGGGCAAACCTATAACGTATGGAGAGAAGATAGAAGCCAAAAAAATCAAATTTGAATATCCCGGGCAGAAAAAGTTTCCACCAAAGAAAAAGAACAGACATTTTGACTGCGAAGCTTTTTTCCATCATGGGAATTCCCTTTATCTCATCACCAAAAACAGGGCTAGACCGTACACAGGAAAGGCGTTTATCTATAAAATTCCAGATACCCCGGGCTCCTATAAGGCCGAACTAGTAGGAGAATTGACTACTTGTACGGACAGCCAGTTTTGTTCGATTACCGGAGCAGATATATCTCCGGACGGTAAAAAAATTGCGCTTCTGGCATCAGGTTATATCTGGCTCTATACAGATTTTACCTTTGATGATTTCTCCAAGGGCAAGGTTGAAGTCATCGATGTTTTACATAGAACCCAACAAGAATCCATTTGCTTTATGGACAACAACACACTTTTAATTGCTGACGAGCAATCAAAGACCAAGGGACGTAACCTGTATCGTTATCAACTGCCCTAAAGCGCACCTACTCCCCGAAATAAATGCATTTACCATACACATAAATTCGTACTAACGTATCCAAACGGTCGACTTGGTTTTTTTTCAAAGGTAGTTTCGGTTCGTGTTTTTAAACTTCAACCTAATTTCAATGAAAAAAATCAGTTTTTTATTCGTCCTGCTCATCCTGCTTTTAAACCACGACGGTCTTTGTCAAAAAACACCGGTTGTTGTGAAAACCTTGGTCAAAAATTTTGCTGGAAATGGTTCAATCTTTGTCGGTGAAGATGGTAATATCTACATCAATGAGTACGGAACCCCAAATTCGGATATCTCAGGAACAGGCAAGCGCATCTTTTTGGTAAGTCCAGAAGGAAATGTCAGCACGATTTCCAAAAAAGTGAGCGGTGCTGTGGGAAACCTTAAAGGAAAAGATGGAACCTATTACTTCAATAATGGAAATTCGTTTTACAAAAGCGATTTTATGTCCCTTAAGGATGGTAAAATAAAGAAAATAGCTACCCTTGAAGGGTTTTCAGGTGATATTCTTATGGATTCCGAAAATGCGTTCGTTTACATCCCGAGCTATACTCATCCCGTTCTGCGAAAAGTATCCTTGGACGGTACAGTGGAAGATTATATAAAAGATGACCGACTTAAAGGAGTCACAGGAATTACCTACGGCGCGGAGAAGACCATCTTTGTGAGCAATTTTACGACCGGGAAAATTTTTAAAATCGACCAGGACCGTACAATTCGCGAATTGGCCACGTTGCCCATTGTATACCCGGGATATGTAATTGGATACATCACTTATTTTGAAGAATATATCTATGCCACGGGATATGGGGCCAACCAGATTTATCGTATTTCCATGAAAGGTGATGTTGATGTATTAGCGGGTTCCGGGAAATACATGGAAAAGGATGGAAACAGTTTTGAAGCGGGCTTTATAACACCCAACGGAATTGATGTTGACGAAAAGCGAAGAAGGTTGTACGTATCACAGAATGGCAACGGAAAACCTGCTTCTCTCCGGTATATTGATTTACCAAAGTTGTAGGCATCCTAAGGGCTACATACAAATCCGTGCCTACATTGGACCGTTAAAACCCAAAACCAAATCCGAATGCGAAGCGAAGGCCGTCAGCGCTATTGAACAATCCAATGTTTGCGGATAAAATATCCGCTCCATTTATAAAAAAACCACCCCCGTATGAATTGTTCCATTTATCCGAGGAGTCATTGGGAAACCAAACCCTACCATAATCAAAACCACCAAAAATTCCTGGCGTAACGGGTAAGAGACCGGTCTGTGAACGGCGAAAACTGAATCTTAGGTCTGTGTTTTGAAAAAAGGCGGATTTTCCGGTAAACCGCTGAAATCGAAACCCCCGTAATCCATTGTTGGCCCCAATACTTGCGCCTTGGTAAAACTCAAAATCATCCCCAAAATTGACATGCCCTTTAATTTTGGTGGCTAAAACCAACCTTCCGTTGGCGGTCAATTTATGATCAACGGACAAACTGGGTATGATGTAGGCAAAAGCCCTATCCGTATCGCTTGCATTCATCGTGTAACCCCCCCGTAGGTTAAAGTTCATCCCTAAAGTTGAAAATGCTTCATTGTCCGTATTGGAATAATCGTATTCTGCATCCACTCCAAAAAAGTCTTGCTGGGCATCCCTTCCGGCATCGGTAAAAAAGCCTTCAATAAAGCGTCCTTCGGTTTCCTCCACATCATAGTTTTCGTAAGAAACCCCCAAACGCAACTTAGCGCCTAACCTTCCACGCCAGACCAAGGAAGGTTTAAATTTTATGGTCTGTATCCTGACCCGATTGAAATCGAGCTCCAAAGCTTCTGTATCATCATTGTTCTCGGTCTCATTTCCGAAGCCAAAAAAGTTGATGCTAAAATTGGGACTTGTGAAACGGGCATCAATCTCCAAGTTGACATTTTCAAATAGATGGGCAAATTCACCATTATATCCTAAATCAAAACCACTGGTAGCGAAATAAAAACCCGCATTAAGCGTATGCTTTTGAGTAAATGGATTTTGGCGGAAACCATTGTAAATGTAGGTATTGGTCAATCCGATAATGACGCCATCATCCGGATTAAAGCCAAAAGCCGGCAACAATTGATTGTTGCTCGCCTTCACTTTTTCAAAAACATAGGTGTTGGTATCATAGTCATTAAGTTTATGAACAGTACCTCCATAAGCTTGGTCGTAGGTGTTTTTCTTGGCCCTGAAATCATAGGTATGTACTTTTCTCGATTTCTCATCAATGTTATAGGTATCATTGTTTTGACCTCCTACAACCCTAACTTTTATCTTGGAATCTGGAGTGTTCACATCAAAGATGTCTTTGTCATCCAATCCATATATCCAAACTTCCTTGGTATGTTCCGGCTGATACGTTTTGTTGAAGAACAGATCTTTCTTCTCTCCTCCTTTTATCCGATATACCAATACTTCCAAACTTCCATTTGGTAAAGAGCGGATGCTGAAATAGTCATCTTTATCGGTACCCGTGACCACGCTGAACTTATTTAAAATACTATAGTATTCTTTTGCAATTTCCACTAAACCTTTCTTACGGGAAAGTAGGTTTTCCTTGATTTTTTCAATGGTTCCGTCCCTTACCTCTTCAGGGAAATGTTGCATGGCCCTATCAATCACCTCCGCATTAACCTGTTTTTGGATGTATTCTGCCTCAGCGATCCACATCTCCCTGTCTGGTTCAGAGAGGATTGCCATGTCCAGAGCAAAAGTCCTTGGGGAAGAGGTGAATCCTTTCACATTTCGTACTTCTTCGCCAAATCCTTCAAAGATTTTTAAGCTCGGCACTGTCCTTGACCCAAGGCCGAGAATAAAACCATCTCCCCAAAGTGAGTACGCTTGGTCCCTATCCCTAGGTATAGGTTTGAACATCTTGCCCCCATTGGGATCGTCCACTTCAGCCCAGCGCCATTGATCAATGTGCCTATCCCAGTCCCCTATCAAAATATCGAACAATCTCGCCTTAACGTAGGCTCTTTCATCCAATTTGTACTTTTCATCCTTTCTCAGTTTATTGATAAGGTCATACGTACTTTCAATTTTATTGGCGTACCCAAAACTCGCAAGATTACCATGACCATCCGATACGTGTTCTTCGATCATGTAGAGACCATCCCCAAATTCTTTGTTGAATTCCCCCAAAGTGGATTGTTTGGGTATGTAGAAAAGTTTGGGATTGGTATGGTAGATACCAACGGCATCTGAAAGTGTCCCTACGGTAAAGGGCGCATACGGATGTGCCGCAGTGTACAGGGAAAGTAGCAGTTCTTCGGTGTAGGACTCGTCAAACTGCCCAATGATATATTGCTCCTGGAATGCAATGGCCTGCAGATAACGTTCGGCACTTTTTCTAAGGTCTCGCATTACAAATTGTCTACCATCACTGTGCTTTAAGCGAAGTGAATTGGATTGATTGCCCCCACCTTTTCGAACAACCGTCAATCCTCCATAAAGGGTATCCAGCAGAACGGTGGGAGCCTTTACTTTTGTTCCGTAATACTTCCTGTACCTTTCGCCCCAGAGCCATTTGTGAAAACCTGTTTTCTGTATTTCCTCTTCTGAATACACCGAAGCCTCTAGGTACTCTGGAAAGTCCTCCGCATACACCGCTCCGGTTTTTTTGGGGTCAGGGGACAATACCGGCGAGCTGAAAAGAAATTCTTCAGAACCATTTTCTCGAGGTCCGTAGTATTCCACCTTTGATGAACCATCTGAGTAAACATTTAGTACGGCATAGCCCATTCTACCTGTGGAAAATTTACTGCCATTGAGCAATTTTGTAGCACCTTTTTTGGCACCAGAACCACTCACGATCTGGGGAATGCCCTCCTCTTCAATATACTGAAGGGAGTGTTCATGGCCTGAAACAAAAATCACTTTATTTGAAAATTGAGATAAGGTTACAATGCGTTTTTTGAGTCGATTGTACATTTTATTTTGCTGATCTTCTATGGAAACTCCCGTGGTCTTTCGTAAAAGATTTGCCAAAGAACCTAATACAGGTAACGGAATTTTTCCGCCTGTTGGAAACAAATGTTGTTTAAAGGAATAATGTCCTCCATGCGAACCGTAGGTAAACATAGGATGGTGTAGTGCGACAATGATGGTTTTGTCCAGATTCTTTTTGATCAAGCTTTCGTATTCCTCAAAAAAACGCCCTCTGTCTTTAATCTCGCAATCGTCATTTATCGTGGGATGTTTGTCCCAATCCACTAAGTACCATTCGGTGTCAATGGCAATCACGATAACATTTTCAGTAACCTCTATTTTCTCGATGGGACATCCATTTTTTGGTTGGAAAACGCTTTTGCTATCCAAAGCCTTTTGAATATATTTTTCTTGCCGCTCCAGTCCTTTTAGACCATCGCTGTACCAATCGTGGTTTCCGGCAATAAAGAGAGGATTCCCTCTAAAATCCTTTAATGTTGTCAATTGGGCATCGATATGGTTTTTGGCTTTTTTATATCCCTCTGCGTCCTCACTTTCATCGGGTAGACCAGCGGGGTAGATATTGTCTCCCAAAAAAAGGGCCGTACTGTTTTCAGATGCTTTTTCCAATTTGGACCGGAACAGCTCCAAGGTGGAATTCAATCCACCGATGGGCGACTTGCCTGCGTCTCCGATTAAGTAAAACGTGTGTTCAATTTCTTTTTCATCGGAAAGGGGCCCTTTTTGAAAGGGTTCCCCGTACTTTTCTTGATACGTTGCGCAACTAGCGACCAATACAAGTAAAAGCAGTGATAGTACTCGTGGTTTCATAATAATGAGGTTGATACCAAAATTTTGTATTTTGGAGTTTCCAAAACAAGGCTATGTCGGAAATTATTGAAAAAGCGGAGACTTTTGTCTCAGGACTTTTACAAAATAAATTGGACCCGAAGTTCCTATACCATAATTTAAGACATACCCAACGTGTAGTTAAAAGTACTAAAGAATTGCTCAACAACTACACCTTGGACAATTCAGCCAAAGAAAGGTTGGTTCTTGCCGCCTGGTTTCACGATACAGGCTATACACAAGGGGTCACCGATCATGAGGAAAACAGTTGTGCCATTGCCAAGGAATTCCTAGCGGAGCACCATTATGATTCATCTGGAATTGAAGCCATTTGCCAAGATATCATGGCTACCAAAAGGTATCACGAACCCGATACAATAACAGAAGAGATTATTCGGGACGCCGACTCCTCCCATTTTGCGCAACGGAGTTATTGGGAGACCACTGATTTTTTAAAAGATGAGTTGGATGCGCTTGGAATAGCGCATTATTCCCCTAAGGAATGGCGGGATGAGAATATAAAAATGTTCCGAAACGAACATCGGTTTTACACGGAGTACGCCCTTGAAAACTGGCAGGAGGGCAAAGAAAAAAACTTGAAACAACTCGTCAAGGAAAAAAAGGCTGAAAAGGAAATTGCGAAAAAGGAGGCGCTCAAAGCCAAATATAAAAGTGAAAGTCCGGATAGAAGCGTACAGACTCTATACCGTGTCACCTTAAAAAATCATTTGAAACTTAGCGATATAGCGGATACAAAAGCAAACATACTCTTATCTGTAAACGCAATCATCATCTCTCTTGTCCTAGCCAATTTGATACCCAAATTGGACAACCCGTCCAATACCTATCTGATATATCCCACGCTCATTTTTATTGTATTCAGCGTGGTTTCCATGGTTCTTTCCATTTTGGCCACAAGACCTAATGTAACCAGCGGAAAATTTACTAAGCAGGACGTAACGGAACAAAAGGTAAATCTGCTCTTTTTTGGCAATTTCCACAAGATGAGTTTGAACGATTATGAATGGGCCTTGCAAGAACTGGTCAAGGATAAGGATTACGTGTATTCTTCACTAACCAAAGACCTTTATTTTTTAGGCTTGGTGCTGAACAAAAAATACAAAATACTACGATTGACCTACAACATTTTCATGATAGGCATGATTATTTCCGTTATCGCTTTCGGTATCGCCTTCCGCTATTTTGGACCTGATAGGATGCAGTTTTAAGCTAAGCCTTCAACTCTTCCATTAAATCATCGTAAGTATAGGTCTTTTCAGATTTTTTATCCTTTCGGTATAAAATCTCGGCGCGTATTGCCTTGAGTCCTGTGACCCCTTGTAATCCCTCAAGCTCAACAATTTCAATATTATTGGTAAAATAGCCTTTTGCCTTCAAAAAGGTGATGTAGCGCATATACTCTTTTTCATCCTTGCGCTGCGAGTAGACAATGGATAACTTTCCTTTTTGTGTCAAGCGCTCGTTGGTCCCTTTTATATAAGATTTATCGATTCGTTTTTTAATGATTTCATATCTGGCATTATACGTGCCGTCCACATCGAATCGTTTCTCATCCATTCTAAAACGAATCGCAAGCGGAGTACTATAGACCAAGACGAGGGAGGCGACATCCAATTTTACGGGCAATTTCGGTTTTAGTGCGTAATATCGGTTTTCCATATCGCACATTACCTGAAGTTGCCACAGTCTGAGGTTGCTCAAATACAGTTCATCAAAAATACGGTCGTTGGCTATGGAACTGCCAATGTACATATTGTGCTCGACCCCATCGGTTTTATACCTTTCAAAATAATGGGGAAACATCTCTTGGGCTTCTGACTGTTTTTTGTCCAACAACGCTGCCAGCTGCATATTGGCTTCCATTACACTGATATCATAATTACGACGGTGGTCATAGTAGGATTCCGTAGAAGGATCAATTTGGACTTCATATCGCTCAATAGATTCCGTAAGCCCTTTATCCAATTTTTTCAAATGCTTAAAAACCGGATTGACCTCTTGCTTCACAAAATCAAAAATAGCCTGCTCCGTATGAGTGTACAAAGCTTCTTTGAGTTCATTCAAATAGGTATCCACGCGGAACATTAACTCCTCGTAAATCGGGAGTTTATATTTTTTGACGGCATCAGCTAGGACGTCATTGATTTCAGAAAGTTGAATCATCAAATCTCGCTGAATGGAAACATTCCGCTGTTTGGAAGATTCTTTGATATCAATTTGGCCATATAGCGGGTAAACGTTTTTAAAGACAATCTCTCGAAAAACCGGTTGGTCGCCAATGAGTTCGTCAGCCATAAACTTCTTTGCCTCTTCCTGAAATTTCCAATACACGGAAGAGTGCACCGTGGTACACTCATGTTGGATTATGGCATCCACCAGATTTTCTTCTTCTTCAATGGACCGTAAAACCGCTGAAACAATGAAAGGCATGACATCATCTAACTTATTGGCGTTGACACTGTTCAGTTCGTTGACGGTTTCGGACACCAGTTCCAAAACGCCCAAAAGATTCCCGTTATCCGCGATAGGCGCCAGAATAGCGCTTTTGATCCCCTGTTCATAAAGGCTTTTGTAGGGCTCGCCACCCTTGGATTTCTCCACATACTTCTCCACATTCGAGATGGTAAAGTAGGTGTTTTCATCCAGTAACTTACCATAGGACCCCTCACAGAGCATATCGCTACAGGCCCCGGTTTCTTTTCCATTTAATAAAAAACTTTCTATACCCTTGCCGTAAATCTTAAGAAAGCGGTTGGTATTGCTATCATAGCCTGCAAAACCGACCCGTATCTCCTTTAAGTTAAAGAGCGACCTAAAGGTATCCTGAAAGCTCTCCATGAAATTTTCATTGCCCCGTTTATTGCTTCCGATCAGCGTTGATTTTATTTCCGAAATAGAATGCTCCGCAGTTACGTCGAACATATTGGCAATGACAAAACCTTTTGAAATAAAGCTATTTGGTGGAATCTTTTCCTTCCACAATTCTATATTTTCAAAATTATCGAGCAATTCCTCTACATCTTCTTGTTTCAAATCCTTGGATTTCTCTGTCGGATGGATTTCCATGAAATCAGCATTGTACAAAACCCGATAATGCCTCATAATTCCGTCCTTGTCCGGAATATCATAGAACAAGGGTCTTTTGAAATCCATTTTGAAACCGTAGTAAAAGTTCAACACTACGATACATTTTAAGATATAGTTGATGTCTTTGGGAAGATTACGGATTTCCAGCTCGAAATCCTCACCAGCATCTTTTAATATTTCCTGAAAACGTTCGGAGGAATTAAAAACAAATTTCTCGAAGGGAGAGGAAACTGTCTTGATTTCATTTTTTGCCAAAACTGGGGTAAACGTGTCCGCCAAGAGAACACGGATCACATCCCTATACTTGGTCAACAGACTGAGGTCATCGAATCCTTCCCGCAGCACAGGGTAGGGCGCTTGAGCTTCCAAAACCGCTTTGGCCCGTTCCGACAAATGCTTGTCCTTGCTTTTTAGTTGTTCCTCGTAATGTTCCAACAATTTATTGAAACTTACCAACTGAAGCATGGGACTCTCCATATTCTGGTCTTGCTCCATATTCAAATTAGTCGTTGTTTAACTGGTAAAGTTACAAAATCGAGAAATGCACATGTGTTAATGAAATATTTATGGGTTCAAATACATTTTTTTGGGATATTTAAAAAATTTTCTGCCCATGTCTTCATTTAAAAGACTTGATAAAGCCTATAAAAACGCCAAAATCATTCCATTTGATGATACATCCAAGTTTATCTTATTGAGTGATTGCCATCGCGGCGACAACAGTTTTGCGGACGATTTTGCCAACAATAGAAATATTTATTTTCATGCGCTGAGCCATTATCACAGAGAGGGTTTCCACTATTGTGAACTGGGTGACGGTGACGAGTTATGGGAAAACCTCAGCTTTGACTCCATCTTTGAAGCACATAAGAACGTATTTCAGCTATTGAAGAGATTTCACATCGAGCAACGACTAAGTATGGTGTGGGGAAATCATGATATGGTGTATCGGAATCCGGAGTATGTAAAAAAACACCTCACCCAATATTTTGAACCCATGGACGGGTCCGACAAAACCTTGTTTGAAGGTATTGAATATCACGAAGCCCTTATATTAAAGCATAGGGAAACGGGGCAGGAAATTTTTTGTGCCCATGGCCATCAAGCGGACTGGTGGAACTATGTTTGTTGGCGCATTGGCCGATTTTTGGTCAGGATACTTTGGAAACCCCTCCAAGTATTGGGTATTGCAGACCCTACTAGTCCTGCCAAAAACTACAAGGAGCTTATTCGGATTGAAAAACGAATCAAACGTTGGATTCTAAAAAACGACCTGAAGATTACGATTGCAGGACATACCCATAGACCTCGATTCCCAGAACCTGGACAAATTCCCTTTTTTAATGACGGTAGCTGTGTCCATCCACGCAGCATTACGGGTATCGAAATTGAGAATGGGGAAATCACCTTGATCAAATGGCAAATAGCCACTAAGACCGATGGCACCTTGCAAATTGTACGATTACTTTTAGAGGGACCCGAAAAGTTGGAAGATTACTTGACCCCCTGATGTCCTATCCGATACAACATATTATAGACCAGATTCCCATTAGGCACAACATAATCTCGAGTTTAATGCTCATGGGGGTAATACTGGGGTTTTTTATCAGTTTTGTCATTTTTGTAAGGGTCAAAAAAGATTCCCCGATCGTATTGTTCGCCTGGTCCGTGCTCATCCAATCCATCGTGTGTTTGGATACCTATCTTTGTTATACTGGGCTCATAAAAAATATTCTCCACTTTAATGATTCAACGGAACCTTTCGTCCTGCTGATACCCGCCAGTCTCTATTTTCTTATATATGGTCTGTTGGAAAGAAAGCCTATATCCTTTAAAAAACAGGGGTGGCATTTCATTTTGCCCTTGGCATATACCATTTCCCAGCTTGGATTTTATACAAGTCCCATATCCGTGAAACTCAATGCTTACTTAGGAGCTTATTATGATGGTTTGCCCAAGGCCAGCACACCAGAAAACTTCCATTACAACTACATGTGGATAAAGGATGAATTCAGATGGCTCATCCTTTTCAGTCTTTTATTTTATTTGCTGTTATCCGTTCGGTTGATTTTAAAACATAAAGGATGGGTGGGCTCCGCAGCGAAGAACATCAGAATTGATAAATATCTTTTCACCAAGAATACCATATTTTTCTTTAGCTTCTTTTTACTGTTCTTATACATCATTTATTCCAACTATGATGATGATGGCGGAGACCATTATATCGTTATGGCCCAGACGGTTACAAATCTAATCATCTTGTACTTTATTCTTTCCGAATCTCGATTTTTTGACAATTCCTGGATAGCGGACAAATATGAGACCCTTGCCTCAGAGACCATAAAGGCCGAAGATATAGAGACATTCTTGAATCAAGACGCTTACTATCTGTCTTCCCAGTTATCGCTTAAGGCACTTTCAAGCGAATTGCGAATCAGTACCAATGCACTTTCCAAAGCGATAAATTCTGAATTTGGGATGAATTTTAATGATTACATCAACAAAAAAAGAGTCAAGGAAGCAAAATTGCGATTATTGGACGCCCAGTACGCACACCTGACCATTGAAGCTATAGGAGAATCGGTAGGTTTTAAATCAAAATCTGCCTTCTACAATGCCTTCAAAAAGCATACGGATACTTCCCCATCGTATTTTATAAAGCAAAGTACCTCTTAAATCAGTCTTTTTTCTCCCGAATTATAATTCGATACATTTTCCGGCCCAAAAAAGTGAAATTTTCAATTGATGCCCTACATCTTTGGAGCAAAGCAATAGTCTATGGAAAATACCGAACGTCGTTATGACATCGATTGGTTAAGGGTAATCGTGTTTGGTTTGCTCATATTTTATCATGTGGGCATGTTCTTTGTTCCTTGGGATTGGCACATCAAGAACAACATTATTTATGATTGGCTTCGCTGGCCTATGCTATTTTTGAACCAGTGGCGTTTGCCCATTCTTTTCGTCATCTCCGGAATGGGCACCTACTATGCACTTGGGAAAAGGTCTGTTGGAAAATTTATCTTGGAGCGTTACTTGCGTTTGGGAATTCCCCTCGCAGTGGGTATGCTTCTTATCGTTCCTCCCCAAGTATATTTTGAGCGTTTGGCAGATGGGGAGTTTCAAGGGTCTTATTTGGAATTTTATTCAACGGTTGCGTTCAAAGGTATCTATCCCAAAGGCAACGTGAGTTGGCACCATTTGTGGTTCTTGCCTTACTTGTTCTTGTTTTCCTTGGTTTTGGCACCGCTTTTAGTGTTTTTACAACGAAATTCCAACACTTTCGTACAAACTGTACAGAAGATAATAGCTAAGCCATGGGGTATGTACCTCTTCATAGTACCCCTTTACTTTTTGGAAGTTTTTATGGAACCCTTCTTCCCTATAAATCATGCTCTTGTCGGAGATTGGTTCGCTATTTCTTTTTACATTGTGCTTTTCTTTACGGGCTTTGTCCTTGTTGCTTGTGGGCGGTCCTTCTGGAATAATTTAGAAAAAATCAGAATAAAGGCACTGTACACCGGCCTATTCGCGTTTGTTGTTCTTAGTTGTATCTGGTTATTTTTTGAAGATAGTCTTCTTATCCACTTTATTGAAGGCTTTTTCAAAGTGGTTAACCTCTGGTCCTGGATTCTGGTGCTCTTCGGATATGCGGCAAATCTTCTAAATACCTCCAGTACGTTTTTGTCCTACGCCAATCGTGCAGTATATCCGTTTTATATTTTGCATCAAACTGTGACAGTGGCCATAGCGTATTACTTGATAAACCTGAAAATGGGATTCTGGCCAAAGGCGCTGATTCTAATATTGGGCACTTTTGGACTGAGTTGGGTAATATATCATTTTATAATTCTGCCCATACCCCTTTTACACCCGCTATTTGGTCTTAAAAAGGTGGTCCCCAGGGAAAGATGATTGATTCTCAGTAAAATAAAAGAGCCCGCTCTCTAGCGGGCTCTCTGTTTTTCTAAAAGAAATAGGACAAACCAAAAAGTAAATTTGTCGAATTGACATTTAAATTAAAAACGCCGCTTTCCACTTCATTACCAAAGCTATTTTCCGAATCTTCAAAAGAATAGCCCAATACTCCTATAGAAGATTCAAAGGCCAAATTTTTGGACGCAAAAAAAGAAATCCCAGGCCTGAGATTGACAAAGAAACCATTTTGAGTGGAAGTCCGACGGTCTTCATTATCTCTGGTATCCTCGGTCCAACCTCTAGATACGCCAGCTTCGCCTTGTGCGTAAAGAGCCAGGTTTTTGGTAATTCCAAAATACCTTCTTACATACGGAGAAAGCGAAACCCGTTCAAATTTGCTCTCATTGTTGATAACCCCTTGTGTATTGTTCACGCTTTCATTATCGGACCTTGTTAAACTATATGACACAAGTGCTCCTACAATCCAATTTTCTCCAAAAGCATAGCCAACCCTGGGAAAAAAAGCGATGGAGAATACATCCCTATCCGAATTCTGGGTAAAATTTTCATCACTAAAACTTGACTCGCCCGCTTCATTTCTTAGCGATAGACTGCCCGCTGCAACCCAAGTACCTTTTTCAATGGTCAGTTTATCATCTCCTTGTTCTTGTGCCGAAATGATGGTTGCCGAAAACAGCATAGTACATAATAAAACTCTTTTCATTTTGTTTTGATTTATAAGTTAAGTCATGACCATATCAAGCTTTGTTCCCATCAGGGATGCACTATTGGTTTTGTGATGAATTTAACGACGCCCAAATTTTGTAGAACGATTTAACGTCTCTTTACCATGCGTATGGCAAGGTAATTGTTAACTTTAGGTGGTTATATCGACCTATTTGCTATGAAAAAACTGATTTTTTTATTTTCCTTATCTAGCTGTTGTGTCTTCTTAGGGCAAGCCCAGGGAGATATTCCAACAACCAGGCCCCTTAAAATAGGGGAGCGAAACAATTTGGATATTAAAAGTAGTAACCAGGGCACCTTGCTCCGTATGCCTTCGGTCATTAACGAAAGCTTGACTTCCAACAATGACGACAATGGAGTAAAGATGCTACCTGACAAGGAGTTGCTCCAAGCGGGTTATGACCTCGTAATCGACCCAAAGGTAGGGGAGAGAGAAAAAAAGGGGTCCAAAAAACATTATGGAGACCAATACCTTGGCGATGTAAAAACAACTTCCAAATTTGTTGGGATTGTATGTAGGGACCACGAGTATGTTGATGGTGATCGGGTGAAAATCTATTTGAACGGAGAGGTGATTGAACCCAACATTTTGCTCACAGGTAATTTCAAGGGGGTCAATATTGATTTGGTCAAAGGGTTCAATCGATTGGATTTCGAAGCCCTAAACCAAGGTTCCTCAGGGCCCAATACCGCCCAAGTTGTGGTTGCCGATGAAAAAGGTGAAATCATACATAACAATCGGTGGAACTTGTCCACCGGGTCCAAAGCAAGTCTGATTGTCGTTAAGGAAGACGAATAATCAGTTTCGCAAAAAAATATCATCCGAAAATAGATTTACCCAATCTTTGTTCGTTTTAAACCGACCTTCATTTTTAACGAAAAAATGAATTTTGGCCAAACCGTAGTCTTTATTGATATCGAACATCAATTTCTTGCTTCCATCTTTTACCAGACTGGATTCGACCTCATAGCTAAAGGAATAAAGCAGTTTCCTATCCATTACCTTGATCAACCTCAACTTTAGGTCCGTTCCCAACTCTTCTTTGAGTTGTTGGGGTGCAAGGGAGTAAATTCCGTTTGGGGAAGTCATACCTACATGTACCATTGGGGTAACATAGCCTTTCTTTTTAAAGGTCCACATATCATCATTGGGCACTAGCTCAATAAAATCGTTGGTAATTGTGCTGACATGTCTCAGTAGAACGGCATCAACATCTTTCGGGTCAATGGATTTGAATTTTTTTCCGCATGAAATACAGAGAAAACCAAAAAGAACAAAGAATCCGTTCCAAATTTTGGGAGTTCTTATCATTTCCCTGGGGTGTAGGTTTTTTGGGCCCTTTTCAAAACATCTTCCTTGTAGTATGCTGCATCTTTCCAGTTCTGATGGGCATATCTATCAATTTGATCGTCAAAATGGGGGGAGCTGGAATCTCCACTTTGTCCACCTGCTAAAATAGTCTTGGCTTTTACCTTATCCCCAAACTCCACAACAGCAACAAAACTATTGCCCCGGGTCCCATAAATTTTTTTCGTGTTGTTGTGATATCTTGCTCCATATGCTGCCAAAGCACCCCACCTGCCACTTGCAAAACTGATGGGAATACTGGGTTGGGCATCATCAAAGGCTTGACGGATATCCCCGTTTAACCTTTGGTACCGATTGACCTCGCCCCAAGGAACCTCCCAAGTGCCAAAATCGTTATCCAACCGTTGTAGCACATTATTGAACAATTTCTGTCTTGCCTCAAAAGGGGCATCCGTGCCCCAATAATGAACAAGCTCCATCAGACTTCGGCGTGAACCTGGTTTTCTGGACTTTAAGACTTCCATGCCATAATAATGGGCCAAAGTCATTGCCACTTCATCGGTAGAGGTCCTATAATCCCATTCATCCAGCGTTCTCACCACATCAAAAATATCATAGGTCCCCGTTTCACGAAACGAGTCGAGGAGGCCTTCTACCAATATGTCAAGAGCAGGTAAATACGGGTCATGTGCCAAGGCAATCAAACTGTCCAGAGTGTATCCATCGCGATCGGTCAATAATTCTATAGCATGTACCCCTCTAAAATTCTCTTGATCCCTAGACATATACTTGGGATAATCACCCCGTTTCGGACTATTATCCAGGGCTGCGGTATAGGGTGTTGAATTACAGTTTTGAATCCACCCATTATCAGGATTCAATACCAATATGTTTTCATCAACGGTGTGCAGTCCTTTCCAATCGGTCGCTGGATTACTGCCGTCCACGGGCTGTGTAAAATCAAAAATGGTATCCCGCTTCGGGATAAAATTGCCATGGAAATACGCGATGTTGCCCTCAGCATCAGCGTATACCGTATTATTGGAAGAGTTGGTCCGAATATCCATCATCTTTCGGAATCCATCATATCCACTTTGTTTGGTGCGTATGTAGGATTGCTCCAAAGCTTTTACGGGTTCCCACATCATAGCAGAAGCGGTCCATTGCCCATCTTCCAAATGGGTTATGGGTCCATGATGGGTATGGTACATGGGAAAGGTCTTCTCCTTAAGTTCAGTTCCATCCTTGTATTTTAAGCTGACCTCACTAATTTCTACCTGACGCAATTCTTCCCCGTACTGATATAATAAAGTACCCTCTTTCTCAACCATGGTTTCCCTGAACTCGTCCATTACGTCCGTATACGTGGAAGTATGCATCCAACCGGTTCTCTCGTTGAATCCCTGGTATACAAAGAACTGCCCCCAGGTTACCGCCCCATAAGCATTTAGTCCTTCTTCTCTGACCATGTGCACTTCCCCCCGAATATAAAATGAGGTATGGGGATTTATCAGAAGCATTGTATTGCCGGATTGGGTCAATTTGCCTGATATTGCGATTCCGTTTGAACCTTGCGGCTCTTTTGTCCCCTCTCTTTTTTGAATCTCAAATTCTTCCATCTTGGGAATTTCCATGTCCCCAGTATAGAACGACTCAATTTCTCGCGTGGAAATCCGTTCAATATCGCCTCCAATACTGCCTTCACTAAAATAAAATGGCATCCATGGTTCAAATCGGTCGAGCAACTTGGGCTTTACCTCTGGGTGGGTATGTAAATAGTAATTGATTCCATCGGCAAAGGCATTGCAGAGCTCTTTCAACCAATCTGGGCTCTTTTCGTAATTGGCGATGGCTTCCGTTTTTGTCATAAAGAGTCTGGCACGTAAATCACTATATAGGGCTTTTTCGCCTTCAACCTCAGCTAAACGCCCTATCGCCCAGATATAGTTTTGTTCCACACGGTTAAAATCATCTTCACATTGGGCATATAACAATCCAAAAACAGCATCTGCATCGGTGGTACCATAAATATGCGGCACCCCAAAGTCATCCCGGATAATGGTAACGTTTTCTGCCTGGGCTTTCCATTTTTCGATTTCGGTTGATTCTTGTTGAGAACAGGATAACAGGAACAGAAGAAGTAACGGAGCAATAATTTTCATCGGCTTTTTTGATTTGGGAATGAAGATAAAAAGAAAACTTATGGGAAATAGCGATTGAAGGATTGGAAATCACCAACTACCACTGGCACCTCCGCCACCTGAACTTCCACCTCCTCCCGAAAAGCTACTGGAACTTCCACTTCCAGCGCTAGAACTAAAGGAATGGGTTCCGCCCGAAGAAAAGGTTTTTGTAACGTATTTGCGATCACTTTTAAAAAAAGAGAGCTTAAAATCCTCTTTTCCCTTCACGCGAATTTTTATAACAGCCAAAAGCATGGCCAGCAAAAAGATACTCCCAAATACATAGAAAATCCAGAGCATGTTATCCAACAGATATGAATACCCGGTAACATCGATTCCCCAAATAAGAACCACGAAGACCAAGGGCATCACCACGAACACCAGCGAAAACAATAAAGGAACCAAGCTGAACAATGCCATGAAAATACCGGGTAAAATCCCGAGTTTCCCTATGAACATTCCCCGGAAGACCTCGATCATATTGCCAAACGATCTATAGGAAATAAAGGCTCCGGCCATCACAAATATCGATAAGAACAACAGTATGAAAATCTTAAAACCAACACCCATTCCAGAATCTGAATCCGTTTCCTTTTTGAACTCTTCCAAAGCCTCCGGATCACTCAAAAATTGAATGATTTGGTCTGTTGCCAAATCAATTCCGAGAAAATATTCCCCCGCTTTAAATCGGGGCAGCATGGTATTTCTTATTATTCTGGAGGCTACAGCGTCGGTAATGTAAGGTTCTAGGCCATATCCCACTTCTATCCTTACTTCACGGTCATCTTTTGCAAAAAGGACCAAGATACCGTTATCCTTTTCAACTTGACCCAATTTGTTCTTATTAAAAGTTCCATAGGCATATTGTTCTATAGTCTCATTCCCCAACTGCTCAATCGTAAGTACCACCAGTTGATTTGTAGTTTGCTGCTCAAATTGACCAAGTTTGTTTTTCAACCCGCTCAATTGTTCGGAAGAGAATATCTGGGCGTGGTCGGTTACAATTTCTTGCAATTGCGGATACTTGCTTTGTGCCCAGGTGGATAACACCATAAACCACTGCAAATAGAGAAACGGTTTTTTAAACATGCTTTGCTGTTGGCTTCCCAAAGATAGTCCAAGACCACCGGTGTAGGTATCATAGGTTGATGAATTCCGTTTCTGATTTTACCGACCTAAATTTTGAACTAACTTGCACATTCTTTTGAAATCCAAATGGCGGAAAAAAAGGTTAGTATTCTCAAGGCGTTCAAAACTATCATTTGGCCCAGACGAAAATTGGTTCTTATTGGCCTACTCTTAATTGCCATCAGTAAGGCAGCAAGTTTTGTTGCTCCCATTGCGTCCAAATACTTGATAGACGATGTAATTGTTAAGAAAGACTTCACCATGCTCAAATACCTGGTTTCCGGGGTTATGTTGGCAATTCTGGTGCAGGCCATCACCTCGTTTTTGTTGACCCGCGTAGTCAGTGTGCAGGCCCAATATCTTATTTCTGAGTTGAGGGGGCAGGTACAAAAGAAAGTATTGGCCTTACCCATCAGTTTCTTCGATAATGAAAAGTCCGGGGCTTTAGTGTCCCGTATCATGTCCGATGTGGAGGGTGTCCGAAACCTCATTGGAACTGGGTTAGTGCAACTCGTGGGCGGTACAATTACCGCATTGGTCTCACTGGTCTTGTTATTGGATATTAGCGTTCCGCTGACCTTGATAACATTCGTACCCCTTATTGTTTTCTCCTTAATTGCACTAAAAGCCTTTAAAATCATCCGGCCCATCTTTCGGGATAGGGGAAAGATAAATGCCGAAGTAAAAGGAAGACTTACGGAAACTTTGGGCGGAATCCGTGTAATAAAGGGATTCAATGCTGAAAAGCAGGAGGAAATTGTATTTGAAAGTGGGGTGGACCGTTTGTACCAAAATGTCAAGAAAAGCCTTACAACCACCGCTTTCATGTCCAGTTCTTCCATTTTTTTATTGGGAGTGGCCACAACCAGTGTTATGGGATACGGAGGTTTCCAAATCATCGAGGGCAGTCTTACCGTTGGCGAATTTGTACAATTTACCATTCTACTGGGGCTCATGATAGCCCCTATTGTGCAGATGAGCAACATTGGTAGTCAGTTAACGGAAGCTCTGGCCGGCTTGGATAGAACGGAAGAGTTGATGAACATGCAAGAAGAAGGGGGGCAGGGTGAACGAACGATACTTTTGGATTCAGTTCACGGGAATATGGAATTTATCAATGTCTCCTTCTCCTATGAAGAGGATAAGGAAGTGTTGCACCAAATCAACTTTAAGGTAAAGTCTGGGCAAGTAGTGGCCCTTGTAGGAAGCTCGGGTTCCGGTAAATCGACTATCGCTGGATTGGCCGCCAGTTTTTTGAAACCGATATCCGGTCTCATAACCATCGATGGCAAAGATCTTTCCCAAGTTGACCTGAACAGTTTTCGACGGCATTTGGGCGTAGTACTTCAGGATGACTTTTTGTTCGAAGGAACCATTCGGGAGAATATTCTATTTCCAAGACCGGATGCCTCCGAGGGACAACTTGTCCAGGCGGTCAAAGCTGCTTATGTGGATGAATTTACGGATAGGTTTGAGGAAGGCCTTGACACGCTTATTGGCGAACGAGGTGTTAAGCTATCGGGAGGTCAACGGCAACGTATCGCCATTGCCCGAGCTGTTTTGGCGAATCCAAGAATCTTGGTTCTGGATGAGGCCACTTCAAGTCTGGACACGGAATCAGAAGCATTGATACAAAAAAGTTTGGCAGAATTGACAAAAGGAAGGACCACCTTTGTCATTGCGCACCGTCTGAGCACCATCCGCAAAGCAGACCAAATATTGGTGATTGAAAACGGAAGTATCCTTGAACGGGGAACACATGAAGAACTGATCGCGTCTGAAGGTAGGTATTACAATCTGTTCACGTATCAAACAAGAATCTAAGAATCTTCTGGGGCCAGTTCTACCTCCAGACCCTCTAACTCTGAGGTAATATGGATTTGGCATCCTAACCGCGAATTGTCCTCTACATTGAAGGCTTCAGCCAACATAGCTTCCTCGTCATCCGTTTTTTCCGGAAGGTCATGGTTCGAATTCACGTAACATTGACAGGAAGCGCACATGGCCATTCCACCACAAATTCCTATGGTCCCTTCCGGGGCAAGCTCATAAGCACGGACCACCTCCATCAAGTTCATGTTCATATCCGTAGGCGCATCTACCTCATGGAGCACCCCTTCCCTATCCGTGATCTTAATCTTTACGTCGCTCATGTTTTTCTTTTGACGCTAAATAGTTATCCAAAACTAAATCCCATTGCTCCACTTGAATCATTGTAATGGACAACCTATTGCACCGGGGAATAGGTGTTGATATTCATTTCCGTGTCGCGGTTCGCATGTAAAAAAGGAGAGACCAGAATACTTTTTTCCAAAGGGTGCTGAAATAGGACAGGTTAAAAAATCGGGAAATCTAAGACCGATATAGGGCCATTTTTTGAGATTCAAGTGAATGAATCGTCTACAAGGTTGGGATACTGGGCCAATACCAATAGGTCGTCTAAATATAATGTAAGCCTCAAAAGCAAAAGGAATATCTGAGAAACCCAATCCAATAATTAAATTATCGGTTAAAATCATCAATACGTTGGTTTTGAAATGTGCCTATCACATTTTCCAAAGGAAGTATACGATTGTTTTCGAATTAGTCGTCGCTTAAATTGACCACTTCTTCAATTTGTGGAGCATATTTTTTAATGGTCATCTCAACACCGCTTTTCAAGGTCATCTGATTCACACTGCAATCAATACAATTCCCTTCCAACTTTACTTTAACAGAACTATCATTATCGATGGAGATTAAAGATATATCACCACCGTCACTTTGAAGAAAAGGTCTAATTTCTTCCAAAGCTTTTTCTACATTAATTCGAATCTCCTCTGATGTCATCATAATCTATTTCTTTTTAACAGCGGCACAGCCGGCCATTGTCGTAATTTTAATTGCTTCCGTAGGAGGTAGGTCCTTATTTCGTTTTACCAATTCGCTGACCACCTTTCTAGTTAAGTCTTCAAACGCCTCTTCTGTGGGAGTCGCGGTCTGGAGTGCTGCCGGCCTGCCCACATCACCTGCTTCTCGAATACTTTGCACTAAGGGCACTTCTCCCAAAAAGGGTACTTGTAAGTCCTCCGCCAGATTTTTGGCACCATCTTTTCCAAAGATATGATATTTGTTGTTGGGAAGTTCCTTTGGGGTGAAATATGCCATATTCTCCACAATGCCCAGAACAGGGACATTTATTGCCTCCTGCTGGAACATCGCCACTCCTTTTCGGGCATCTGCCAGAGCAATTTCTTGTGGTGTGCTTACCACTACCGCACCGGTAACAGGAAGGGATTGCATTATACTTAAATGAATATCCCCAGTACCTGGGGGCAGGTCCAATAAAAGAAAGTCCAGCTTTCCCCAGTGGGCGTCAAAAATCATCTGGTTGAGTGCCTTGGAGGCCATGGGTCCCCTCCAAATTACCGCTTGGTTGGGTTGTGTAAAAAACCCTATTGATAGCATTTTGACCCCGTAGTTTTCTACTGGTCTCATTTTGGCCTTCCCGTCAATGTTCACGGAAAGGGGCTTTTCCATGGCAACATCGAACATTATGGGCATTGACGGACCATATATATCTGTATCCAACAATCCAACTTGGAATCCCATTTTTGCCAAGGTAACAGCGATATTCGCAGTGACCGTGGATTTTCCAACGCCTCCCTTTCCTGAAGCGATAGCAATAATATTTTGGATACCGGGAATAGGATTTCCTTTGATTTGATTTACTTCCGGTTTGGCGGGGGCGTCTACTTTGAGATTTACCTTTATTTTTGCTTTTTGATAAACGTCTTGATGGATTATTTTCAAAATTTCCACTTCCGTTTTCTTTTTCGCCTGAAGGCTTGGATTTTTTATGGTAACATCTACCTCTACCTCATCACCAAAAACCTGAACATTGGTCACCGCACCGCTTTCCACGATATTTTGCCCCTCCCCCGGAGCGGAAATCTTCTCAAGGGCCTTTACTATGTCACTTTTGCTCAACTTCACCATGTCTTTTTCTATCCTGTGGTTACCTGCATTTCAGAATACAAAGATACGTCAATGGCAGGATTTTGGGAAGTCTCAGAATTAAAAATGAAGATGGTACAATCAATACGGGTTATTTAGAGTTCCTGAACGGGATCCCAAAAATACTTTTGAAAATCCACAATTTGGTTGTCCTTTATGGTCAATCCTTCGTTTTCCAAAAGTTGTTGCATCAGGTTCGTCCCTTCAAAATGATGCTTTCCCGTCAATACTCCCACTCTGTTGACCACGCGATGGGCCGGAATATCTTTACCAAAGACGTAGTTCATGGCCCACCCCACCATACGGGCACTACGCGCCGCACCGAGATATTTGGCAATCGCCCCATAGGAAGTCACCCTTCCGTAAGGAATCTGCTGGGCCACCTCGTAAACTTTGTCAAAAAAATTTTGCTCTTCCATTTATCTATAAAAAATCCGAATCACGGTTATCATCAATAGAATCAACATTAAAACACCTAAAATGTAGTTGGAATTTTTGGAAAACCGATTTGTTTTGGTCTCCAATTTATTAAAATAAAAGGTGTACAGATAAAGTACCGAAAAAGTTCCCATTCCTGCCGCCAAAATAAAGGTAAAGGTATCAGTAGGTTCAAACTTTATCCATCCCGCTTTGTTCCACATGGCATTGAGCCCACTGTAATAGGGGATGGTCAATAAGTTGAGCGCTGCAAGCAGCATTCCCTTGAAAAAACTGTTTTTTTTGCTCACTTTTACTGGTTCCAAACCTCCCTTGTTCTTCTTTTTGGCAGTACCAAAAAAGTAAACAGCAAAAAAGGCAAAAATCACCAAGGCAATTTTCAAAAGCACATCAATTACCTCTGGATTTCTGTAAAGAAATTTGGAGATCAGCACGGCAATATAGGATTGTACCATTATCATGGAGGATACGCCCAAGCTGAATATTATCCCGTTCAGCTTACCTTTTTCCACACTGGTTTTGGCGGCGTTCATATTGAGAAGTCCTGGGGGAACAGTTGCCATAAAAGCTGCGGAAAACGTAGCGAAAAACAAAATGAGCAAGTGTGTCATGGTCAGCGGAGCCTAAACTGTAAGTAGGTTATGGGTTTCCCCTTTTCAAGATACTGATTTTCATAGAACGTCTGTATCCCCAACGCTTCGTCTGGACTGCCTTCATTGGTATATATATTATGGTTGGCGTAACAGATGTCATGCCCAAGTCCCTGCAAAAGCCCGAGCGTATATCCGTGTAAAAACTCGCTATCGGTCTTGAGATGAACACAGCCGTTCGGTTTCAAAATCCAGCGGTACTTTTCCAGAAAAAAGAGATTGGTAAGCCTGTGTTTGGTTCTTTTGAATTTAATTTGGGGATCAGGGAAGGTAATCCAGATTTCATCTACCTCATCTTTGGCAAATACATAATCTATCAACTCAATCTGGGTTCGTAAAAAAGCCACATTAGGTAGATTTATCTCAAGTGCCGATTTGGCTCCCTTCCAAAACCGCGCTCCTTTTATATCGATTCCGATGTAGTTTGTATTGGGATTCCTTTGTGCCAAGCCCAAGGAATATTCTCCCTTGCCACAACCCAGTTCCAGAACAATGGGATTGCTATTTTTAAAAAAATCATGCCATTTTCCCTTCCAAGCAAAGCCATCCAAAACCTCTTCCCGTGTAGGTTGTATGACGTTGGAAAAGGATTCATTTTCCTGAAACCGCTTTAATTTGTTCTTACTTCCCAAGGCGATTATTTAACATCTGGCAAAACTAAGGATTTCGAATTATTAGCTACGCTTTTTGTTTCTTTGTTCCATGCAGGATTCCAAACGTATTCTGGTAGCACCCTTAAATTGGGGCTTAGGCCATGCCACCCGTTGTATCCCCATAATACACGCACTTTTGGCCCATGGATATTATCCCTATATTGCATCAGACGGAGTAGCCCTTGCTTTGTTACAGAAAGAGTTTCCAGACCTTCCCGCTTTTGAATTACCTTCCTACAAAATCACCTATGCCGAAAAGGCCCGAAACTTTAAAATCAAAATGATATGGGATTCTCCAAAAGTCATCAAGGCCATTGCCAAGGAGAAAAAAGCGGTCAAAAAATTGGTAAGGAAACATGAGCTAAAGGGAATAATTTCTGACAATCGCCTAGGCGTTTTTTATAAGAGAGTCCCCTGTGTGTTCATCACGCATCAATTGAACGTACTTTCTGGAAATACTACTTGGATGAGTTCCAAAGCCCATCAAAAAATCATCAGAAAATTCGATGCCTGCTGGGTGCCGGATGTGGAAGGAAAGCCCAATCTCACCGGAAAATTGGGGCATTTAAAAAAGAAAAAAAAGAACATTAAATACATAGGGCCACTGAGCCGTTTTGAGAAAAAAGAAAATACACGGGTCTTTGATTTGATGGTCCTGCTCTCCGGACCGGAACCGCAACGTAGCCTCCTTGAGGAAAAACTACTTGAGGAACTTAAAAAATATAAGGGTCGGGTAGTTTTTGTAAAGGGTAAGATTGAGGAACAACAAACCCATGACACCATACATCGCGAAAAAGGTTCTCTAGATATTTTCAACTTTATGCAATCCAAGGAGCTGGAAAGTACCATAAATCAAAGCCACTTGATACTTTGTAGATCGGGCTATACAACGGTAATGGACTTGGCCAAATTGGAAAAGAGAGCCTTTTTTATTCCCACCCCAGGCCAGTATGAACAGGAGTATCTGGCAAAAAAATTACAGAAACAACAGCTGGTCCCCTTTTGCCAACAGGATGATTTTACCATTGACCAATTAAATCGAGTGGATTCCTACCTGGGTTTGACCCAATTTGATACTGATGTAGACTATTCAATTTTGTTCAAGGCTTTTTCCAAAGTGAAAGAAAACTCAGAGCCTACGTCCTCTTCGCTCTCTACATAGATTTTTTCATCGTGCGCTTCGATAATATGCTTCACGATGGAAAGTCCCAAACCTGAGCCACCTTCTTTACGGCTGCCGCTTTGGTCTACACGATAAAAACGTTCAAACAAGCGCGGGATGTGTTTTTTGGGGATGCCCTCCCCGTTGTCCGTTACGCGAATTATTACCTTGTTCTTAATGAGGTTCTCCACGCTTACTTCAGTTGTTCCTTTGGGATAGCCGTACTTAATGGAATTCACCAACAGATTACTGATGACCTGTTGAATTTTCTCTCTATCGGCTTTAACAAAAACAGGTTGGGGATACTCCATATCAAAAGTCAAAGTGATTTCTTTATCCGTCGCCTTCATTTCCAAGAGGTCAAAAACATTTTGTATCAACTCTATGATATCAAAATCTTCTTTTTCCAATTTAAGTCCTCCAACTTCCAATTTGGTTATCAAATCCAGATCACGAACAATATAGATGAGTCGTTCTACGCCCTTGTTGGCTCGCGTGAGATATTTCTGCCGTACTTTCTTGTCATTTATAGCTCCATCCAATAAGGTCAAAATATACCCTTGTACGGTAAACAGTGGTGTTTTTAATTCATGGGATACGTTTCCGAGAAAATCTTTTCGATATTCTTCGCGGATTTTAAGTGTATCAATTTCTATTTTTTTGTCTTCGGCAAACTTTTCAATCTCTTCAGTAAGGGTCTTCATATCTGTGGTTACAGGTTTTGAGGAAAAAGTAGAAGATTCCAATAAAGAAACATCATCATAGATTTTTTTTATCCGTCGGTAAATAAAACGTTCCACACGTACCTGGAGCACGATGAACGAAGCGATAAAGGAACCAAGAGAAATAAGGGCCAGTGCAACAATATTCCAAGTGTTGGAAAACATCATATAGGCCGAGAAAAGCAGTAGAAGAATTAAGGAAATCAGTAGGGAGGAGCGTAAGGCAAATTTGTAGGATTTACGGGTTTGAATGGCCATTACAAGACAAACTTATAGCCTACGCCTTTCACGGTTTTAAAATGATGGTCCCCAATTTTTTCACGAAGTTTTCTAATGTGTACATCTATGGTCCTTCCCCCTACGACCACTTCGTTGCCCCATACCTTATCCAATATGACCTCGCGTTTGAAGACTTTGCTTGGTTTTGAAGTCAACAAGGAAAGAAGCTCAAACTCCTTTCGTGGCAATACGATTTCTTGCCCATCATTCACAATTTTATATTCTTCCCTGTTGATCACAATATTGCCTACTTTGACAATATCCTCAACTTCGGGCTTTTCATCTTTTAAACGCCGCAAAAGGGCTTTTACCTTGCTTACCAAAACCTTTGGCTTTATGGGTTTGGTGATATAATCATCCGCACCGGCATCAAACCCGGCCACTTGCGAATAGTCTTCCCCACGTGCCGTTAAAAAAGTAATTATTGTATTTTCCAGGCCCGGGGTGTTCCGCAAGAGTTCGCAAGCCTCAATCCCATCCATTTCAGGCATCATGACATCTAGAATAATAAGGTGTGGATTCTTTTTTTTGGCCTTGGCCACACCCTCTGCCCCGTTTTTTGCGGTGTAGACTTCATAACCCTCTGCAGAAAGATTGTAACTGACAATTTCCAGAATGTCCGGTTCATCATCAACCAATAGAATCTTGATATCCTTTGTTTTCATGGGATGTTGCATTAGCGTTAATCATCCAAATGTAAATATAATACGATTACTCAATAAATGCTTAACATTCATTTAATGTCATAACCTTATTGTAACACTTTTCAAATAAACACTTAACAAGTGACTAACATAGCTTTTACAGCACGTAGCGTTCTTTGCCCAAATTATAATCCAACAACTACTAATGAAAACATACTTTCTACTCTTATTTACCATTATGAGCACTGTGGGCCTTGCCCAGACGAACGGTAGTATTGTGGGTAAATTGACGGATAAGGAATTGAACAATGAACCACTCGCCTTTGCAAACGTTCTTATCAAGGGTTCAACCCAGGGGACCACTTCAGATTTTGATGGTCTTTTCGAAATTACAGATGTTGCACCTGGCACCTATACGCTTGTAATCAGTTTTTTGGGGTATGAGACTTTAGAAGTTCCAAATGTTGTGGTCGAGTCCGATAAGGTTACTGAGATCAATGCAGGTTTGGGAGCTAGTACCGTAGGATTGGATGAAGTGGTGGTAACCACCACAGCCAGGCAAGACTCTGAAATTGCGTTGCTTTTGCAACAAAAAAAGGCGTTGGTTATTCAAGAATCCATTGGCGCCGAAGTGCTGACCAGAAAAGGTATTGGAGATGCCGCTGCCGCCGTTGCGCAAATTGCTGGAATCTCAAAACAGCAAGGGTCGAGTAATGTCTATGTGCGCGGTTTGGGCGATCGCTATCAAAATACGACGCTTAATGGATTATCATTGCCTTCGACAGATGTAAATAAAAAGAACATCGATTTAGACCTGTTTGCATCAGATGTGATTCAAAGCATCGGGGTAAGCAAGGCATACTCAACGAATTTCTATGGCGATTTTTCAGCGGGCAATGTGAATATTGTTTCAAAAGCCCATACTGGTCAAGCCTACCTCAGTGTCAATTTGGGTTCAGGTATCAACTCTGCGGCCATAGGAGAAGATTTTCTGCTGAACGAAGGGATAAGTTACTTTGGCAGATATAATAGATATGACAACAATCCATTTGCCATTGTACTGGGGCAACCTGTGGACCCTGTTGATGCAAGCACTCCCGTAAATGTAAATGTAGGTCTTGAGGGTGGATTTTCCCTCATTTTTAGTGATGAGTCCAGATTAAGCTTCTTCGGAACGGCATCATTCACGAATGGATGGAGATTTAGGCAAGGTGAAGCGAGTGATTTTACCAATGCATTGAACTCCTCGTATCCCAATGTGGACCAATATGTGTATAACGCCACCACTACGGCACTGGCGAATATCGATTACAAAATTTCTGATAAATTCAAATTGCAATACCGTTCCTTGTACATCAACAGTGCCCAGGACCAAACTGAGTTTTTTGGCATTAATGGCGAAGGTACCATTCGTGACGATATCGGAGATACCGATGAAGGATTTTTTGTCTATAATGGTCGTTTCAATCAAGACCAGATATTTGTGAACCAACTTTTGGGTGAGTTCATAGATGAAGAAAAAGGTTTAGAAGTAAACTTGGGGTTTGGGTACAACAAGGTACTTTCAGATGAACCTGACCGTAAACGTTTTACACTTCAGAATTACCAGTTCGCACTGGACAATGACCCAAATACAAATCCCATCTTTTTTGATAACGTAGCATTTGATAATCAACGCTTTTTCCAAGAAATAGAAGATGATGAGTTCAACGGCTTCATCAATGTAAAGAAGCAATTTTCCGAAAATTTTGCTTTAAATGTGGGTTATGCTGGGAGACGTAAAGTACGTAATTTCAACGCCATCCGATACGGATACGAGTTTACCGACAATAACCTGGAGATTGCGGACGTAAACAATCTGGACGAAATATTCAATGTTTCCAATATTGACATTCCCAATGGAAGCGGTCTTTGGGACGTGGTCACTTTAAATCCCATACCAGGACAAAGTACAGTAAATAGACCCGGACTTCCAGATAGTCAGTACCGAGGTGAATTGAACGTTTATGCTGGTCATGTAAATGCCGAGATTCAACTACTTGACAAAAAATTACTGGTAATACCAGGAATTAGATTTGAAAACTTCCAGCAAGAAATCACGTACGATGTCCAAGGAGATATTATCCCTCCTGGTACATCCACAACGGTCAATGCCAGCGATAATCTGTTTTTGCCCAGCGTGAATGCGAGATATGCCTTGAATGAAGACATGAATTTACGAGGTTCATTTAGCATGACGGCATCATTCCCTGAATTCAAAGAGGTCGCCCCTTTTGTATATGAAGACGTTGTTATCCGCTACGGCGGTAATCCCGATCTTCTTGGCGGTATCGACGGAGATGGACCCAATTTCTCAGAAATATTCAATTATGATTTAAAGTACGAATGGTTCCTTTCCCCAAGAGAGATCATTTCGCTGGGAGTGTTTTATAAACAAATCAAAGATCCGGTGAATAGGGTTACTGCACGAGACGCTACGGGAGATCAACGCTATTTTAGAACAGGTGACCAAGCTGATGTTTTCGGAGTTGAATTAGAACTTCGAAAAAACCTCTTGAAAAATGCTGAAGAGGAACCCTTGCTTAATCTAGGGTTTAATCTAGCATGGACCGATACGAATCAGGACTTGCAATCAGTAGGAGGAACTTTTACAACCAGTTTCAACAAAACTGAAAGTGAATTGGAAGGTGCTTCGGACATCATTTTCAATACAGACCTCAGTTTCACTCCCACGATCGGCAAGTTTAAGCCAAAGGCAACACTTATTGGTTCCTATTTTTCTGATAGGATATTTGCGTTGGGCGCCGGAACCGTTGGGGACATCACAGAAGAATCTGTTACAACCCTAAACTTGGTGGTCATAAATCCAATCACAGATAATTTTGAAATCGGATTGACCGCCAGAAACCTACTGAATCCAGATATAACCCTTTCACAAACAGATCAGCTTGGCAACCGATTGATCATTACCGAATTCAAAGATGGTATTGATGTAGGCTTGTCGCTTAAATACAAATTTTAACTACAGATGATAACTATTTTAAACCCTTTAAAAATGAAAATCAAATTTCTTTCAAGCTTACTCATATTAGCGCTCTTTACCGTGGGCTGTGAGGAGGACAACACGCCAGATATTGTCATCAATGATAACAGTGTCGTAAACAATACTGGAGGTGGAGGTAGCAACGGAAATGGCAATGGCACCGAGGACCTTTTTGGTTTTATCACGGAGGACAGGACCTTAGACCCTAACATCACCTATCGTTTGGCTGCGGCAACCTTTGTTGACGAAGGAGCAACGCTGACCATTCCGGCTGGTACTGTTATCGAAGCCGAGCCGAATGGGGTTCAAAACTACATTGCGGTGCTTCGCGGTTCACAAATACAAATCAATGGAACTGCATCAAACCCGGTTGTCATGACTTCTGCCGCAACAACTCCTGCACCCGGGGATTGGGGTGGTTTGGTTATTTTAGGCCAATCTACCACAAACTTGATTGATCCTGGCACCCCTGACGACCTGCCCACAAGTGAAGTAGGCCAGCTTCCCTACGGAGGTTCCATCCCCGCAGATAATTCAGGAACCATAAGCTACCTTAGATTGGAATATGTAGGAGGTGCACTTAATGGAACCCAAGAATTAAATGGACTTTCATTGTATGCTGTTGGAAGTGGAACTACAATAAATCATGTGCAGGTCTATCAATGCTCAGATGACGGCATTGAGTTCTTTGGCGGCACTGTAAATGTGAACAACCTTGCGATTGTTGACGCAGAAGATGATTCAGTGGACTGGACGGAAGGTTACACCGGAACCATTACAGATGTATATGTTTTACAGACTTTAGATGGTGATAGTGGCTTCGAAATGGATGGGTTCAATACGGACTTTCAGAACTCTGGCGGCTTTGTATCCATCCCAACAATAAATAACGCAACAGTCATTGGTAGTGGTGACAATAGCCGTGCATTTCGTTTGCGTGCAGGCACAGGAGGAATCTTCAACAATGTTGTAATCCAAGACTTTGGACGCGGAGTTGTAGTAGAAGATGACACAGCGGGAGATATTACTTCTGACAATATCCCTACAGATCTGCAGTTCACGGATGTCTCCTTTACTGGTGTGAGCGAGGAATTTCTGTATGAAGATGATTTTGCAAATGCATCTCCACCATCTCAAGCGGATGTAATTGGCGGTGATGCTGGCAATGCTACGGGAACCGATATCGATACTTGGGGTGCCGGGTGGACCTTGGGCATCAACTAAAATTCAATTTCAGTACTAACTTATAAGCCCCGTAATTCGGGGCTTTTTGTTGCACTTCATCGAAAATGCTGGCCTTTTTTCGACAAAAGGCTCAATTTCAGCGATGTAATTCTATATATTTGTGGCATAGCCGTTGTAACCTACTTTGTATGAAATACCTTTACTTGGTTTTTCTTTTTGCATATTGTACCATAGGATATTCACAAGAAAGTGTAAAATCCAATGCAGATATCGACGGCTTAAAACTCTTCCCCAACCCGGTTACCCAAAGTAAAGTGTTTATAGAAACCACTACCAATGCGCCCAAGGAAATCGCCATCTTTGATGTATTGGGCACCCAAGTACTACAGACGACGATTATAGGTAGGGAGTTGAATCTTTCCCGCTTGGATAAAGGCATGTACATAATCCGGATTTTAGAAAACAACAAAGTAGCTACCCGCAAGCTCATCATTAAATAGGACCTGATAAAGCCAGTCCGGTACTTCGTATTCCCAGGTATTTTCTGATGTAAACCTACATAATTCTTTGTTTCACAACATTTTATAGTTTCAAAGGAACCCTTTGATTACTTTTAGTATGGATTTACCCCAAATCGGCATTTATGAAAAACCTCTACTTAGTTATCATTATGGCATTTCCCCTAATTTCTTTTGGACAAGAGCTTGTTAGCGTCAATACGCAACAGGTGAGTGAACTACAGGGATTTAAGATGTATCCCAATCCGGTATATGGTGATGAAGTCTACATAACCACTTCATCCAATGGAACAAAACAAATCAAGGTATTCGATGTTTTTGGTGAGATTGTTTTGACCGATAGGGTGTCTACCAATACCCTCAATGTATCTCGTCTATTACCTGGCGTCTATGTGCTCCAAGTTACCGAACAGAAAAAGACCATGACCCGAAAACTGGTCATCAAATAACCCCCATAAACCAAGCCCTTTCAAAGGGCTTTTTTTTCAGCTATTTTTGTCCGTAATGGACAGACCTCCAAATTCAAGGCTTTTTTCTATTTCAACTTCAGAGGAATTTGAAGAGTTGAGCCTCGACATTTTTCGCTATCAATTCACAAATAACCCGGTCTATCGGTCCTATTGCCAAAGGTTGCGAAAATCCCCTTCGGAGGTCTCTTGCTGTGCAGATATTCCTTTTTTGCCCATTACGTTCTTCAAATCCAAAAAAGTGATGGTTTCGGAAAAAGACGTGGAGATTGTTTTTGAGAGTAGCGGCACAACGGGCAGTGTTACCAGCAGACACTATGTTTCGAACGTAGAAATTTATCACAAGAGCTATACCAAGGCTTTCACCCATTTTTTTGGTCCGATGGAAGACTATTGTATCTTGGCCCTTTTACCCGCCTACTTGGAACGCGAGGGCTCCTCTTTGGTATATATGGTAAATGATATGGTAAAGCGGTCAAAACATCCTGACAGCGGTTTTTATTTATACAATTTCGATGAACTTCAAAGCAAGCTTGTTCAACTTGAAAAGAACGAAACAAAAACCTTGCTGATAGGAGTCTCCTTTGCCCTTTTGGATATGGCCGAAAAATACCCTACGCAATTAAGGTATACGCAAATTATGGAAACAGGCGGGATGAAGGGAAAAAGGAAGGAACTTATCCGGGAAGCACTTCATGCACAGCTGAAAAATGCCTTTGACGTCTCCGAAATATACTCAGAATATGGAATGACAGAACTGCTTTCCCAGGCCTATTCGCTCGGTAACGGGATATTTGCCTGTCCCCCTTGGATGAAAGTGGCCACACGGGACACAGAGGACCCACTTTCAGGACAAGAATATGGAAAAACAGGGGGAATAAACATTATTGACCTGGCCAATATAGACTCCTGTTCTTTTATCGCCACGCAAGATTTGGGAAAAGTATATGAAGATGGTACCTTTGAAATCCTGGGCCGCTTTGACCATTCCGATATCCGGGGCTGCAATTTGATGGCACTCTAGACATCAGTCAACAACAATTAGAAAATAGTTTTTCTTACCGCGTTGCAACAATACAAACTTATCATTGATCAAATCGCTGATGGTAATCTTGTACCCTTCTCTCACTTTTTCCTTGTTTACCGAAATGGAGTTTTGTTTTAACTCCCGGCGCGCCTCCCCATTTGAGCTTAGGAAAGCGGTTTTGGCCGCCAGGGCACCGATCATATCCAAACCATTTTCCAAATCGGTCTTGGGAACCTCAGCTTGCGGAACTCCTTCAAAGACATCCAGAAAGGTCTGTTCGTCCAATTTTTTAAGGTCTTCGGAAGTTGACTTGCCGTATAGAATAGCACTTGCGGTGACCGCACGCTCCAAATCGGCTGGCGAGTGGACCATTGTGGTGACCTCCTCTGCCAATTTTTTTTGAAGTGAGCGCATATGGGGTGCTTCCTTATGCTGCGCTACCAATTGCTCAATATATTCCTGCCCCAAGAACGTAAAAATCTTTATGTACTTCTCCGCATCCTCATCCGAAGTGTTCAACCAATACTGATAAAATCGATACGGGGAAGTTCGGTGCGAATCCAGCCAGACATTACCCCCTTCTGTTTTCCCAAATTTAGTGCCATCTGCCTTGGTTATCAGAGGACATGTCAACGCAAACCCCTTTCCGCCCCCAATTCTTCGAATCAGCTCCGTACCTGTGGTGATGTTGCCCCATTGGTCACTTCCCCCCATTTGTAGACTACAGTTGTGGTTTTGGAATAGATAAAGAAAATCGTACCCCTGCACCAGCTGGTAGGTAAACTCGGTGAAGGACATCCCTTCCTTTGCATCAGCGGAAAGCCGTTTTTTGACCGAATCCTTGGCCATCATATAGTTGACCGTAATATGTTTGCCCACGTCCCTGATAAAATCCAGAAAAGAGAAGTCCTTCATCCAGTCGTAATTGTTCACAAGAACTGCTGCATTGGGTGCATCGCTGTCAAAATCCAAAAAACGGGACAATTGCGCCTTTATCGCTTCTTGATTGCGGCGCAGGGTTTTTTCATCCAATAGATTGCGTTCTGCAGACTTACCTGAAGGATCTCCTATCATTCCCGTAGCACCGCCTACTAGTGCAACAGGCTTGTGACCCGCCAACTGAAAATGTTTCAGCATCATTACGCCCACCAAATGTCCAATATGCAATGAATCCGCCGTTGGGTCAATTCCAACATAGGCCGCCTGCATTTTATCCATTAAATGTTCCTCCGTACCCGGCATAGCATCATGTACCATTCCCCGCCATTGCAGTTCCTGAACAAAGTTTGTTTTCATTTTCAATTGATTTGAATCGCTGCAAATATAAAATGAAGTTCCCAGTTCATTACGTAAATACACCGCAAAGAGGTACTTTAGTTGTATGATATTAGTCACAGGAGGAACCGGACTGATAGGTTCCCATTTGCTTTTCCAATTGGTACAACAGGAAAACCAGGTCAGGGCCCTTTACCGCAACGAAAAAAAGCAATCCAAGGTATTGGAGGTTTTTGGATTTTACACTGATGTGCCAGACCAATATTTCGACAAGATTGAGTGGGTAAAAGCAGATATTACCGACCTGCTTTCTTTAGAAACTGTTTTTAAAGGAATACGCGAAGTGTACCATTGTGCAGCACTTATATCTTTTGATCCCAAGGATTTGAACCAACTATTAAAGACAAATGTCGAAGGTACGGCCAATCTGGTCAACCTTAGTATTGCACATCAAGTGTCCAAGTTTTGCCATGTGAGTTCCATTGCTGCGCTGGGGTCTGGCAAAAAGGGACAAAAGATAGATGAGGATACCGAATGGAACGATACCGATGTTTCTGTTTATGGAATCTCTAAGTTTGAGTCCGAATTGGAAGTGTGGCGGGGTTCCCAGGAAGGTTTGGATGTTGTAATTGTTAATCCCGGAATTGTTTTGGGGCCTGGATTTTGGAACTCCGGCAGTGGGCTGCTGTTCAAAAGGGCGCGCAAAGGCGGACGCTATTTTTTTCCGGGCGGCACAGGTTTTGTGACCGTCAATGATGTTGTCCATGCGATGCTCAAATCCATGAAGTTCCATACAAGGAATGAGCGTTTTATCCTGGTAAATCAAAACTTGACATACGCGTCTGTTTTTAAAAATATGGCAGAAGCTTTAGGGGTTTCCCCTCCTACAGAACAAGTTCCGTTTTGGCTATTGGAAATGCTTTGGCGAATAGACTATATAAAACGTAATTTAGGTGGTACACGAAGGAAACTGACCCGAAACCTTGTAAAAGGGCTCTATCATTTTAATCAGTACGAAAATTCGAAATCCAAAACAATCCCGGGCTTTTCGTATGAAGTTTTGGAAAATGTTATAACCTTTTGCTGTTCCTTATTGAAAACTAAGAAGCCTCTTTAATATCTTTTCTGAGTTTTTTTAAAGAATCTGTCTTTGCTTCTTGTGCTTTTCGAACACTATCGTTTCGCTTTTGGTTATCTTCTTCAATAAATTTTCTTTTCTTTTCAATACGGGCTTCAACTTCCTCATAAATGGCTTGGTATTCCAAGGGTAACGATGCATAATACCTATCACTTTCCACAAATTGGGTACTGTCAATTTGATATTTTCGGAAAAGAAAGTCCATAATCTCTACATTTTTTTGTTCCAAGACATCGGAGTATGAGGTTTTAGCCGCATTCAGAAGCGCTAGGTCGTGTAATATATCTGTCATTTTTTCCTTGGAAATCAAATTTCGGGGGGGCTCAACCACCTTTTCCCCGCAGCTCAAGGCGATAACGAACAAAAATAAAAAAAGCGAAATTCGTGTTTTCTTCATCGATCAAATGTCAGTCTTTTGGCGTTTTTCTTTTCAGAAAAAATACCGTTTTCATAAGCTAAATGCCCGTTGATAAATGTTCGCATTACCTTTGAACTAAAAGTGAGCCCCTCAAACGGGGACCATTGGCACTTGTAAAGAATATTGGAACGTTCAACTTTTTGGGGAACATTGGAACGTATTTGTACCAAATCGGCATAATACCCTTCGCGAATAAAGCCCCTTCGGTCCAAATCAAATAGTTTCGCAGGGTTATGGCACATTTTTTCCACCATTTTTTCTTTGGTGATTTTCCCTTCCTTTTCCTTTTCCAACATGGCCAATAAGGCATGTTGTACTAAAGGTCCTCCCGAAGGACATCTTGTGTATGGATTTTCCTTCTCTTCACGGGTATGAGGGGCGTGGTCCGTGGCAATAACATCAATTCGGTCATCCAGAAGGGCCTCCCAGAGCAAGTCTCTGTCCTTAACTGACTTTACTGCTGGATTCCATTTTATGAATGCACCTTTTTTTTTGTAATCCTCGTCTGAAAACCAGAGATGGTGAATGCAAACCTCAGCGGTAATTTTCTTTTCTTCCAGAGGTATACTATTGGTAAACAAATCGGTCTCTATCCCTGTCGACAAATGGAAGACATGTAATCTGGCGCCCGTTTTTTTTGCTAGAGCAATCGCTTTTGAAGAGGATAAATAACAGGCTTCCTCACTCCTTATAACAGGATGAAGGCGCATGGGAATCCGCTCTCCATACTCTAGTCTATACTTTTCTAAATTTGCTTTGATGGTACCCTCATCTTCACAATGGGTGGAAATCACCATTTCGGTATTGCTAAAGATTTGCTCCAAGACCTTTTCATCATCGACCAACATATTTCCCGTGGATGAACCTAGGAACAGCTTAACCCCGGAACACGCGTTTTTGTCCAGCCGCTTTAATTCTTCGAGATTGGTATTGGTTCCCCCGAAAAGAAATGAATAATTTGCCCAAGCATCGTTTCGGGCCACGGCAAATTTAGCTTCCAGCTTTTCAATCGTAGTGGTTTGCGGGTCGGTATTGGGCTGCTCCATAAAACTGGTGATACCACCTGCAATGGCAGCTCTACTTTCAGTGGCAATGGTACCTTTATGGGTAAGGCCGGGTTCCCTAAAGTGTACTTGGTCGTCGATAATACCGGGCAGAAGATAATCTCCACCACATTCGATTACCTTGGCAGTAGTTTCTGAAATATCACCGTCTATCCGTTCTATAAAATCACCTTTTATAAGTACATCGGCCTCAAAACGCTTCCCTTCATTGATTACCGTTGCATTTTTAAGTAAGGTTTTCTGCATATTTAAAAACTTTTTCCAAGAAAACTACTTCTAAGCTTCATGGTTATGACTCCAAAAATAGCTTCTCGGATGATTTTGGAGTTCATTTTGGATTTTCCATGAATTCTATCCGTAAAAATAATGGATACTTCCTCGATTTTAAATCCTTTCAGGTACGCTCTATACTTCATTTCAATTTGAAAGGCGTATCCAATAAACCGAATGCGGTCTAAATCTATTGCTTCCAACACCTTGCGACGGTAGCAGATAAACCCGGCTGTGGGATCATGCACTTTCATACCTGTTATTACCTTAACATAAAAAGACGCTCCATACGAAAGTAGAATCCTGAACAAGGGCCAATTCACCACATTGACCCCTTTTTTGTATCGCGAACCCACGGCAACATCAGCTTCATTCAAACAGGCCCGATGCAATCGCAACAGATCAGCAGGTCGATGCGAAAAGTCTGCATCCATTTCAAAAATATAATCATAATCCCTTTCCAAAGCCCAGGTAAATCCATGAATGTACGCCGTACCCAATCCCGATTTCTCTTTGCGTACTTCCAAAAAAAGGCGGTCCGGGAATTCGGTTTTTAAAGTTTTTACATTTTCGGCGGTTCCATCCGGGGAATTATCGTCAACAACCAAAACATGGAATTCTTTTTTCAGGTCAAAAACCGTTCTAATAATGGCCTCTATGTTTTCAATTTCGTTAAAAGTAGGTATGATGACCAATCCGTCTGCCATTACTTTTCAGCTTAAGCCCCAAAAATAATACTTTGAATTTTGTCGTTCCTTGGAATTGATCATCCAATGCAATGCTTCAATATTTGTACCTTTGAGCGGCTTAAAAAGATTTTGATGACCCTACGGTTTCCTCCCCGCTTTCTTCTCTTACTTTCCCTGCTTTTTGTCCTTAATCTTGTTCAAAGCTACTTCACGGAACTTATCTATGACGAGGCCTACTATTGGTATTATGCCCAAAACCTAAGTTGGGGCTATTTTGATCATCCGCCTATGGTCGCATTTCTGATTAAAATCGGCAGTTATTTGTTTCCAGCTGAATTGGGCGTTCGTTTTATGAGCTGCCTACTTTCTATAGGTACCTATTGCATAATTTGGTTGATGGTTGACCATCCAAAAAAAAACGAATCTGTTGGACTTTTCTTTTTGTTGTTGTTTTCCATGACCTTAATGAACGCCTATGGTTTTTTTACACTTCCTGATACTCCGCTTTTATTTTTTACGGCTCTCTTTTTATGGCTCTACAAACGCTTCTTAAAAACACCATCTTATGGCCTGGCCGTAGGGATTGGATTGGCAATGGCCGCGTTGATGTACAGTAAATACCATGCATTCTTGGTAATTCTATTCGTCTTTTTGTCAAATGTAAACCTAGTTCGTGACCCTAGGGCCTGGTTGGCCGTTGGAATTGCCTTGCTGTCTTATTCGCCTCATTTGATATGGTTGTACGAACAGGACTTCGTCTCCATTAAGTTCCATATTTCCGAACGCCCCAATCAGGCCTACTCTTTTTCCAAATTTACCTTGGGGTACTTGGTAAACTTGGTCGCCATTTTTGGATTGTTGTTCTTTTGGGTGTACAAGGCATTGTTCCGGACAAAAACGACAGGACTTTTCAGCAAAGCGCTCAAATTTTTGTCCTATGGTGTTCTTCTCTTTTTCTTTATTTCGAGTTTTAACCGGAGGGTACAGACCCAGTGGATCATAATCATTTCTGTTCCCATGGCCATAATAACCTTCAATTACCTGTTGGAACACGCCCATTCGAGAAAATGGGCCTATCGCGCAGGATTGGTCAGTCTTGTTATACTGCTGTACGCTAGGATATGGTTGGTACATCAACCGTTGATTCCCATCTTGTTTGAAGCCCATGGAAATACCGCTTGGGTAAATGATTTGAGCAAAAAAGCCAATGGAGTGCCTGTCGTTTTTGAAAATTCATACCGCAGAGCCGCCATGTATGCCTTTTACTCGGGAAACCCTAGTTTTACACTCAATAACCACATGTACCGAAAAAATCAATATTCCATCGACCAATCCGAGGAAAGGATGCGAAATAAGAAAATCCTGTACGTCACCAAGTATACCAAAAGTGGCGATATAGAATACCTACATCCTGACGGAAAGACCCGTATTTACGGATCATTCATTGACGATTTCGAATCCTTTAGAAAATTAAAAGGTATTGTGGACACGACCGGGAGGGATAATCATTATCAACTTAAAATCTACAATCCTTATGATTTTGAAATTCCCTTACAAAAACTTTCTTTTTATGTTGCGTTTTCCAATGCTTATAAACAGGTGAAAGATTTAAAACCCATTCAGGTAGAAGCGATACGACCGGAAAAACAAGTAATTTCTGCCAAGGATACGGTCCGTTTTCGTTTTGAATTGCCCAAATCCAATATGGAAAATCCGATTTTTTTCAGGGTGGGGATTTCCGAAAATGGACTGCTGCCAGGATTGAATGGAAACCCCTTTAAACTCAATTTATGAACCCAATATCCAAAACAGTGGATTCTTTGGATTGGATGACCTTGGCTTTGGTCATAAGCCTTTTCATACTCACTTTGGGCAAGTACCTGTTTGAAAACAAGTTCTTTATTTTTTTGATTTTGCCCTTCAACAATAAGTATATGGTCCTATCCAGTAAAAAGGGGCGCTTGTTGAACTGGTTCCATATTTTGATAACACAGTTTCAGATTATCAATTTCTCATTGTTTCTCTTCTTAATCCAGGGAACATGGGGTGATTTAAGCACACAGCATATCAGATATCCATTCCTTTTCATATATGCCGGCGTTCTTTTCTTTCAGTTACTAAAAATATTGCTCCAATTTTTAAAGGGGTTTACCTTCAATACTCAAGAATTGGTCCTTGATATGATATATAGCAAAACCACCTATCTTAACTACAGCAGCTTGGTCGTGTTTTTGGGAAACGTACTTTTGATATATGTGTTAAAGGATTCAAAGACTGTAATTTACATAGTAATCTCCTTAATTATTTTTATAAATGCCATCGGACTGGGCAAACTGCTGAAGAACCATCAAAAAGCGGTGGTTTATTATTTGTTTTATTTTATTTTGTACCTTTGCACACTCGAAATTGCTCCCTTAGTCGTAATTGGAAGCTATCTAAAAGGTTGATGATCTTATGAAAGTAAAAACAATTTTGGTTTCCCAACCAGAACCCAAAATCGAAAATTCCCCTTACTCGCGATTAATTGAAAAAGAAAAAGTAAAGGTAGACTTTAGGCCTTTTATACATGTTGAAGGTGTGCAGGCCAAAATAGTAAGACAGCAGAAAATTGATTTGAACAATTTTACCGCTATCATTCTTACCAGTAGAAATTCTGTAGATCATTTCTTCCGAATCGCTGAAGAAATGCGTTTTAAGGTCCCGGATTCAATGAAGTATTTTTGCCAATCCGAGGCGGTTGCCTATTATCTTCAAAAATATGTGGTTTACAGAAAACGAAAGATTTATGTAGGTAAAAGGACTTTTAACGAGTTGGTCCCGCTGATAAAAAAATACAAGGATGAAAAATTCCTTCTTCCTTCTTCCGACACCTTAAAATCAGCAATACCTGAAGCTTTGGACGAGCTTAAAGTAGATTGGAAACGTGGTGTGTTTTACAAAACGGTAATCAGTGATTTATCCGACCTTCGAAATGTATATTACGATGTCTTGGTATTCTTTAGTCCTTCTGGAATCGAATCTTTGTTAAAGAACTTCCCAGACTTCGAACAAAACAACACGCGAATTGCCGTTTTTGGAAATAGTACCGTCAAAGCGGCCACTGATGCGGGCCTTCGCATAGACATTAAAGCGCCTACCCCTGAAACGCCTTCAATGACCATGGCACTTCAGAAATATATCACCAGCGTGAACAAGTAATCCAAATACAGGATTTGAATAAAAAAGGCCCGCTATAAAGCGGGCCTTTTTGCTTAGAGCGCATAGCGCTGGGGGCCTCCCCTACGTATCTCTTCATTGGCATAGGATTCAAATTTCTTGAAATTCTCCCGAAAGGCATTGGTCAGTTTAAATGCCATTTTATAATACGCATCATCATTGTTCCATGTTGTCCTTGGGCTTAAAACATCCGTAGGTACTCCGGGACATTCTCGTGGTTGCGCGACTCCAAAAACAGAATGTATATGATATTTATCATAGGAATACAGCCCCAATTCCCCGCTTATCGCAGCGCTTATCATGGCGCGGGTATACTTCAATTTCATACGTGTTCCCACACCATAGGGGCCACCAGTCCAACCGGTATTTATCAACCAGACATCTACACCGGAAGCAATCATTTTCTTACTCAACATTTCTGCATATTTGGCGGGATGCAAGGGCATAAAAGGCGCTCCAAAACATGCAGAAAAAGAAGGTTGTGGTTCCACTACCCCCGCTTCCGTACCGGCAACTTTCGCCGTGTAGCCCGATATAAAATGGTACGCAGCTTGGGCAGGGGTCAATTTTGATATGGGAGGAATAACCCCAAAAGCATCTGCCGTTAAAAAGAAAATGTTCTTTACATTCTGTCCTATGGAAGGTTGTTGTATGTTCTCAATATGATGGATGGGATAGCTGACCCGTGTATTCTGGGTAATGGACGTATCTGCATAATCCACAACGCCATTTCCGTCCATAATCACATTTTCCAAAATAGCCCCCTTTTTGATGGCCCCATATATTTCTGGTTCATTTTCTTTGGATAAATCAATGACCTTGGCATAGCAACCACCTTCAAAATTGAAGACGGTATTGTCCGCGGTCCATCCATGCTCATCGTCACCTATCAATTTTCTGTTTGGGTCTGTGGAGAGCGTAGTTTTCCCCGTTCCCGAAAGACCGAAGAAAAGCGCTGTATCGCCGTCCTTCCCAATGTTGGCGGAACAGTGCATGGGCAAAGTATTCTTGTAGACAGGTAGAATAAAGTTGAGGGCAGAAAATATCCCCTTTTTTATTTCACCCGTATACCCTGTACCGCCTATAAGTGCAATTTTTTTGGTAAAATTCAAGATGGCAAAATTGTGCTGCCTCGTACCATCTTCCTTGGCATCCGCGAGAAAACCCGGAGCGTTCAATATGGTCCACTCAGGTTCAAAGGTTTGTAACTCCACCGCGGTGGGGCGCAAGAACATATTGTAAGCGAACATATTGGACCAAGGGTACTCATTGATTACCCTAATGTTCAATCGGTAGGAACTTTCGGCGCAGGCATAACAGTCCCTGACAAAAAGTTCCCGCTGGTCCAAATAATCCACAACTTTGCCGTAGAGCTTATCAAAAGCATCGCCAGTAAAAGGCATGTTAATATCGCCCCACCAAATTTTATCTTGGGTTATCTTGTCTTTAACAATAAATCGGTCCATAGGGGATCTGCCCGTAAACTCCCCGGTATTTACGGCCAACGCTCCGGAGGAAGCTTGTTTTCCAAGTGCTTTGTCCAAGGTAATCGAATGAAGCGATTCAGGCGAGAGTTGATAGTTCAATTTGCTTTGGTGAATGCCATGCTCTTTTAACGAAATCGATTTCGTTATCGAGTTGTCAGAAGCCATTGTTTTGTTTTTTAAGTTGGGACAAAACTAGAAAATTCTATACGGTAGTCGCTATATTCCAACCGTTATTTTACTGATTTTTGGGTCAAAATATGGTATCCTAAAAAAACCCAGCCTGAAATTAGCAAAAGACCGCCTAGCGGAGTCACTGGACCCAGAAAACTGAGGTTCATGGACCATACCTTTCCCATCACCAATAGATAAATGGTGCCCGAGAAAAAAATCAATCCGACCCAGATAATCCAAAACAATATTTTTTGCGCGGTTCTTGCCAATCCATCCCATATCCCCATAAAAAGAAAGAAAAAAGCATGGTACATTTGGTAACATACACCTGTTTCAAAAGAATCCACCGCGTCCAAATCAGCAATTTTTTCCAAACCATGGGCAGCATAAGCACCCAAGATTATCCCAAGGAGGCCCAGTAGCGCTCCGCTCATTAAAAATGTTCTTTTCATAACTTTTTAATCATCATATTTTATAAATACAACATTTTGATACCTTCGTTCTTGTCAAAGCAAAAATAATTAAAAGCTATGTCCCGAAAGATTTTGGTTTTTGGAGCAGGAAAATCCACTGCCTATTTGTTGGACCATATTTTAGAAAAATCCAAAGCAGAACAACTGCATTTGATACTTGCTGATATCAATCCAGATGGGGTGGCGCCAAGGATTGCTTCCCATCCGAATTGTAGTCTTGTCCACATGGACATTTTTGAAGATAAAAAAAGGGAAAGTGCCATACGGGAAGCATCTATTGTCGTTTCCATGTTACCTCCCAAACTCCATACTAAAATTGCAATGGATTGCTTAAAGTTAAAAAAGCATTTGGTTACCGCATCCTACAGCAATGATACCATCCAGAAATTGGAAAAAGAGGTAAAGAATAGTGGATTGGTCTTTATGAACGAGATGGGCCTTGACCCGGGCATAGATCATATGAGTGCAATGGAGATTATAGATAAAATCCGGGGTGATGGTGGCAAAATGCTCCTTTTTGAGTCGTTTACCGGGGGGCTTGTAGCACCAAAAAACGATTCCAATCTCTGGAATTACAAATTTACCTGGAATCCAAGAAATGTGGTCCTTGCAGGGCAGGGGGGCGCTGCCAAATTCATTCAAGAGGGCACGTACAAATATATTCCCTACCAAAAGTTATTTCGCAGGACAGAGTTTTTAGAGGTGGAGGGGCATGGAACTTTTGAGGCATACGCCAACCGGGATTCCTTAAAATATCGAGAAGCCTATGGTCTACAGGATGCACTGACACTTTACAGGGGTACCATGAGAAGGGTGGGTTTCTCAAAAGCTTGGCAGATGTTCGTCATGCTCGGTATGACGGATGACAGTTACACTATCAAAAATTCCCAAGGAATGTCCTACAGGGAATTTGTCAACTCCTTTTTGCCTTATTCGCCAACGGACGCTGTGGAACTGAAACTCCGGCATTATCTTAAAATTGATCAAGACGACATTCGGTGGGGCAAGCTACTGGAACTCGATTTATTCAACGCTACCAAAAAAATTCCTTTGAAAAATGCCTCTCCTGCGCAAATCCTGCAATACATCCTTGAAGATAGTTGGACACTTGAGGCCGATGAACAGGATATGATTGTGATGTACCATAAATTCGGGTTTGAGCAAAATGGAAAAAAGCAACAAATTGATGCCAACATGGTGGTTATCGGTGAAAATAAAAGTCATACCGCAATGGCAAAGACTGTTGGATTGCCCGTGGCGATGGCGACTCTCCTCATTTTGAATGGAAAAATCAAAACACCCGGGGTACAAATACCTATACAGAAAGAAGTATATGAACCTATTCTCAACGAACTAAAACATCATGGGATTGTTTTCAACACCTACGAGGTACCCTATTTGGGATACAATCCCGACTCCATCGCGATTTAAATATTTACCTTTTGTAGGTATCTTTAGCTACAAATTGAGTCATTTATATGAAATCCAGTAACAATTCAGTTAAAATTGATGGGATTGATAAAAAAATCCTAAGGTACCTAATGGAGGATGCGCGTAAACCGATTTTGGAAATTGCCAGAAATATCGGAATATCAGGTGCAGCGATTCACCAACGACTTCGCAAATTGGAAAGTTCAAAATTGCTGTCCGGGTCTAAATTCATAATAAACCCCAAAGCCCTAGGGTACACCACGATGGCTTACATTGGTATTTTTTTGGACAAGGCCATGGCCAATCCCAGAGCCGTTAAGGAGCTTGAAAAAATTCCTGAAGTACTGGAGTGCCATTACACTACTGGGAATTGGTCCATTTTAATCAAAGTACTCTGTAAGGATAACGAACATCTCATGATGGTCCTCAATAAAAAAATACAGCAAATTGAAGGCGTGTCCCGAACGGAGACCTTTATTTCATTGAACCAGCAAATAGACCGTCAAATCTCGATTTAGGTTTTTTCGTATACCGCATTGGAAGCAATTTCCCGATTGTTTTCCAAATCGTTTTTAACACTGTCAAGTTTCATCGCTATCGTGGAAAGTGCAACTCTTCCGAGAGGTAATCGGATTGAGGGATTATTTGAGTTGACCAAATTCACAATCGCGTGTGCCGCTTTTTTGGGGTCACCTTCCTGTTTTCCATCAACTGATTTTAGTTTCGTTCTAAAGGCACCCGCTGTCTCCGCATAATCTGGAATGGTTTTTTTGGCTTCCTGTAAACCAGAAGCCGCAAATTTGGTTCGGAACGGACCAGGTTCCACCAAGGAAACCCGTATTCCCAATGGACGCACCTCCTGTTCCAAAGCTTCACTGAATCCTTCCAGAGCAAACTTGCTGGCGTTGTAAATACCAAATCCGGCGAACGCTTTTAATCCACCATGCGAGGAGATTTGGACAATATGACCGCTGGATTTCTCCCTAAGCATAGGCAAGACCTCTTGGGTAAGCTTTAACGCACCAAAAAAGTTAGCTTCGAAAACTTGTCGTACTTCCTCCATGCTACTCTCTTCAACAGCCCCTATAAATCCGACCCCGGCATTGTTTACCAAAACATCAACCCCAGTAAAATCCCGCCTGATACTTTGCGTCATGTTCTCGATGGCCCTGTGGTCCTTTATATCCAATAGGTAGGCGAAACCTTTTCCAGAATAGGATAGGTTAAATTTTGTTACTTGTTGCGCTTTTCGAAACGTACCGATCACAAAATCTCCAGATTCGATTACCATTTCCGCCAGCGCTTTTCCCAGACCGCTGGATATTCCCGTTATCAACCAAATTCTTTTCTCCATCTTTATACTTTTACAAGTTTGAAAAGGTCGTTTTTAAGCCAAAAACCGATAATCAAAAATACTGTGCTCGGTATAATCCAGATACCGTTGCCGATAAAATCATGTGCTATATGAAACGAAACTATGTTGAACACCACAGGCGACAGAATCAGCCATCCCAGCAAACGTACCTTGGGAAACATCAGTAAAACACCGCCAATAATTTCAGCCATAGCGACAACCTTAAATAGATAGGTGGTGAACATGCTTCCAAGAAAACGCTGCGCTGTAGGGTCCATGGGAGGTTCCACAGGAATAAATCCCAAAAACTTGTTAAGTCCAAAAACCACCATTACCAGAGCCAATACGCCAAAGGAAACCTTTTGAAATACACTTTTCATTTTGTTGTTAATTTAAAATTGACAGACCAAAATTCAGTACAAAAAGGTGTTTTTAAAATGAACTATATTAGGAAATCTTCTTGAACTGGTTTAAGATTCCATTCGAATTCCTTTACGTATTTTACTCAAAAACTCGGGGGTCATGCCCAAGTAAGAGGCAATAATACGTTGGGGCACCCGGCAGGCAATTCCCGGATACATTCCCATAAACTCCAAATAACGCTCTTCAGCGGTCATGCTCAAGCTGGACAGGGCCCGGTTTCTGGAATAGGCAAATGCTTTTTCCGTGGTGACCCTAAAGTATTCGCTCAAGGCGTGAATTTCGGAACAAAGAGGCTCTATATCCTCATACTTTAATTGAAGTATCATAGCATCTTCCAGCGCTTCTACGAAAAGGGTTGCTGGAGTTCGCGTGATGTAGCTATAGAAATCACTCACAAACCAGTCCTCTACGGCAATTTGAACGGTATGCTCTTTTCCATCCTTGTCCAGAAGAAAGGATTGAAACGCCCCTTTGACAATATAATTTCTATAAAGACTGACATATCCAGGCTGATCAATGAATTGGCGTTTCTTGATTCGAACTGGGCGAATCACGGCAGTAAGCTGTTGTTTTTCGGCTGCGGTCAACGAAACGTAGCGCTCAATGTTATCTAATAGACCTTGGTATTCTTCGACTGCCATACGCTGACTCTCTCTTTCGAAAAATACAATAAAAAACCTGTTCAGATCTTTCGGAACAGGTTTTTATGCGTTGTACGAATTTAGGAAGACTTAATCCCGTCCTCCAAAGACCGCCCACGCCCAATAGAGCAAGGAAGCCAAGGCCCCCAAAGCGGCTACCAAGTAGGTCCTGGCGGCCCATTTCAAAGCATCTTCGGCCCCTGAATATTCTTGCTGGGTCACCATATTTTTTTGCTGCAACCATACCAAGGCCCTTTTGCTCGCATCATACTCAACCGGCAAGGTTACAAAACTGAACAGGGTTGCGAAACCCATCATAATCAAACCTGCAATTGCCACATAGAATCCGATACCTCCCAGAGCGTTGGTGGCCATCAGTGCAATTCCCCCGAAAACAATCCACGTGGACATTCCTGAAGTAACACTCACTACTGGTACCAATTTTGAACGCATGGTCAACCATTCGTAGGCCTGAGCATGTTGTACGGCATGGCCCACCTCGTGTGCTGCAACGGCCGCAGCGGCTGCATTACGTTGGCTGTAAACAGCTTCACTTAAATTTACGGTTTTGTTTTTTGGATTATAGTGGTCGGTCAACATTCCAGCAGTGGAAATCACCTTTACATCACGAATCCCATGGTCATCCAACATTTTTTGGGCAATTTCCGCACCACTCATACCATTGCGCAAATGCACTTTGGAATATTTCTTGAACTTACTTTTTAATTGGTTGCTCACGAACCAGCTGACCAGCGCAATTCCTCCAATTAATATATAATACGTCATCATGGCTTTTACGTTTTTATTGTCTTAAAGATACCAACTTAAACGCAAAAACCCCGCCAAGCTATGACAGGGATTATTTTACTGACAAAATGTGTTCTAGACCAAAGCGGTTTGGAAGTTGAAAGCTTCAGTAATTTCTTTGTACACTATTTCTCCATCTACAATATTGAGGCCTTTGGATAAAGACATATCCAAATTGCATGCGCTGCGCCACCCCATATTGGCCAGTTTGAGCACGTAGGGCAATGTTACGTTGGTCAAGGCAACAGTAGACGTATAAGGAACTGCCCCGGGCATGTTGGCCACACAGTAATGTACCACATCATCTATGATGTAAACGGGGTCCTCATGTGTAGTGGGCTTGGTGGTTTCCATACAACCACCTTGATCTACGGCCACATCTACAATGACCGTTCCCGGGCGCATTTCCCGAAGCATGTCCTTTGAGACCAGTTTCGGAGCTTTTGCCCCTTTTATCAAAACGCCACCGATAATCAGGTCGTGTGTTTTTATGTGTTTTCTGATATTGAACTCATTGGAAAATTCAGTAACTACATGACTTGGCATGACATCATTTACGTACCGGAGCCGCTTCATGTTCACATCTAAAATGGTAACATGCGCTCCTAAACCAGCTGCCATTTTAGCAGCTTGTATACCGACGGTACCCGCGCCAAGTACCAAGACTTTACCAGGAGCTACGCCAGGGACCCCTCCTAAAAGTACTCCCCTACCTTTTTTAGGTTTTTCTAGATATTTGGCTCCTTGCTGAATGGCCATTCGTCCTGCTACCTCAGACATTGGGGTCAGCAGCGGCAGTGTGCCATCTTTATCTTCCACAGTTTCATACGCGATACAGGTTGCCCCACTGTCCATCATGGCCTTAGTAAGTGACTCGCTTGATGCAAAATGAAAATAGGTAAATACGATTTGCCCTTTTCGTACCAGGGGATATTCTTCAGCAATCGGTTCTTTCACCTTAACGATCATTTCACTGATCTCATACACTTCCTGAATGGTTTCCAGAATAGTAGCACCCACTTCTTGGTAGTCTTTATCAAAAAATCCACTTCCTTCACCAGCCCCGGACTGCACATAAACGGTATGTTTGTTTTTAACCAATTCAAAAACGCCAGCAGGGGTCATTCCTACTCGACTTTCGTTATTCTTGATTTCCTTGGGTACACCTACAATCATTTTTATGTTTTTACGATGACGTTTCAAAGGTGTTATAAAAAAAAGATTTAAAAAAGGAAATATCGATGAAATACAGGGGTATATCGATAAAAAATACTAATTTTTTAAATATACCCTTAAAAATTGAGGGGGTGTATTTCCAAAAAATACTAAAAACAACAAGTTACACTATATTTTTAAGGGGTCATTGATACTTTAGTTTCAATATCAACATCAACACTGCCAAAAGAGATGTGATACTATTGGCCAGTATGACGGACATACTCTGAATGTTGATACCATAGACCAACCAAAGCAGGGTACCAACTAGTAAAACGGTGTACATGGTCAATGATACGTCTTTCGTTGATTTGTTTTTGAAAGCCTTGTACACTTGAGGCACAAATGAAGAGGTAGTTAGGGTGGCCGCGACCAGCCCAACAATTTCAATACTTTCCATCGCGTACTATTTATATATTCAAAAGGTGTATCTCCCTCAGGCAAAAAACTGCCCTGATGTTATGCAACCGGCGTTGTTAACCCACGATATTGACGATTTTTCCAGGAACTACAATTACCTTTTTAGGTTCACGCCCTTGTAGTTGTGCCTTGGTCTTTTCATGGGCAATTACCGCTGCTTCTATTTCATCCTTGCCCATATCCATTGGCAATTCCAGTTTGAATCGAAGTTTTCCATTAAAGGAAATAGGATATTCCTTGATACTTTCCACCAAATATTTTGCTTCAAACTTAGGGAACGGGGCATTGGCCATGGATTCAGAATTACCCAAATGCTGCCAAAGTTCTTCAGCAATATGGGGCGCATAAGGAGATACTAAAATAGCCAAGGGGTTTAGAATCGATTTGCTAGTACACTTTTGTGAAGTCAACTCATTGACGCAAATCATAAAGGTGGAGACCGAGGTATTGAACGAAAAGTTTTCAATATCCTCTTCTACTTTTTTAATGGTTTTGTGAAGCGTCTTGAGATTTTCGGAAGTAGGTTCCGCTTCAACTACACCCATGGACCCATCGATAAATGGAGTATACAATTTCCAGAGTTTTTTCAAAAAGGAATGAACTCCGGTAATCCCTGCTGTGTTCCAAGGTTTGGATTGCTCCAAGGGTCCAAGAAACATTTCATACAAGCGAAGAGAATCCGCTCCGTATTCTTCACAAATGGCATCCGGATTGACTACGTTGTATTTGGATTTGGACATTTTTTCAACCTCACGGCCTACAATATATCTTCCATTCTCTAAAACAAACTCAGTATCCTTATAATCAGGTTGCCATTCTTTGAAGGCTTCAATGTCCAATTCATCGGAAGCATTTACCAAAGAAACATCTGCATGAACAGGAATCACATTCTTTTTCTGTGTTAGGCCTTTGGAGTAAATCCTATTTGAATCCAAATCCTTGTAAACAAAAGCACTTGTGCCCGTTATCATCCCCTGGTTAATCAACTTTTGGGCAAACTCATCTTTAGGAGTTATCCCTTTATCGAACAAAAACTTTTGCCAGAAACGGGAGTACAACAAGTGGCCCGTGGCATGCTCGCTACCTCCGATATAAAGGTCTACATCCTGCCAATATGAGATGGCCTCCTTAGAATAAATGGCTTCGTTGTTATGGGGGTCCATATAACGATTAAAATATTGGGAACTACCGGCCCAACCAGGCATGGTGTTCAACTCTAGTGGAAAAACTGTTGTGTCATTTACCAATTGATTATCGACCACTTTACATTGTTCGGTATCCCATGCCCAATGGTTCGCATTGCCCAAAGGGGGTTCCCCGGTCTCGGTAGGCAAATACTTTTCTACATCGGGAAGTTCTAAGGGCAAATGTTCCAAATCTATCATTTGCGGCATACCATTTACATAATACACGGGAAATGGTTCTCCCCAATAGCGCTGTCTGCTGAAGACCGCATCTCGGAGTCGATAGTTGATTTTGCCTTGACCTTGTCCCAGTTTTTCCAGTTCAAGAATTGCCTTCCCAGTGGCTTCTTTGTAAGATAACCCATTCAAAAAATCAGAATTCGCAATGGTGGTATTGGTTTTATCTACAAAGGCTTCTTCAGAAATATCTATCCCTGCAAAAATATTGGGAATGGGGATATTGTAGTGCTTCGCGAAATCATAATCGCGCTGATCTCCACAAGGAACTGCCATGACCGCCCCAGTTCCATAGCTGGCCAAAACATAATCCCCTATCCATATCGGGACGGGTTCTTTTGTAAAGGGATGTTCCGCATACGCTCCCGTAAACACTCCGGAAATGGTTTTGACATCCGCCATTCTGTCCCTTTCAGAGCGTTTGGCCGTAGCCTCAATATAAGCATCCACCGCAGCTTTTTGACTGGAGGTCGTGATTTTGGCCACCAAGTCGTGCTCTGGAGCCAAAGTCATGAAGCTCACCCCAAAAATGGTATCGGGTCTGGTAGTGAAAACTTCAATTTGATTGGGCTCGCCTTCAGTATCCGAAATGACATTAAATGTTACGGAAGCTCCCTCAGAGCGACCTATCCAATTTATCTGCGAATCTTTTAAAGGTTGCGGCCAATCAATCGTATCCAGACCGTCCAAGAGGCGCTGGGCATAGGCCGTGATTCGCATGCTCCATTGGGTCATCTTTTTACGGATGACAGGATGGCCCCCGCGTTCGGAAACTCCATTTACAATCTCGTCATTCGCCAAAACCGTCCCAAGTTCTGGACACCAGTTTACCTCAGTATCTGCCAAATACGTGAGTCTGTATTTTAAAAGGATTTCTTGTTTGGTCTTTTCGGAAAACCGGGACCAATCTGAGGCGCTGAAAATCGGTGTGTCGTCGTCACAAGCCGCATCAACTTCAATATTACCTTCCTTTTCAAAATTGGAAACCAAGGTCGCGATATCCTCCGCGCTATCCGACGACTTGTTATACCAGGAATGGAACAACTGGATGAACACCCACTGGGTCCATTTGTAGTATTTAGGGTCAGATGTGCGCACTTCCCTGCTCCAATCAAACGAAAACCCCAATTGGTCCAGCTGTTCCCTATACCTTTTAATATTGGTCTCAGTGGTTATTGCAGGATGTTGTCCTGTTTGAATGGCATATTGTTCGGCCGGTAGTCCAAAAGAATCGTACCCCATGGGATGAAGCACGTTGAAACCCTTATGCCTTTTGAAGCGGGCGTAGATATCCCCGGCGATGTATCCTAAAGGATGGCCTACGTGCAATCCGGCACCTGAAGGATAAGGAAACATGGAAAGCACATAGAATTTTGGCATATCCAAACCATTTGCCGACTTGAACGTCTCATTTTCTGCCCAATATTTTTGCCATTTGGCCTCAATTTCCCTGAAATTGTAGTTCATGGTACTCACATCTGTTTTGCAGCCTCAAAAATAGCTTTAATCCCTTAATTACAATTTACTTTTCTATTTTTACATATTGATTTTCCCGTATGAGCCAATATATTGAACGATACCAGCGCCGGCGCCTGATTTCATCCTATTTTTCCGTGGTGTTGAGTATAGCTTTGGTACTCTTCTTACTGGGGATTTTAGGTCTTCTGGTGCTTAATACCAAGAAATTGGCCGACCATTTCAAAGAACAGATTACCATTTCCATTTTTTTGAAGGATAATGCCAAGACCGTTGAAATAGAACAGCTCCAAAAAAGTTTGGCACTAGCCGAATACACCAAATCAGCCAACTACGTTTCCAAAGAGGATGCCGCGGAACAGTATAGTGAAGATATAGGAGAGAATTTTGTGGAATTTTTAGGATATAACCCGCTAAAAAACGCTATTGATGTCAATTTGAAAGCTGATTTTGTATCTCCTGTCCAGATTTCAGAGATTGCAGAGGATATTACTTCCAAAACCTATGTTGACGAAGTAAGCTATGATCAACCCCTGATTTCCTTATTGAACGACAATGTAAAGCGAATCAGTCTTTGGATTTTGGTCGCTAGTGGTATCTTTACGTTTATCTCTGTATTGCTCATCAATAGTTCGATACGTCTCTCTATTTACTCCAAACGTTTTATCATCAAAACCATGCAGATGGTTGGCGCGACCAAAAAATTTATTAGAAAACCCTTTGTCTGGACCAACATCAAGTTGGGCATCTTAGGAGGATTATTGGCCTTGATGGCCCTGGCCATTGTGTTGTATTATGTAAACGCCAACTTCCCGGGGCTCAATCTTTTCCAGGACATTATGGTCATTGTAATACTATTTGTCTCGGTATTTGGGCTGGGAATACTTATTTCTTGGTTGAGCACTCATATTGCCACGCAACGTTTCTTGAATTTGAGGACAGACGATCTTTATTATTAACTTTACAGCATGAGTAAGAAAAATACGAAGGAAAACCGACCAACCAAGGAATTTGTTTTTCAAAAACGAAACTATCTTTTTCTTTTCATTGGATTGGCCTGCATTGCACTGGGGTTTATTTTGATGAGTGGTGGTGGAAGCAATGACCCCAATGTTTTCAACCCGGATATTTATAGTTTTAGAAGAATACGTTTGGCTCCTACCCTGGTCCTCATCGGATTGGGCATACAGGTGTACGCCATTTTGTTGAATCCTCACAAAAAGAAAAAGTAACTTGGATATTATTGACGCGATAATCCTTGGGATAATTCAAGGATTGACCGAGTTTCTGCCGGTATCTTCCAGTGGGCACCTGGAGTTGGGAAAAGCTATTTTAGGTGCGGACGCCTTGCCTGAAGAAAGCCTTTTGTTCACCGTTATTCTTCACTTTGCAACAGCATTGAGCACAATTATCGTTTTTCGAAAAGACGTTATTGAAATCTTTAAGGGATTGTTTCAATTTCAATGGAATGAAGAGACCCAATTCGCATTAAAAATCATTGTTTCCATGATTCCCGCAGCCTTAGTAGGATTCTTTCTGGAGGATTTTCTGGAGGTCTTTTTTGATGGGGCAATTATCATCGTTGGGATTATGTTGATTATTACCGCCATATTATTGTATCTGGCAGACATGGCCAAAACTACAACTAAAGGGGTCACGTACTCAAGTGCGCTTATCATCGGTGTCGCTCAAGCTATCGCCATTCTACCAGGAATCTCAAGAAGTGGTGCCACGATCTCCGCTGCCGTACTTTTGGGGGTGGATAAATCAAAATCAGCACGATTCTCATTTTTGATGGTAGTCCCTTTGATATTGGGAAAGATGGCGAAAGACCTCCTTAGTGGCGATATTCATTTTGAAGGAAACCAGACCGTGGCTATAACCGCTGGCTTTATTGCGGCATTTTTAGCCGGACTTGCAGCTTGTACCTGGATGATAAAACTGGTGCGCCAGAGTAAACTTACCTATTTCGCCATCTATTGCCTTGTGGTGGGGCTGCTTGCCGTAGCATGGAGTATTTGGGGATAAACATTGCCCTCCAAGCTTTTATAAAGGAAAAAAGACACTTTAGCCGGTAGCAAAAAGTTTGTTCCTGGTTTACGGCATAAAAGTTGTTATTTTTAGAAGACGGAAGATTTTAGTGTACAGACGATTACCTAACTTCTGAACTTAGGGAATAACCTTAATCATCGACCATGAAAAAAACTATCCTTCCTATTTTATTGGCTTTTTTGATTTTATCATGCGAAAGCAAGGAAAATGATTCTTACTGCATCGGACCTATTGAGAATCGGAGCAAGATTCAGGCGAATCCCGATGATATCAATGGAGGGTTCGCATTCGATTATCTGATAACATCTCAGTTAAAATCCAATGTCGATGGTTCCGAGGAGATCTATGATCTGGATTATTTTGTTAATACCGCTGATGGTTCCAGGTTTTTATCCCCAACGATGCTGACAGTAAATTTCGGACAAGTTACCAATGAATTCGGTTCTGTTGATGGGGTCATCATTATGCCCAGCGGTAAAACCGTTGTGTATGTCAATGACGCCCAGTTTAACCAGAAAAGAGCACTCACCATGGCCATGGACGGCACCCGTCAAGATAAAATGTTCAACGACCTTGCATTTTTAGAAGAGTTTTTTAACGAGGCTGCTGATTTCAATGAGGTTGCTGACAAAAAACCCAGTGGTATAAAACAACAAACTAAAGCGTATACCGCCATGGTAAATAGTCCCGATGGTGAAAGGGCAAAAATGACCATACATTTTGCAGAAAATACCACCGGAAGAACCATACAAACCGGCGTACCCCTTGTTGGACTGCTTGTAGGCGTGGTTAAAGACGATACCATTGGCGAATGCAACAGGCTTGCGGTGTATACTAAAGTGGAATCACAAGAAGGTACCTTTGAAGCGACTCTGAAAAAAATAGAACCAGTAAGCCAAACTTTTAACGGAGCTTTTTATAAAGAAGCCACAATGGGAGTTGTCCCGGGTGCTGGGGCCTTTTCAAGTGACCCTATGAGTGACGAGGCAGCTGAGTCCCTGGAGCAGGATTATAACAAAATAAGTATGCTCCTCAGGGAACTCTCGGAATGTGACAGCGAAGATATCGACTGTAAAGAGCGGATAAAACTGAAAATGATTGAAATACAAGATAGGATACAGAGACGGGCGGCCACTAATGCTTCGGACCCAAATGCACTGGGTACTGAAGGTACTGATTTTGCCAATACAAGAAGGGGGCTTGAACGAGCGATGAACCAAATAGCTGAAAAACTTGTTAAGCAAAGGGCTGAATGCGATCGTATTGATGCTGATTTGGATAATTGTAAAAGTAACTGTAGGGGCCTTGAGCAGGAAAAAATTAGTTGTAAGCGTGAGATAAGAGAACTGGAAGCAGAGGGCAAAGAGATATCCTGTAAACTTGCAGAACTAATGGGGGTGGAAGATGCTGCTATGGATTGTTTTCAATAATTTTGCCAGATTCCCGAAAAGGTTGCTTTGAAGTCGTTCAAACCAACATGGATATGGGTTAATCTAAAAAAATTGATGTCCAAGGAAAGCTTTTTAGAAGGGCAAATAGTGTTGATTGACAAACCCTATGAATGGAGTTCGTTCCAAGCATTGAACAAAGTCAAATGGGCACTGCGTAAAAAGTTTGAACTTAATAAAAAGTTCAAAATCGGCCACGCGGGAACCCTAGACCCCCTTGCTACGGGACTTCTGGTTATCTGTACAGGAAAATTCACAAAAAGAATTCCTGAAATTCAGGAACAGACCAAAGAATACACGGGAACGTTCACTTTGGGGGCCACAACACCTTCTTACGACCTTGAGACCGAATTGGACAAAACATATCCTATATCCCACATTACCGAAGACAGTGTGCAGCGTACTTTAGAGCTGTTCAAAGGCAAGATAGAACAGACTCCTCCCTTGTTCTCGGCGCTGAAGAAGGAAGGCAAAAGGCTTTATGAATTTGCACGGGAAGGCAAACAGGTGGAGGTAAAGTCGCGAACCATCGAAATCCATAGTTTTGAAATAGCCCGATTTGATTTACCAGAAGTCGATTTCAAGGTGATTTGCAGTAAAGGAACGTACATCCGCTCTTTGGCCCACGAATTTGGACAGGCGCTACACTCCGGAGCCTATCTATCCGCTTTGCGAAGAACCAGAATAGGGAGTTTTAACGTAAGTAATGCGGTTACCCCCGAGGTTTTTAAGCAAAACCTTTGAAATTATGGTTAAATTCCTTGTAAAAAAGAACTTAGGTATAAAGCTTGCAATAAAATATTTTAGTAAAAAAGGGGTTATAATAGCACCATGAATCTTAACCGCGAACAATTATCATTTCTAATCACGTTCTTTTCGATGGCCTTGGTCGTCCTGCTGCTGTACAACATTCATTTGGGTGGTATGGAAGAAGAAGAATATGTGATAGAGTTGAGCTTGGCCGATGAAGATATCGAAGAACTGCTCAAAGAGGAGGAAAAGAGACTGGAAGAGATGGCCAATAACGACCCCATCAAAAGTCACATGGCACTTAACGAAACAGCAAAACCTACAATTGGTAATCCTGAGCCCCTGAAAACATTGGAGGAACTAATGGAAGAAAGAGAACTTACCAGTGACGCCAGTGAATATTCTGCCGCAGATGGGGCCTATGCCGATTACCTAAAAAAACTTGCTGAAAAAAGACAAGAAAAAAAACAACAGCTTAGCGAAAGAGAGGAACAAAAAGAATCATTTACCAATGCGTTAAAGGATAAAAGAACCTCAATCTCGTATTCCTTGGTGGACCGAAATGCCTACTCTTTACCGCCCCCCATATACACCTGTATCGAAGGAGGGAAAGTGGTAATCAATATCAAGGTAGATAACAATGGATATGTCACGGAAGCCGATTTCAACGCCCAAAGTTCGGGCACCAGCAATGGCTGTCTGGTAGATAATGCCATAAAATACGCCTCTAAGGCACGTTTTAGTCCAGACAAAAAAAATTCGCAAATCGGTACAATAACCTATTTATTCCAGAGCAAGTAGGTCCACTACTTCCTCCAACACATCAACTCCCTTGTTTTTATTGTACCAGACTTGAAGGTCCTGTTTGAATTGCGCTGATAATTTTCCGTGCTCTTTTTTGTAGTCCAGTACCATTTGGGCAGCTACTTTGGGCCTGGGACCCCATTCCCCTAGTATATCGTTTTTGTCTTTGTCCCAGATAATCAATTTAGGTATGGAACGGGCATCTTGGGTCAAAAACTTATCCATCAACGATAGGTTTTCGTCTCGGAGCAGGATTTTAAGTTCCATGGTATCGCTCAACTCCGCAATCTTATTTATCACCGGCAAACTGGGTGACGCGTCACCACACCAACTCTCGGTCAATACCAGGAAGACCAGATTCGAATCCAGTTTTGCTATTCTCTCCTGGATTTCTTCTGAAACTTTCAAGGTTTTGTCCCATCGGGACATTCGCCTGTCGTTCAGTTCTGTGTAGTTTATGAGAGATTCCAACTGTTCCGTCCCTGTAGTTCCCCGGTTCTTTGCCAAATGGTGAACCAGCTTACGATACGAATCATAGTTGATACCTTTTTTGATTCCGGATTGTACCAGTTGTGATATCTCTTCCTTTTTATTGTCCACTATTGTTCCCATATTTCAATTTCCCAAAAGTACGGGTTAAAGAATCCGTGTTTGTTGATATATATCATTGGTGGCATCATTTCAAAAAAACTTACACCCTCTAATTCAATTGTTTTGAAAACATCTCAGGGAAAACTCAGTGATCCAAGAGCCTTTTCTTGACCATGCCCCCTTTGGTATCGTTGATACTATTCATTATGACAAAGGCCTTTTCATCTATTTTTTCGATTTCCAGGTGAAGTTTTCGAATTTCCAATCGGGTAATCACGGTATAGATTACGTCATATTCCATTCGTTCTCCTTTTTGTCCGTAACCCCCATACGCTTTGTAGATTGTAAGGCCCCTGCCCATTTTTTCGATAACCATCCGGCGGATTTCTTCGCTTTTTTGGGAAATTATGGTAGCTCCGGTATATTCTTCAATACCTTCCACCACAAAATCCAGGGTCCGCGATGCTGCCAAATAGGTAAGCATGGAGTAGAGTGCGGCTTCTATGGACAGGAGATAGGCCGCTGCCAAAAAAATGACCACATTGACCAAAATAATAATATCTCCAATCTTGACACCCCACTTTTTACTCAGAAAAATTGCAAGTACTTCGGTACCGTCCAAAACGCTCCCACCTCTAATTGAAAGTCCAATCCCCGCACCCAAAAAGAACCCGCCGAACACCGCCACCAATAATTTGTCTTGGGTAATTTCTGGAAAATTGACCAATACCAGGGTCAATGCCAAACCTAAGATGGCAAGAACCGCCTTTATGGCAAACTGTTTCCCTATCACCTTGTAACCCATTATCAAAAAAGGGAGGTTTACCAAAATAATAAGCAACCAAAGTGGGATATCGGCAACTTCAGAAATCAAAAGAGAAATCCCAGTGGCACCACCATCAATAAAACGATTGGGCAACAAAAAACTTTCTAAGCCAAAGGCAGCGGCAAAAATACCCGAAACGATGAAAAAAAAATCCTTGAACCCCGAGGTCAATCTCAAACGTATCTCCTTGGCTCCAAGCAACTTTTTAAACGTGGACAAGTTTTCATCTTGGGCCATGACATCTCGTTTTACAAATCTATTGGATTAATGGCCAGACTCTTGAAGAGCATCGCTTTGGTCAGAAAAAACTTATTTTGTACCTCGTTCTGCTTCAAATAGGCATCAATCAAGCTGCTTTCCCGGGAATTTATCAAGAACAAAGAGCTTTCGCCAAAACTGAATTTCCTTTCTTCTGCGGATAAAAGGGTGGAGTAATCCCTCACAATATTTGCAATCAACAGATTTTGAGTGGTGTACGAATCCAACTCCCGGTATATGGCGATTACCTTGTTCTGAATCTCTACCAATGCATTGTCCCGTTCAAATTCGGCGTCTCTTAGTTTGAACTTCGCCAACTTTAAATCTCCTCGTTCTTTTCGTAAAAAGATAGGGACCCGAAAAACAACGCCTCCCTTAAATTCATTGGTTTCCAAAGAACTTATTGTTCCAGGTGTTTCTGTCAGAAAATTGTACTCCACATCAAGCGTTGGCAATAATTTATTGGCCTTCAATCTTTTATCAACGACAAGGCCATCAATTTTAAATTCCAGGGATTGGATTTTGGGATGGTTCTCCAAAGTAAAGCTATCCAAGGGACGGCCCATAATTTCCAAGGTTTCATCAATATCATTTTCAACTTCATTATCTGGGACCACGTTGGGCTGAAGTTCCACGGGCAGATCATTTAACCAAAGGAAATTGGATAATTCCAAAGATCGTTTCATCAGTTTTACTCGTGCCTGCTCCAAACTTAACGCCCTATTTTGTACCGCAATTTTGGCTTCAACAGTATCTATTACCGCAATGTCACCGGCCAACGCACTTTTCTTGATACCTTGGAATCGGGTTTCCGCATTCTGTAAAAAATCCTTGAAAATTTCAGCATCTTGATACGCGCGAAGCCAATCGAAATAGGCCAAGGAGGCTTTGTATAAAATTTCGTTCACTAAAAGGTCTTGGTCCGCCTTGCTCTGCTCCCTAAAAAATTTGGCCTTTCGCAAGGTGGCCATGCGTTCATTGATCCAGAATCCATCAGCAAGTGAGAAAGCGACGCCTAGACTATATAATCCGTCGTTTGGTAAAGTTTCATCCCGATTTATAAAGTCCCCTTCAATTTGCTCAAAGTTTCCTTTAAGTTCTACACCGAACCAGGTAGGGACTTTAAAGGTGGCGTTCAATCGATCCCAGTATTCATCACCTTTAAATTCCTTTCGACTATAGTCCACCTCGATTTTGGGGTCGAACCCCCCTCGAGCTTTCATCAGGTTGGCTTGACCAATGGAAATGGTCAACTGCGCCTGTTTGGCCACCGGATGGTACTTTTTGACATAGCCCAGGTACTCCTTAAATTTAAGGATCACAGTATCCTGTTGGCCATAGATGCCTGTCGTTATCCATACAGAGAAAAACGCAACAAGAAAATATGCCCTACTTTTTTTGTGCATCTGCCACCTTGTTTTCAGGTTGATAATAATTTGGGGGGAAGCCGTTCAATTGCCTCCAAAGTTCAAACCAAATCGGAACATCTTCCAAAAGAGCAATGGTACTGGCTCCAGAACCTACACGCAAATCCTTGGGCCATGGCACATCGTTCTTATCCGGGGCCAACAGAATCCTATATTTTCCATTATCGCTGATGAACGTTTCAATCGCAACGACCTCACCCCCAAATGTTCCGAAGGATACATTGGGCCATCCACTGAAGAAGATAGCGGGCCACCCATCGAATACGATACGTACTTTTTCTCCAAGATGCACCAAAGGCAGGTCAATAGGCGCTACAAAGGTTTCCACGGCCATTTCATAATCTGATGGCATTATACCTACTAAACGATCGCCTTCTTTAAAGGTTTCCCCAATTCCTGATTGCAGTGCTTTATTGATAAAACCACTTTGTGGTGCCCGTATGTAAAGAAGGTCATTTCGAATTTCGTAATTGGTATATTCGTTCTCCAACTTGGTAACCTGTGCCTCAGAATCAAATTGGTTGGATTGCGCGGTGAACATATCACTTCTCGCCTTGGAAATTTTGTCCGTATATTCCGCTTGTACCCTATTTATTTCCACTTGGGCATTGATCACTTCATTCTTACTGGCCAACAATTTGTTTTCCTGGGAAATCAATTTGGCTTGGGTTTCCTGAAGTTTTAGCCGCTTTTCTTCCACATCGGTAATCGCTTTGAGGCCTTCGGATTCCAATTGAACTGTTCGGTCATATTGTCGTTGTGCGATGGTAATATTGGTATTCGCCGCTTCCAGATCAATACTATCACTTTCTACCTTCAGTCTGGACTGAAGCAATTTGTTGTTGGCCTGCTCTAGTTTTAATACCCTTTCCGTGGTCAATGCACTGATTTGTGTACCCAGTGCCTTCACCTTTTCTTGATAGGAGGTGACCGCCATCGACTTTGCCCGAATTTGCTGTCCCGTCCTTCTCACTAGATTGGGATCGAAGTATTCACTTTTTACTTCTGAAATATGTAGTATGGTATCCCCTTTTTGAACATAATCCCCTTCCTGTACAAACCATTTTTCAATACGGCCCGGTATCGGTGATTGTATGGTTTGGGGCCTTTGGTCCGGTTTAAGGGTGGTCAGGAAACCTTCACCGGAAATGTTCTGTGTCCAGGGAAGGAACATAACAAATAGGGCAATAATGAAAAACACTGCCAAGAATCGGTTAAAGTGCTTATAGTGCCTTCTGTGGAACACTTTGATACCGGCCTTATATCCCGAAAGATCAACCTTACGATTTAATTTGTTGTTGGATATATTAAGCATTACGTTTTTTTTCGTTTATAATTTTGCCATTTTCCATGGTTATAATTCTGCCACACCTTTCGGTCCACTTCGGGTTTTCACTGACTATGACCAAGGCCCAGCCGTTCTCTGAATCCGTTAAAAAGTCCATGATGCGCTCAGCCTCAAGTTCCCCAAATTGGTCTAAGGGATCTTTTAATATGAGGAGCTTGGGTCTTCTGACCACACTACGTGCCAGAACAATTTTTTTGGAGATGGTATACGGTATCTGCCTACCTTCCGGGTAGAGCACCGTATTCAATCCTTGCGGCTGTTCTTTTACAAACTGGGTCAGTCCTGTCTTTTCCAAGGCCCAGTATACATCTGCTTTGGAAATTTCCTCCCCGCCGAAGGTTATATTGTCCAAAATGGTGCCCTCAAACGGTGATTCTTCAGAAAGGGATTGCCCTAGATGCGACCTGTAATAATTTAAATTTACACCTTGGAGCGCCACGTTGTTCACAAAAATCTTACCTTGGTCCGGTTCCAATATTCCGGCAATCAACCGTAAAAGAGTGGTCTTACCGGACCCGCTTTCTCCCTGTAAGAGTATGGTACATGAAGGGGTAATCGTCAAAGAAACTTCATCAATTATTTTTTTGTCGCGATCAGGGACGTGATAGGTATCATCCTGCAATTCCACTGTGAAGCCGCTATCTTGGGCAAAGGGCCTTTCCCCTTCTTGAGGTTCTAGCTCCTTATCTACAACTTGCCCCAATTTCTCCAAAGAGGTCAATAAATCATAGAAGGTTTCCAATCCTAATATTAACTTCTCCACAGAGCTTATGACCAATAGGATTATAATCTCCGCCGCCACAAATTGACCTATGTTCATTTCCTGATTAAGTACCAGCAATCCCCCAATTAGCAGAAGACCCGCGGTGACCAGTACTTTAAAGCCGATCATTTGAATAAACTGTAAAATCAAAATTTTGAAATGGCTTTCCCTAGCGTCCAAATAACCGGCCACCAACGTATCGTTTTTGTTAAGTGCATGGGATGTTTTGCCCGATAGTTTAAAACTGACCAGACTCCGGGCCACTTCCTGTATCCAATGGGCTACTTTGTACTTGTTTTTAGATTCGTCCAAACTGGTCTCTAAACCGCGTTGGGCCGTAAACTTAAAGACCACATAAATCAATAAAATCAAAAGTATCCCGTAAATAATGAAAAACGGATGATAGAAAGAAAGTAGCAGTAGTCCGAATATAATTTGCAGTAAAGCCGCAGGAAAATCAATTAGGATTTTGGACAGGGATTTTTGAACGGTCAAGGTATCAAAAAAACGGTTAGCCAATTCTGGCGGATAGTAATTGCGTAGCTGGCTCATTTTGATTTTGGGAAATCGGTAGGCAAATTCGAACGAGGACCTTGTGAATATTTTTTGTTGGACATTTTCAATAATTCGTATTTGCATCAGTTGCAAGATGCCCACAAAAGCGACGCCCACGGTCACCAACACAACCAGAACAATCCATGAGGTGCTCACTTGGGCACCTTGAATCAGGTTAATGATCGCCTGTATTCCCAGGGGTAGGGAAAGGTTTACCAGCCCAGCGAAAATAGCGTAGTAGAAAATCTGCAAAATATCCTTCTTGTCCAGGGTCAACAGACCCATCAGACGCTGCCAGGCGGTAAGGATGTTCTTAGCCATGATGTTTAGGTTTTAAAGCTCTAAAAGCGAGGTCCATAAAATATTCGGTTGGTGTGGTAGTTTCGTTGCAGTCCGTCAGCATCGGGAAATGTTCCTGCAAAAAGTATTGATGCAATGAGCCTTCCAAAATGGTACTGGCCAAACTGGATGGATAAGGATAGCTGCCGTCCAACGCCACGATCATCTCATGTAAGCGGTTGACCAACCTTTTATAGATGATAAAGTAACCATCCTTATTTTCTCTATCAACCTCTTTGGTGAGATATGATTTTGAATATTCATTGATTACAATTTTGTTGAGCAACACTTCGTTGATATGGGAAAAGGAGATATCTTCTTCCACGGTTTGGGTCAATATTTCAATGGCACTCTTTAGTTTCTCCTTTTTATCGACAATACCGTTGGTCGCAAAGACCATTTTATACTCCAACCAACCCCAGTACCAAGATGCAAGGTACAGCAGCAATTTGTGCTTGTTTTCAAAATAGCGGTAGATGGAACTTTCATTGGATTTTATTCGCTCCCCCAATTTGCGAAAAGTGAAGCTTTCAAAACCCATTTCGTCTATCATCAATATACTTTGTTCAATAATACGTTTGCCCAAGTCGGAAGACTCAGGGTCCTTCACGTAAATTTTATCATTGATTCCTATTTTAATTGACTGCAGTAATCTCTCCATTGCACGAACGATTCTTTAATTTGGAGGACAAATATAAAAGTATTACTATCATTATATAATAGTTTAACTACTTATTAACAGTAGTAATACTTTTTTAATTATAAATAAAACTATCTTTATGGGATTCATTTTATACGATAAACAAGTGCTTATGAAAAAAAGACTACTTCTTTTAAATTTATGTTTGCTTTTTTTCTGTGCTGGGATAGATGCCCAACAACGTTTAAAGCATATCAGTTTTGAGCATTTTACAGAAAGTAGAGGCAATACGGAAAGCGGACTTCGCATAGAAATACCCTACTCCCAATTGATAGTTCTGGAGAACGCCATGGATACACGGTCTGGTTTTGGTTTAAGGATGAACTTTAACGGAAATATGGTCATTGTGGACCAAATGGAAGTTCTAATGGATGGGAGAACCCAAGTTGTTCTTAGAAGAGAGGACGGTCGAAATTTTTATGGATACACCCCTACGCTCAAGGCTATCTTATCTAACGAACAAACCAATGACAAACAAAATATTTCAGTGGCTCAAACCCAAAAATAGTCCTCATGATTTTGACAATGCGTTCGAGGACCGTTTAGAGGAAGGAATTTTTGAACCGTCAGAATCAGCTGAGGAACTGTTATCCCTACTTAACTATAAAATTAAGTTCCACACGGTACAATTACTCAATCTTCAGGAAGAAGACAAAGACCTTGAAAAGTCCAGAAAACGCATAGAAGAACTAAAATTGGCCAAAAAACAAGTAACCGATTTAGTGGTAGATGCGCGCAATAAGGGACAGGTATTGGACATATTCAGCACCATCATAGTAGCGCCAAAAAAAAGGACGTAGCGGTTTTAATACTTGTCCAACCATTTAAAGTGGGTATGCATCACTTCCTCTTTTTTGGTTCCCAGATATTCCAGCAGGGAGGACGCCACGGGGGATAGTTTTTTGTTCTTCAACCATACCAAATTCCATGTAGTGATTATTGGCAGGCTTTTCGAAGGGATTATTTTCAACTCGCCGTTTTTCAACTCCCGATGCACCCCAATCAAAGGCATGATAGAACATCCAAGACCCGCAATGACCGCCTGTTTGACAGCTTCATTGGAAGTAAGCTCAATTTTTTTTCCAACGGTTATACTGCGCTTTGTCAGATATCCCTCCATCGCTGCCCTTGTCGCCGAACCTTTCTCTCTAAAAATCAAAGGAGTATCTTTCGAGAATGCGCTTTTTCGCAAATTCACTTTTTCAAAGTATTTCGGATTTCCCACAAGGTGCAGCACATTTTTCATGAGACCTACCTTGTTAAGATTTAAATGCTGTGGCAAAACACTCACCAAGGCAAAATCAACCTGATTTTCCTCCAAAGTCTCAACTACACGGGATTTATTGGTAACATCCATAACTAAATCTACTCCGGGATTATCCCTTACAAAGTCCGATAAAAAATAGGGCATAACATATTTCCCGGTCGAGACAACCGAGATTTTAAGTCGTCCGGCCAATTCCCCTTGGTAGCTCAAAAGTTTATAGTTAATACTATCCACTTCTTTTAAAATTCGCTTGGCCGCTGATGCGATCTCTATACCAAAATCTGTTACAAAAAGCTGTCTCCCCACCACTTCCGTCAAAGGAATTGGAAACTGGTTTTGAAAATTTTTAAGTTGGATAGATACCGCAGGTTGTGTCAGGTGCAGCTCTTCGGAAGCCTTTGTAATACTCTGTTTTTCAACGATTTTCAGAAAAATACGAAGTTGATTCAAGGTGTAGTTCATAAATATTGTTAATCAATATGATAATAAATATAAATAAAAATAAATGAATTTAAAAGTTCAACTTTGCGGCAAATTTTAAACGTATGGAAGAAAAAATTTCTTTGCCCCTAAGGCAGAAGACAAAAACCAGGCAAGTTAAATGGGCGGTAATCCGTAGCCAAGCCGCTAAGGCTACCCTAGTGGGTATGGCTTGTTTTTTCGTCGTTCTGTCCATTCAAAATGACGGTCTTTTTCTTGATCATATTTTATTGACTTTAGGAATTGTTCTCGCTTTGGTAGTAGGTTCCACCATAAAAAGCCAAAACTGATTTTCACCATATAATCCTGGTACGATGGAATCATTTGTAAAAACAAAACAGAAAATCAACTTTCACAAACTACGGCACTTACCTTGGCATAACGACAACAAGAATGCCAATACCAAATGTCCTGATGACCGCATCCAAGATTTGGAGAAAGAAAAAGTAGTTGCCAAAAATTTTATAAACCGAATTCGTCTAGAAGGCAAAAGGCTTCGTATAGACGGCGTTCTCAACATTAACTTAGAGGAATAGACCTTATGGACTTTCACCTTTTGGTTGATAATCTGACCAATCCCGCTTTGCTTTTTTTCTTTTTGGGCATCTTGGCCGTCCAATTAAAAAGCGATCTTACCATTCCCGAAAATTCATCAAAATTTATCTCGCTTTACCTACTTTTTGCTATTGGTTTTAAAGGTGGGCAGGAGCTGTCCCACAGTAATTTTAGTATGGAGATTGTCTGGTCTCTTTTTTTTGGGATATTTCTTGCGGTTTCCGTACCCATCTTTGCTTACTTTATTCTGAGGCGAAAATTCAATGTTGAAAATTCTGGAGCTATTGCTGCTGCCTACGGGTCGGTCAGTGCTGTTACCTTTGTTACAGCAATTTCTTTCTTGGAAATGGAAACCATAGATTTTGGTGGACATATGGTTGCCGTAATGGCCTTGATGGAGGCACCTTCCATTATTGTAGGGGTTTCTTTGATGGCCCTTTTCCGAAAAAACAAAGAAGGGGCAACAAACTTTGGAAAAGTATTGCACCACTCGTTTACCAACGGGAGTGTTCTACTGATTTTAGGAAGTCTTGCCATTGGTTTTTTGGCCAATGAACAACAGGCCGATGGCATTAAACCCTTTACCACGGACATATTCAAAGGCTTTCTCGCTGTGTTCCTATTGGATATGGGCATTACCAGCGGTAAAAAACTGGGGGATTTTGTCAAGAAAGGAAAATTTGCTCTCTTTTTCTCTCTAGGATTACCCGTGATAAATGGATGTTTGGTAGCGTGGTTCAGCCAGTTCATCACAGAAAGCGTGGGCAATCGGTTCCTCTTTGCCATTCTGGCCGCAAGTGCTTCGTACATTGCCGTTCCCGCAGCCATGCGCATTGCCAATCCAAAGGCTAACCCAAGTCTCTACATCCCTATGGCTTTAGCCATTACGTTTCCATTCAATATTACTTTAGGGATGCCACTTTATCTTTTCACCATTCAGAGTTTTACACCTTAGAACTTCGGATATCAAAATCCTTTTACAAGGTTAACAAAGTGACGGGGCCGTTTTCAACAAAAAGGTTGTTTTTCACCTATCTTTATCCAAAACGGAAAATGGACAAACATCGTTGTGGTTGGTGTGTGGGCGACCCTCTTTATGAAGAATACCATGACAAGGAATGGGGTGTTCCTGTACTGGAAGACGCCCTTCTTTTTGAATTTCTGGTTCTGGAGACCTTTCAAGCTGGACTGAGCTGGATCACCGTACTTCGAAAACGAGAGAATTTCAGATTGGCCTTTGATAATTTTGATTATCAAAGAATCGCCACCTATGACCAGAATAAAATTGATGCCCTTTTGGCGAATCCAGGAATCATCAGAAACAAGTTGAAGGTAAATGCGACGGTCAGCAACGCCAAGAGTTTTATGGACGTTCAGGAGGAGTTTGCAAGTTTCAGCAATTACATCTGGGGATTCGTGAATGGCAAACCCATACGAAATGCTTGGGAACACTATAAGCAAGCTCCGGCGACAACGCCACTTTCTGATACCATTAGTAAAGATTTAAAAAAAAGAGGCTTTAAGTTTGTGGGCAGCACCGTAATGTATGCCTTTATGCAAGCTGTAGGCATCGTAAACGACCATGAAGTTAGCTGCTTTAGATATACTGAAGTGTAGTTGTTTGTTTTTGCTTTTTTGTCTGTCATGCTACAGTATTCAAGGCCAGGACAAACGCGAAATGGAATTCAAGATTCGGCGAACTGAACTCCCCGCCCAAGCGCACATGCATTTGCAGCCTTATCTTCATGATGCCAAAAGACTACGTTATTACAAGGAAATTGATGGTGATAAGGAAAGCTTTGAGGTGAAGTTTAAAAAACGACGTTTGCACTACAGCGTCGAATTCGACAATTCAGGCGTATTGGAAGATGTCGAATTCAAAATTCAATCCGTTGATATCCCCGAAGAAAGCTGGACCAATATACTCCGCTATTTTAAGGATAACTTTCAAAAGTATACCATCAAAAAAATCCAACAACAATATCCTTTACAGCATGGTGATGTAGCGAAGACCTTGGAAGAGGCATTTCAAAACCTTATTTTACCTTATATCAATTATGAACTGGTCTTCGCAGCAAAGAAAGAAAAGGGATATCAACAATATGAGATACTTTTCAATGCCAAAGGTCAGTTTCTAAAACTGCGAAAATCCTTCGTAGCAAAATACGACCATGTCCTTTACTAAAAAGGTTTCATTCATCATTGGTTTTTTTATGGCCTTATCCCCCAGGGCACAAGAGGATTTTACAGGTTTTTGGCAGCCTCAGTTTGCAATCAATTACAAGCTAAGCCAAACTTATGCACATAATTTTTCTTTGTCTTACCGCACGTTTTTCCTGGAAGAAGATGACTTCAATCTCAGGGGCCGTCAATTGGATTTGACCCATTTTTCAAAACTCAACATCAAGGACAATCAAAGTATTGCTTTGGGGATTCAGTATCGATTTAGGGATGTTTTTGACGATGGCCCCAACGAACTCAGATTTACACAGCAGTACAATTTTAAAGCAAGGCCTATGACGGTTCGCTACGGGCATCGATTACGGGCAGAACAGCGCATTACCAGAATTTGGACAACGCATCGCTTTAGATATCGTTTTGCCTTGGACTTTCCGCTGAAAGGCCAGAAATTGAATATCGGGGAGCCCTATTTCATCGGAAGTCTGGAACAACTTTTGAGTTTGGCCCAAGGTAGCTCGTCCCAATACGATATACGGCTGAATACGCAATTGGGTTGGCAGCTAGATAAAGGGTTCAAATTCCAAACCGGAATCGAGTATAGATTTGAGAACTATACCTCAGATTCACTACAGAACATCCTTTTTTTAATGACTTCCGTGCAATTATCCCTGTAAAACCTGAAGAAATTCCTGTCGTGGAATAAGCTCGGCACCCAAACTCTCTAAATGGTCCGTGTGAACTTGACAATCAATTAATTGATACTTTGCCTTTTGTAATTCCAGGACCATTGTAATGAACGCTACCTTAGATGCGTTAGGTACCAGACTGAACATACTTTCCCCACAGAATATGTGTCCCATGTCAACACCGTAAAGACCCCCTACTAAACGATCACCTTCCCATACTTCATACGATTTCACAAAACCTTTGGTAAACAACTCCCTATACGCTTTCTTCATATTGGGAGTTATCCATGTGCCTTCTTGTCCTTTACGATCAATTTTGGCACAGTGGTCCAAAACCTCCTCAAAACATGTGTTGGTAGTTAAGGTAAACTGATCGCTTCGCAGCACTTTACGCATACTTTTGGATATCTTCAATTTCTCTGGGTACAATACCATTCTTGGGTCGGGACTCCACCACAAAATCAGGGCATCGTCCGTAAACCAGGGAAAGATTCCATTTTTGTAGGCAAGCAATAACCGCTCTGGGGACAAGTCACCGCCAACGGCCAAAAGACCGTCCTTATTTGCCGATGTAATGGGAGGAAATCGCAACCTGTCCCCCAAAAAGAAAAGGGGAAGTGACTTTTTATCTTTTTCCAATTCAAGCTTTTGGTAAAATTACGAAAAAACCTTAAAAAATAAGCAGTCCGAGAAGGAATATAAGGCCTCCCACTACCATAAAAATAAGGGTATAAGGTAGAATTTCCTTGGCTTTTAACTTTGTGATTCCCAATAGGGGAAGTGCCCAAAAAGGCTGTAACATATTCGTTATCTGGTCTCCATAAGCCAAGGCCATTATCGCCTTTGGCAAAGGCACTCCCAACTCCAAGGCCGATTTAAGAACCAAGGGGCCCTGAATGGCCCATTGACCGCCCCCGCTCGGCACAAAAATATTGACCAATCCCGCACTGAAAAAAGTGAAAATGGGTAAAGTGGTCGCATTGCTTATGGATACCGAAAAATCTGATATGGTATATATCATACCACTTCCGGTAATGATCCCCATTATGCCAAAGTACAATGGGAATTGGATCAAAATTCCGGCAGTATCCCCTATCGCGGCTTGCACCGCTTCCAAAAAACGCTTGAAATTACCGTGTAGGACAATAGCCGATGCCAGCATAAAAAAGTTGAGCATATTCGGGGTGATATTGAGCTGCCGAAGCGGGACGATGTACTGCACCAAAAACGCTGCAAAAAGAAGCAATCCAAAAAAAATGGCCAATCCCTTTGAATAATCTAAGCGTTCCGCACCGGAAACCTTATTTTTTTCCTTTGTATTGAAGGAATAGGTCTTTAAATAAAATGAAGAAGACGCAGTCTTTTTCCCAAGGAGATAAACCAGTAAGCCAATAGTGACCAGGACCAAAGTGAACAATCCTAAATTCCAGCTGCTCAAAATGGTCTGGGAGGTAGCTATGAAATCCGGTAGTGGAGTATTCAAATACGTTCCTTTCACTCCTTTCATCAGTTCTTGGATATGTCCTGCTTCTGCTACCTTTAGGGGTGCTGAACCACTGATGCCACCGTGCCATACCATCAAACCCACGTATCCCGATGCCCCTATCAGCGGGTAATTGACGGGAATTTGATGCGCTTGGGCATATTCTCCCATTTTTCGTGCTAGTATTGCGCCAAAAATAAGGCCAAGTCCCCAGTTGAAGAAAGAGACCATCATGGTAGAAGTTGCCACCAGTACCGCTGCCGTTGAGGTATTTTTCCCCCATTGGGTTATCCATAAGATCACCCTTTCCATGGGCTTGCTCAAAACCAGAACATGACCTAGGACTAAAATTAACATCATTTGGTAGGCAAATACCAACAGACCATTGTTCCAGATACCATTTTCCCAGTAAGATAACAGGGTTCCTATCCTATGGGCCACTGAACCATCGCTGGTGAACATAAAGCCCAGGAAAAGAGCCAAAACCGTCAATAGGACAGCTATGGTAAAAGGAGAAGGCAGAAATTTTCTGAAAAAGTTTTCTATGATTTTGGTGAAACCCAAAATACGTTAAAACGGAAGGTCATCGTGATCGTCCTCATTTAGGTCGTCTGCTGGCTCAAAAGCTTCCATTGGGGGAACGGGGGGCATATTGTCCTCTGCCACGACTCCTTCCAGATTTTCAATACGCCAGCCTTGTATGGAATTGAAATATTTGGTCTCACCTTGAGGATTTACCCATTCCCTACCCCTGAGGTTAATACTGACCTTTACGTGTTGACCCACTTGATAACTGTTCAACAAATCACATTTATCTTGAATGAATTCCACCAAAATATGCTGGGGATATTGTTCTTCGGTGGTTACCACAACTTCGCGCTTTCTGAAACCATTATTGCCGTAGGTTTTGGTTTCATCTATCATTTTGATTCTTCCCTGAACTTCCATATCATTAGCTTTTTAACGTGCGTCAAATGTACAAAAACCCCGTTCATTAAATTGGAATTCCCAAGGGGAAGTATCAACACTATTTTTACATTTTCCGCTATCTTTAATGTCAATAAGGCCACAAATGAACTTTAACCCCAAACGAAAAGCTTCCAACATTACTTTGCTTGTCTCCGCGTTTGTGATCGTGAGCCTCATTCTTTGGAACACCAATAGTTTTTTTAAAAAATTCAAGGAAGAAGAGCGATTGAAAATGGAGATATGGGCTACCGCACAGTTGGAACTGATACAGTCCTCGGTAGATCAGGAATTGGGAAACCTCACATTAAAGGTGATGGGAAACAATACCTCAACTCCCATGATATTGGTCAATGAAGAGGGGACTATCAAAACCCATAATATTCCCGAAGAGAAAGCCCAAGATTCTGTTTATGTACAGAAAAAAATCAAGCAATACCAAAAAGAGAACCAACCTATACAAATAATTCAGGAAGGTGAACTGTTGGAGACCTTGTACTACGGGAACTCGGAGGTGCTCAATAAATTGAAGTACTACCCGCTTGCCCTTCTTTTGATCATCTTTTTATTTGGCACCGTTATCTTCTTTTTCTTTAAAACGAACAAAGCTTCGGAGCAAAATAAACTTTGGGCAGGAATGGCCAAGGAGACGGCGCATCAAATTGGTACGCCCTTAACTTCTTTATTGGGCTGGAACGAATTGTTGAAATCCGAGCAAATTAATCCGGACGTTACCAAGGAAATAGCCAAGGATATTTCAAGACTCCAGACCATAACAGAACGTTTCTCCAAAATAGGCTCCACCCCGAATCTGGAAATCCACGATATCGTATCTGAAACCGAAAAGGCGTATGAATATTTAAAGCGTCGAAGCTCAAAACTTATCCATTTTTCCTTTAGTTCGAACATCTCGGAATTTCCAGTACTATTGAATCCCCCTTTGTACAATTGGAGCATTGAGAACTTGGTAAAGAACGGGATTGATGCCATGAAGGGGAAAGGGAATATCCGTATTGAAATCGATGGCAAAGGACAAAATGTCAATATTTTGGTGACCGATACGGGTCATGGTATTCCCAAAAGTGATTTCCAGAACATTTTTAACCCTGGGGTGACTTCCAAAAAAAGAGGATGGGGTTTAGGGCTGTCCTTGGTAAAAAGAATTGTGGAAGAATATCACAAAGGAAAAATTAAAGTACTTTCGTCAAGTAAAGAGGGAACAATCATGCAAATTTCCCTAAAGGCAAATGCAAGTGCATAATCCAGATTATGGCCAGAACACGTAAAATTGTGATCAAGGATGCAGAAATAACCAACAACTGCCCGGAATGCTACAATCAGGAGCTAAAGATTACTTTTTACCAAAAGCATACCTACAATCCGTTTTTTCATAGGACAACCGATCAAGTAACGCACGAAATCAAATGCAAAAAATGTCATTCTGTTATCTATCCAGTAAACTGGACCACCGATATTGAGCGTGTTTTTGATTACTACAACAAATTGGTAAAACCGGACAAACCCTCGGTTCGATTTACCACTCTTTTTTTTATTCTTCTAATTTTGGTCCTGGGAATTATTGCTGCTTTGGTTTATGTTTATTTAGAGGAGCTTGTTTAAAAGCTTTGCTTGATTCTTGCAGCGATAGCTTCGAAATCCTTTGCCTCTAGCGAGACCTTGAATTGAAAAGTGGCGTTCTTCATACTTTGCAATGGAATCAAATGCACGTGCACATGAGGAACTTCCAAACCAATGACCGACATAGCAACGCGTTCACAAGGGATGGCCGCTTCGATGGCCCGGGCCACTTTTCGGGAAAATGTCATCAAGTTTGTATAGTCTTCTGCCTCCAAATCCCATATTTTGTCAACTTCTTTTTTAGGAACGCAGAGCGTGTGGCCTTCTGAATTGGGATTGATGTCCAAAAATGCAAAATTATGTTCGTCTTCTGCTATTTTATAACAGGGAATAGCTCCATTTATAATTTTTGTAAAGATACTGGACATGGGTAGGCTATATTAGGTTTTACCAATTACTCAAACTAAAGATACACTTTTCAAACACCTAGTTTCGGGTAATCTCCAGAACATCGAATTTTAAAGTGCCGTTGGGAACCGTTATCTCTGCAACATCCCCTACGGATTTTCCCAGAAGACCTTTGCCAATTGGGGAAGTTACCGAAATCTTGCCCGCCTTTAAATCAGCCTCACTTTCGGCCACAAGTGTATATTTCATTTCCATCCCATTGGTTTGATTCTTTAATTTTACTGTGGACAAAACCAAAACCTTAGAAGTATCCAGTTGGGATTCGTCAATCAATCGAGCGTTGGCCAAGGTTTCCTCCATCTTTGATATTTTCATTTCAAGTAGTCCCTGAGCTTCTTTAGCGGCGTCATATTCTGCGTTTTCCGATAAGTCGCCTTTATCCCGAGCCTCGGCAATGGCCTGCGAAGCTTTGGGTCTCTCAACATCTTTAAGAAGGTTTAGTTCTTCCCGTAATTTTTTAAGTCCTTCTGCTGTGTAGTATGATACTTTACTCATCTGCGTGTTATTTTATGCAAAAGAACACTGGAGAAAGTAATACTAACTTTCCCAATGTGCTTTATCTTTTTCTAATACAAAAAATCCTCAACTTTCCCCGTGCACTGCACAGTTTTTGCGAGGATTTAACGCAAAGATAGGTAATTTTTGCTCAAATTTGTTCCAAATAATGCTTTGCAACTGACGCTATGAAACACTTCTGGGTTTTGGCCCTTACCCTCTTTTTTCTCGCTTGTGACAGTGGTACCGAAGATAGAAATCCATTCTTACAGGAAGTACCATTTAGGTTTGATCTCAACCTAAATCTTCCTCTCTACAATAATTTAAATACCATAGGTAATCCTGTTTATGTGGGTAATGCGGGTGTTGGCATCCGAGGGGCTTTTGTTATGAGATCGAGCTTGGACACTTTTTTGGCTTTCGAAGCCAGTTGCCCCAATCAAACACCCAGCGCCTGCTCAACCATGGAGATAGAGGGGCAAAATGTGGTCTGTCCTTGTGATGATTTGGTTTACAGCTTGTTTACCGGACAGCTGCTAAATCGTCCCGACGACGGTGCTCGCTACTTTGATCTTCTTTTTTATCGGGCTACCCAAAGTGGGAGTATCGTTACCATCTCAAATTAATAGTATAAATGAATTATAGAAAATTGGGCAATACCGGCCTAAACGTATCCGAAATATCCTTGGGTAGCTGGCAAGTTGGAGGCAAATGGGGTTCTGGATTTGATAAGAACTTAGCGGACAAAATCATAAATGAGGCCATTGACTCCGGTGTTAATTTTATAGATACAGCAGACGTATATGAGGCTGGTGCAAGTGAAGCGGCTGTGGGCCGAGTAGCAAAATCAAGAACGGAAGAAGTATTTGTTGCCACAAAATGTGGTAGGCAAATAAACCCACATTGCAATGAGGGCTATACGCCAAAAGTCCTAAGGAAGTTTGTTGAAGAAAGCCTCCGCAATACCGGCCTGGATTACCTAGACCTCATCCAGTTGCATTGTCCTCCTACTGAGGTATATTATAGACCTGAGATTTTTGAACTATTTGATAAGTTAAAAGATGAAGGTAAGATAAAGAACCTTGGCATTAGTGTTGAAAAAGTGGAGGAGGCCCTAAAGGGTATCGAATATCCAAATGTCTCCACCGTACAAATCATTTTTAACATGTTCCGACAACGCCCCGCTGAACTTTTCTTTCGAGAGGCCCAAAAAAGAAATATTGGGGTTATTGTGCGGGTGCCTTTGGCCAGTGGACTGTTGACCGGAACGTTTTCGAGAACTTCAGTTTTTGAGAAAGACGACCACCGCTTTTTTAATAGGAATGGAGAGGCATTCGATAAAGGTGAAACATTTTCTGGAGTACCCTATGATTTGGGGCTCGATGCCGTTGAAATGTTAAAGGAAATATTTCCAAATCAGCATAACATAGCCCCATTTGCCCTGAGGTGGATATTGGATTTTTCTGAGGTAAGCTGTATTATCCCTGGTGCTTCTAAACAACAGCATCTGCATTCAAACCTTAAGTCCATTGAAATTCCGCGCCTAAGTGATGAACAACATAAGGCTGTCCAAGCTGTTTATCAACAGCATATTAAACCACATGTGCACCAGCTTTGGTAAAGCGGACTAAAGCTTCCCCAAAATAGCATCCATTACCCAGCTGGTATGTAAACCGGATTTCCCTAAGGAAGGGTGTATGCCATCACCTACCAAATGCTTTCTAATATTTTCAACGTGATACTTTTGGACATGCTTGGGGTGAGGTATTTCCAAAATTTCTTTTCCAGATGGATTTTCCAAAACAATGGGGGCTTCATCCAAAACGGAAAAGGTGATCTTTCCGTCTGAACCAAAGATTTCAACACTATCCTCTCGATGATGGGTCAGAAAGTTCCAGCTTCCCGTTCCGGTTATACCCTTTTTATGGACCCAGGAAGCCGTAATCGAATCAAAAGAGGAATACAATCCGCCTTGGTTCCGGGCAAAACCTTGTACTTTTTCAATAGCACCCAACAAAAAAGTAAATAAGTCCAATCCGTGACTGGCTAAGTCGTCAAAATAACCTGCCGGGGCTACTTCAGCATCGGTTCGCCAATTGTATTCCCCATTCAAATCCATAGCATTTGGCGGCTTTGTCTTAATCCAATGAATATGCCTTACCGTACCGATACAACCGGCTTCCAGCCATTCCTTAACTTTGAGAAACCGTGGCAACGACCTTCGGTAATATGCGATGAACAACGGTAAGTTTCTTTCTTGAAATGCCTTGAATATCTCTACACTTTCCTGATAATTGGTTGCCATGGGCTTCTCTAAACAACACGCCTTTCCTGCTTTTGCCACAAGCAGTGCGTACAACTTATGCGAATCCGGTGGGGTTGCGATGTAAACAGCATCAATATCCGGGTTTTCAATGAGATGTTCAGCATTCGTTGTCCATTGGGGTATGTGATGGCGTAAGGCGTAGTCTTCCACTTTTTCGGGTTTCCTGCCCATAACCATCAAAACTTCAAAACCCTCCGTTTGTTGGTACGCCGGAACACTTTTCCTTTCTGTTACACTACCACAACCAATAATGCCCCAACGGGTCGACTTTTTTTCCATAAATCCTAGAAATACCTTCTGAAGGTATTGAATTCAGATGAAATAAGGACCTCATTTATAGCAGCCAAACTTCATGCTCCTAAAACAAAAATGACCGGCAACTATTTATGGAAGCAATCCATCGTACACCAAATCCTCGAAAACCAAAGGTGCTGTCTCTAAACCTTTTTGATGGAGCCATTCGATAAACAGATGTACTCGATTTTTCTCCATTTTACCCCAATTTTCGTCAGTCCCATACGCAGGAATACTTTGTTTTTGGCTTTTTAGTAAGTCGATATCTCCATCACTCTCTGGAACATGGGGTTTTAAAATGTTTATGGCATCTTCCGGGTTTTCCCTGGCATATAAGAATCCTTTTCTTGTGGTACGGAGAAAAACGGCATAGTCCTCCTTTTCGAGGTCCACCGCGGATTTGGAAGCCATAATTACCGGAGAATACCCATAAGGAATACCATAATCAGACAGTTGAAACGTGCGTAATGGAACGTCTTTATCTTCGGCTTGAACACCTTCCCAGTTCCTAAAGATCCAAGTTGCATCGTACTTTTTGGACAGTAAGGTGGCCCAAATTCCCAATTTTTCGGGGTACACCAGGTCCAGTTCCCCTCTCCCACCATCATTGATAACCATTTGCCGAACAATTTCGTCCTCATATCTGGCTTTGTAGGAAGCATACGTTTTCCCGTCCAAATCTTTGGGGCGTTTCAACGCAGACTCTGCCAGCACCGCAATACCGCTCAAATCTTCTTGAAATATCGCGGCTATCGCCACCGCATCAAACGTCCGGCTTTTGGTACGATAGCTCAAAATACTTTCGAAAGGGCAAAGCGACATGTCCGCTTTGCCCAGTTCGACCTTTTTTGCTGGAGTGGTGGTGTAATTATCTTCTTGCGGATTCAGAAGTTCGACCTTAAGGCCTGCTCCCCTGTAATATCCCAATTCATCTGCAATAAAGAACCCGATGTGATTGATATTCGGTGTCCAGTCCAATGCCAATTTAAAAGTTTTCATAGGTCAAAAATTCAAGGTTGCTCCTACCAAAAAGTTGGTTCCCGCTTGGGGAAAGAAAAACGATTCTCCAAAGGAAACATAGCCGTTGTTTTCGTATTCCACATCAAAAATATTGTTCAATTGTGCTGTGATTACTAGCGATTTTAAAATCGAAATTCCAGGAATGGAATATTGTAAATTGATGTCGTTTAGGAAATAGCTATCCAAGGGGTTAGTGTCTTGGTTCGTTAAAAACTGCTCTCCCACATACTTGGAGAACAGACTGGCATTAAAGGTATCTGAAATACGGTAAGTTATTACGTTTCCGGCCACCACATCTGGCGAAAAAGAGATGTTGGTATTCCCGAGATTGGTAAAACCTCCGTTGCCATCTTCTACCAAAAAGTCTATATTTTTATTGGAACTTATCGCAAAGTTGGGACGGATTGTAAATTTGCCCCAGTTGATGTTGGCATCCACTTCCAATCCCAATCGATAGCTTTGCCCACTATTCGTCCGTATTGGAAATCCTACATTATCCCGCTCCCCGGTCAATACCAGCTGATTTTCAAAATCTAAATAATATACATTGGTATTCAATTGAAAGTTTGGTGACACATATCGCCACCCCAGCTCAAAATCATTTACACTCTCTGATTCTGGCGAACCCGTTTCAAAATCTACCCTTGCCGGCTCGCGATTGGCTCTTGCATAAGAAAAATAAATACTATTCCGATTATTGGGTTGGTAGGTGATTCCCGCTTTTGGATTGAAAAAGGTGTACTGCTCATCAACCTCCAATACTTCGATACCATCGAAAGTAAAATAGTCTCCTGAAGCCTCGTAGTTAATATTTCGCACTTGAACGTCGCCAAAGAGTGAAAACTGCTCGTTCAATTCCAAGGTAGCCTTGGCGTACAGATTAAAATCCGTTTTATCGGTACCATTGTCGTAAAATCTGAATGGGAAAGATGGCAACTGGCCGAACTGCAAGGCGGTTACCTCACCAAACTGTTCACCATCGTAACGATTCCATGCCCCGCCGAAAGTAGCATTCAGTGTATTGTTCGTGTACAACACGCTGAACACCGTTCCATAAAAATCACTATTGAGGTGTCTCCTGGTCGTTAAATCTGCACGTTCAATTGTTTCACCACCCGATTCAAATGTAGGCAGTCCGTAAAAGCTTAGATCAGGATTGAAAAAACTTGGGTCCGACTCCAAATATTGCTCAAAAAAACCTCTACTGTTCGTGTAGTGCAATGACACGTTCCCGGTCCAATTTTCATCAAACTGCTGCGTTATATGCAGCTGGAAATGGTCTTGTTTATAATTATCGGTCTGACGGTCGTAGAACTGGGTGTTTCCGTCGGCATCCAAAAAGAGTCCATCGTTGTTGAAGGTCCTATCGGCTTCCAATCCGGCCTCGTTCAATCCAAAGAACGAGAGTCCGGTAATTTCCTCACCTCCAAACACCACCGCTTTTATCAGCGTGTTTTCATCCGTATAGACCCCATCCAAAAAATAGGAACGCAGATCAGAAAAGGCCCTATCGACATAGCCGTCGGAATCTATCTTGGAAAGTCGTCCTGAAAAAGCGAAGTGGTCTTCCAAAAGACCCGTCCCAAATCTCACTGTATTTTTAAAGGTTCCAAAACTTCCGATACTGCTCGAAATCTGCCCAAAGGCATCTTCATTGACATTATCCGTGAGAATATTTACACTTGCCCCAAAAGCTCCAGCTCCATTGGTAGAAGTGCCCACACCTCGCTGTACCTGAATGTTCTCCACAGAGGAAGCAAAATCCTGAAGGTTTACAAAGAAAGTAGTTTGACTATCAGCATCATTGTAAGGAATCCCATTGATGGTAACATTGATTCTTGAGTTATCGGCACCCCGAATACGATAATCTGTTGGGCCGACCCCTGTCCCATCAAAAGTGGTGGCCACAACTGAGGGCAAAAAGTTCAGTAAAACAGGAATATCCTGACCCAGGTTAACGCGTTGAATATCCTTTTTTTCAAGTTGGGCATAGGTCACTGGAATTTTGTCATTAGCTCGTGAAGCGGATACAACCACTTCATCCAAGTCAATTTTTTTTCCCTGTACCGAATCTTGTTGTTGATTTTGCGCATTCAGCGAAACAATCGCTAGGCTGCACATGGCCCATGTTGTAAATGTAGTTTTACTGCAATACCTCTTATTGCTTTTTAATCGTCGCATTAAACCACTTATCCATTTAGTGGTCTTTCCATGATAATTAGAACATAGTAGTTTCATTCGTAAAAAGGTTACGAATAAAAGGGGCTATTATTCTGGTTAAACTTAATGTATTAAAGCGAAACGTCTTATAGTTTGGCCAGCGCACCGTCTCGCTCCTCACCCCAAAGGTCAATAAGACCTTCGTTGCTCGGCCGTCCCTTGGCGGCATTACCCGCCCAGGTTCATTGGGTATAATCTCAGCCTTTCTAAAAAAAGCACCCCTTTGAGATGGGTGCAAATGTAATACCCCACTCCCATTTTTCATAACAAAAAAATACGTTAATTAACATAGCGGTATATTCCAAACGTGCCACGCTTGCGTATATCTAATAGGTATGCGCCCCAAATCCAAGAAACAGTTCACGTTAAAAATTATGACCAGCTATTTAGTGCTAGGTATTTTAGCGCTCTTGGCAGGATATCTTATTTATTCGGAATTCTTGGCCTACAATGAAATTCAGAGCAGTTCCAAAGACAATCAAAAACTGCTTCAGACCAATCTTCTGCTTACTGAACTTCACGAAGCTGAAAATCTTTCCAAGCTTGCGCTCCAAACCCGAAGGTCCAATACTCTAAAAAAATATGCGAAAAAGGTGGATTCAATCATTTTAGTGGTCGATTCCCTTAAGGTTTTAGCTGAAGATAAACAACAAAGCCAAAGGCTTGATACGGTAGAACAACTTCTAAAAGAGAAAGCTTACAACACTGCTGAACTTCGAAAAATAAGGCTTAAGACGGCACAATACGCCCCGATCGATTCGCTTTTGAACACCATCCAGAAAATGGAGGTTGATATGGGTCGTATCACTCCTGAAAACCTAGTGGCTAACTTTGATGAACTGCCATCAGCAGCCAAAAAATCCATAAACGAATATGTGGCGCTGTTGAATAAAAATATTCCAAAAGATCCTAATTCCTCAGAAAAAACTTTAAATGTTGATTCCCTTTTAGCACTTTCCAAGACCCTCCTAACCCGTTCCAAAAAAGAAAATGCACAATTGAAACAGTCCCTGATACAGAAAGAACTGGATATCTACAGGACGGACATGGAGCTTTCCAGAAAGTTGCGCAGTATCCTTGCAAGACTTCAATTGGAAATCAACGCCAATGCCGAATTTGAGGGTTTTCAGAAACAGAAAATGATTGAGCGCAGTATCCGTTTTGGTGGTATGGCAGCTATCTTGGGCATAGTCATGGTCATTTTGTTCACTATCTTGGTATCTAAAGATTTTCTGAGAGTACAGCGATACAGGGAGCAGTTGGAATCAGAAAAATCATATTCCGAGTCCCTTTTAAAAAGTAGGGAACAATTAATATCCACAGTAAGCCACGATTTAAAATCGCCGTTAGGAACCATACGCGGCTACACGGAGCTTTTGGAGCAGAAACTTATTAAGGACAAGTCATCGGGTTATGTTCAAAACATTAGGTCTGCAACGGCTTATATCGATACTCTTGTAAGTGATCTTTTGGATTTTTCCAGATTAGAAGCCGGAAAGTTGTCCCTTGAAAAAAAGGCTTTTTCCCTCCCTAAATTGATGAACTCACTGACATCCCAGTACAAAGATGTTCAAAACAAAAAAGAGCTGTCATTTTCTTGTGCCATAGCTTCAGAACTGCAAACTCCCATCGTAAGCGACCCAATCCGCTTAAGTCAAATATTGAACAATTTGATTGGCAATGCCTTCAAATACACCGAAAAAGGATTTGTAGCAGTGGATGCAACTGTTAGTCAAACGGTAGCCGGCCCTTATTTAAAAATAAGGGTGAAAGACAGCGGTATCGGTATCAAAAAAGAAAAACAAATCCTAATTTTTAAAGAGTTTACCCAAGCAGATACTTCCATCCAACATACGTATGGCGGTTATGGGCTGGGGTTGACCATTGCCAAAAAGTTGTGTGGCCTGCTCGGCGGGTATCTTGAGCTGGAAAGTATGGAAAATGTGGGAAGTACTTTTACCATTTCCTTTCCCTTGGTTTTTGGCAAAATGATAGCATCTTATTCTGAAAATGAAACCATTGAGGAACAACAGCCTGTTTCACTTCTAGTTTTAGATGACGATACCAGCTTTTTAAAACTGGTTTTGGAGATTTGTAATGTGCACCACATAAAAGCTTCCGGTTTTACAAAATTCGAGGATTTGGAAAAGGTGCCGCACTTAAATTATAATCTGGTCCTCACTGATATAAATATGCCAAAGGTTGATGGGTTCGATGTAGTGCGTAGGCTGAGAACCAAAGATTACGGACATTATAGGGGCCAACCTGTAATAGCGATGACCGGGCAGAGCCCTATTGATAAGACCGAATATTTGAAAGCAGGTTTCTCAGAAGTACTCCAAAAGCCCTTCTCCCCCACAGTCTTACTGCAAACCCTGTATTCTATTTTAGCTTCTGAAAAAAGCGGATATCCCAATACTTCCAAAACAGAAATAGAAGGGTTATCGCAACCACTTTTTGATATTAGGTCCATTTCTTCCTTTTTAGAAGACACGGAGGCGGTAAAAAACGTGCTTTCCGTTTTTTTGGAGAACACTGTGCATAATTTAGACGTACTCGACCAAGCAATACGGAAAAGGAACGTTAAAAAAATAGAATCCGTATCCCATCAAATGTTACCGATGTTTCGTCAGCTTCGGATAGAAAAAGTAATCCCAACTTTGGAAAACTGGGAAGTTATTTCGAAAAACGTACAGTGGCCTCGTGTAGAAAAAGAGTATCAAACACTTAAAAACCTTATACCCAAATTAAAAATGGCCATTTCCGAATATTTGACTAAACATCCAGTTGATATTGATTGATTTTGTTGTACAGTGTCTTTCTTGTTATCTGCAACAACTTGGCAGCTTTACTTTTATTAAAATTGGTTCGCTTCAGCGCTTTTAGAATTCGTTCTTTCTCGTATGTGGATTTCGAAAAGTCAACTTCGGCATTTTCAACATTCGTATTTTTAACATGTTCCGGCAGCGCCTCAAGTTCCAAGATATTTCCCTCTGTGAACAAAAGTGCCCTTTTTATGACGTTCTTCAGCTCCCTCAAATTTCCGGGCCATGGGTAGTTCAGTAGTGCCCATTTGGCTCTTTCCGATATCCCACTTACCTCTCGTCCAATTTCTTGATTGGCACTCTGTAAAAAGGACTCGGCGAACAATATCAGGTCATCTCCTCTTTCGTGCAAGGAGGGCAATGAGATTGAAAATTCGTTCAATCGATGATATAAATCTTCCCGGAATCTGCCATCATTAACCGCTTTTTCCAAATCTTCATTGGTGGCCGATATAATCCGGACGTCCACAAACAGTTCTTGGGTACTGCCAACGCGCTTTATACGGCGTTCCTGTAGCGCACGTAATAGTTGCACCTGGTTTTCGTAAGACAGGTTCCCGATTTCATCCAAGAAAAGAGTACCCCCGTTCGCTGCCTCAAAATGCCCTATTTTATCTTCAATGGCACCGGTGAAACTTCCTTTGAGATGCCCAAAAAACTCGCTCGCTGCTATGTCCTTCGGTATCGCTCCACAGTCAACAGCAATAAACTTTTTACTCTTTCTTGGGCTGGCATTGTGGATTGCCCTTGCCGTTACTTCCTTACCCGTACCACTGGCACCTTTCAGTAAAACGGACATGTGGGTTGGCGCTACTAACTTCACATAATGTTCCAGTTGTTTTGAACTATCACTTTGTCCCACAACCGTTTTCGAGACGTTGGCCGTTTGCATGGAAGACTTTATATCCCCCGTTCCCTTTTGATCTTTCTTGATTTTAAGCGCTTCGTGTATAATTCTGAGAATCTCGTCAGGGGTAAAAGGCTTGGAAATGTAATCAAAAGCTCCTTTCTTCATTGCCCTTACGGCATTTTGCACTTCGGCATATCCTGTCATCATGATAACTTGGGTGCCCGGGGATTCTTGTTTTATCAAGGAAAGAAAATGGACCCCGTCGCCTTCAGGCAGTCTTACATCCGATAAAACAATATCAAAAAAAGTTTGCTTAGCTTGTGAAACGGCTTCTTTTAAAGTAGTGCTGGTGGTGATTGCAAAATTCTGCTTGGTCAAAAAGCGGGATAGCATTTGACCGAAGGCAGCATCGTCTTCAAGAATTAAGATTTTGGGCATATCTCGTACCTAATATACGGCGCCCTATCTGTATTGGATGATATTGTGCTGGTAAAATTATCACAAAAAGAGAAGAGGCCCGCCAAACCGAACCTCTTCCTAACCAAACTAACCTAACACGATTAATCAAAACTTGTGTAGGATTTGCTATAGCTCCAGCCAATTGCCCTCCGCGTCGGCATATACCGTACCCGAAGTACCATCCTCAAGGGATAGGTCCAACTTGTATTGGTCAGAGGAATTTTTGTAGGCTTTGTCTATACTGGCAGTGGGGTAATCCTTGGATACAGCTGCAGAAACCGCCTCTGGAAGGTCTGTTACACTGATTTCCTGAAAATCCTGGTCCGTGGTCGTAAGGGTCACGTCTTCATTTTGAACTTCAGTTGTCACTTCCTGTGCGGTCGTTGCAAATCCTATACATACTAATGCTGCTGCTAAAATCAATTTTTTCATGATATGCTTTTTAAATTATACTTGTTGAGTAAAATGAAAATTTAGTGCCAGCAAAAAGTTGAAAAGTATTTTTTTATAACTTACTGAAAATTAAATTATTAGATATTCTTTGAGATTTCTTAAAGTGTGTAATACTGTAGCCCCAGACACAAGTTTGTGTATTTTTTCTACAAAAAGAAGGCTGCATTTGCAGCCTTCTCAAGTACCAATATCAAAAAAGATACTGGTCGCTATGGACAACACGTGGTTAGTGTTTGCACAGCATTATGCCTATTGCTCCTTGTTTTTGTATTTGTCTTCACGCTTCAAATAGGATACCAGAAAAAAGATGGATACGGCCAGAACCAAGATGCTCAATACAAAAACTGCTTTATACACTATCATTTTTTTGTTTCTTTTATATGGGACACATGTATATCCGATAGGTCACAAAAAAGGTCGCAACTCGTGCGACCTTAAAACAAATCAACCAACCAAAATGACCAGATGCTAGCATCTGGTATACTTATATCATCTGCTTTTTTAGATTGCTATGGGCCCGGAAAAGCAGACCCAACAGAACAATGTTCAAAAGCACTAAAAACGTTGTAATTCCGATAAACCACATACAATACTTCTTATTTATAATATAAGACCCCTGTTTTTGGCACAGGTCACCCCGATTTGGGTTTTTAACAGATTTTTGACATTTATAAGTAAAAAAAACCTGTGGGAAGAAGATTCTACCTGTTTTTCTTTAAAAATCAGGCTTGATGTGTTGGTTTTAGCAAGTCGTTCACTGTTTTAACCGGATTGAAGGTCACCAAAGGAACTTCTACAAAGAGCGTATTCCAAAATGCCATACCTCCATTCCAAAGTCCGGGGAGTTCCAATGCTTTCAATTCTTTTCCTGCCTGGGTCTTTCTTGTGATAAAACCTTGTTTATGGTCCACAAACTCTAAAAGATCATACTTTTTTCCTTTGTGGTCTCGTATTCCGCAGACAATGTCCACAGGATTGAAATGGGTTGCATTTTGCACCAATCCTGCTTGTTCCGAACTGGACATATCGATTTGCGCAGATTCAACAATTTGAAGCGAAATATTTCCAGCTTGGTCCTCGATCCAGAAGGGGCCACCTCCGGGCTCTCTCTCATTTTTGACCATACCACAAACCCGTATGGGTCTGTTGAGTTTTTTCTTTATCGCCGTAATTTTCTCTTCAAGACCCAATGCATGATATGCCTCGGAAAACAGGCTGTTCATTTCATTTTCCAGAAAGCTTTGGATTTCCTGGAGTTTTGCATCCGTGATTTCTCCAATTTCCAAATAACCAGCATATTCAAAGGCTTTGGACTGTATCCGAAGTAAAACCCCTGCCAACATTTTTTTGCTGTTCCCAATGGCCTCCAGATTCTTATCCACAACGACATTATCTATGTTCTTGATGAAGATAACGTCCGCATCCTGTTCATTTAAGTTTTCGATAAGTGCACCATGTCCTCCAGGTCTGAAAAGGATGGAGCCATCCTCTTTCTTGAATGGATTATTTTCCAAATCAACGGCAATGGTATCCGTAGCGGGTTTTTGGTTGGAGTACGAGACAGAAAAAACGGTCTGTGTTGTGCCCGAGACCTTTGGTCCGGATTTTTTGTACGCTTCCCCGAACATCTCATTATGTTGAACGGATATGGTAAAATGCAAATTTGCTTGCCCATGGGTCTTCGCATAGAAAGCAGCTTCTTTCAAATGTTCTTCAAAAGGGGTGGCCGATGCTTCGCCATATTTATGAAAAGGCAAAAGACCCTTAGGATAGAATCCATAATTCAAACCTTCATCCACTAACATTTCTTTGACAAAAAGATAAGCCTCTTCATTTTTATCAGCTGCCTTATCCGAAATTCGTTGCATGAGCAAGGTGTAAAAGGGAAAACGCTCCTTTTCTTCTAAAAACTGTTTTACAGCTTTATCCCCGTTTCTATCAAAATAGTCATCCAAGGATTCATCGGAAGGGTTGTAAGTGTCCAAAAAATTGAACATCGCTTTGAACATTCTGGATGCCGCGCCTGAGGCGGGAACGAATTTTAAAAGATCAAGGTTTTGGGAAGCCTTTTCAAAATACACTATCAGCTCTTGCGTTTCCCTTTCAGAAAAACGAAGGATCCCAGCCCCGACCACTGCTGCTTTTTTGAGTTTTATGTACGGTATTCCCTCTTTGAAGGTCTCGATTTGTGCTAAAACTTTTTCTTTTGAAATTCCTTTTTCTTCAAGTTGTTTTAGGTCTTCTTGACTAAATTCAATCATGGGGCAAGCAGTTTATCCAGGTGTTCCACAGCGGTTGCGAAACGTTTTTGTTTATCTCCCTTTAAAGTAACAAAATTCCTATGGTATTTCTTTAAAGTTTCATTGAAATACGCAAACATTCTCTCGCGCTCCTCTGGCTTGTCGCGCAGGTCGTCCTTTACCCAAGGAACGTCAATGTAGGTAAGTAGATATAAATCATACGTGTTTTTAAGTGCATATTCTTCCAAAAGAGGATCGCAATACCCCAAATAGTAGGCTTCGGAGTAGACTTTTGTCTCCAACAAATCTGTATCGCAAATAAGTATTTTATTGGCTTTTTTGGCCAATGCGTTCTCCAACTCCATTTGGCCATAGGCTATGGGCAAAAGGTCTTTGGGCTCACAGGCTTTTTGTTCTTTATTCCACTTGTCCTGCAAATACTCACGCGCATACTCTGGGACCCATTGGGTCCGGTAATGCTCAGCCAACTTTTTTGAGAGCGTGGTCTTTCCCGTGGACTCCGGTCCAAAAAGAACTACCTTAATAAGGTCTGAGGGCTCCTGCCCAAGCTTTTTTTCCATGAGAGATAGCCATAAATGGCAATAATGGTAAACAAAAAATATTGAAAAGAGGAAAACACCAATCCTTTATATAAATATAAAGGCACAGAGATAATATCGCCAATAATCCAAAAAGTCCAATTCTCCAATTTCTTTTTAGCCATTAACCACATTCCCACAAAAAAAATCGCAGTGGTCAGGGTATCGATATATGCCGTCCAGGAATCGAACTTTCTAAACAGCACATAGACTGCAAAGACAAAGACAAGGGTGGAGAAAAACAATACGATTGACCATTTTTTGTCCGATTCATCCATTTCAGTAATGGGAATAAAATGCGTGGCGTCCACTTTTCTTGTCCAAACCCACCAGCCGTAAATGCTCATGGCAAAATAATATCCGTTTATAAGCATATCTCCCAATAAGCTGTATACGAAAAGTATATAAACAAAAATTGCGGTGCTGATAATTCCGGTCGGATAAACCAAGATATTTTCCCTTTTGGAAAACCATACACTTAAAAAACCAAAGAAGACCCCAATAATTTCAAGTACTACCAAGTGTATGGGAATACCTTGATATTGGGCGAACAACCACTCAAAAATGGGGCGCATAGTTGCTTCGGTCAGATTTAACTACTTTCATTTGTAGCACTACATGCTCCAAATTCTCAAAAGTTTCTTTGATTTCAGATTGTAATACGGTCATAACCTGATGGTATTCACCATAAACTTGGGTGCTGAGAGGATTCTCCAAAACAGTTAGTCCGGAAGCCCGAAGTTTTTTTATGAAATGGATGATCGCAGGTTCAAAGTCATCCTGCAAGGGTGTCAGGGTCAGTTCAACTGATATTTCCATGTGCTATTCTTCCTTGTTACGCCATAAAACTACAAAAAGAGAATGTTTGAAGTTATCCTTCGCGTTGGGCATAGACGCAGGTAAATCCTTCAAACTCCAAAAAATCCACATGATATTCCGATTGTTGACCATGATATCTTATCTGTGCCTTCGTGTTGGACGTCTCAAAGGTAAAATCAGAAACATCGATATGTTTTAGAAAACTCAAGCCGGGTTGACCATAAATTTTATAGAGAGACTCCTTCGCGCCCCAGACTACGGTCAATTTTCGGATAATGGCCTCGGTATTCGCCAAAGTCCGATATTCATGCAATGGTGTAAACTTATGTGCAATTCGCAGAATTTTCTCGCGTTGCCTTTCGATATCAATCCCAACTTCTTCCTTTCTTCCAATAATTATGCCTGTAAAATGGTTGGAATGGGTAATGGAAACATGGTTGCCATCCCTTAAATGGGGCTTTCCAAAATCATTGTAGTAAAGGTCTTTATCCTCATAACCCGCCTTACCCAACAAATGCCTAATGCTAAGAAATGCTCTTCGATGCAGTTCAGATTTCATGGCCTGCATCCTTTGGTGACAGGGGTCGGTCAGCTCAATTCCCTTCGCCAAATCCTTTTCCGCCTCGGTAACTTTCCAAAGATAAACCTGGGTGTGGGCGGAAACCATTATGCTTTTGTAAATGGGCATGAATAAGAGTTTAACTATTTGTATCTTTGCACCCTGAAAGACGAAGCTACAAAAAGTAATAAACCTATGAGCACAAAAACAATTCCCTATGTTCCTTACAAAGTAAAGGATATTTCACTTGCTGACTGGGGCCGTAAAGAAATTGAACTGGCCGAGGCAGAGATGCCCGGGCTGATGGCCCTTCGGGATGAATACCATGATGAACAGCCCCTTAAGGGAGCGCGTATTGCAGGATGCTTGCACATGACCATTCAAACTGCGGTATTGATAGAAACTTTGGTAGCCTTGGGAGCCGAGGTCACATGGAGTTCTTGTAATATTTTTTCAACCCAAGATCACGCTGCCGCTGCAATCGCCGCCGCCGGAATTCCCGTTTACGCCTGGAAGGGCATGACCGAAGAGGAATTTGATTGGTGTATTGAACAGACCCTTTTCTTCGGAGAAGACAGAGAACCTTTGAATATGATACTTGACGATGGGGGCGACCTGACCAATATGGTGCTGGACCAATATCCCGAGTTAGCGTCTGCCATCAAGGGGCTGTCCGAGGAAACCACCACTGGGGTGCATAGATTATATGAGCGGGTTAAAAATGGTACATTGCCCATACCTGCCATCAACGTGAACGATTCCGTTACCAAATCCAAGTTTGACAACAAATATGGTTGCAAGGAAAGTGCAGTGGATGCCATTCGAAGAGCAACGGATACCATGTTGGCCGGAAAACGGGTGGTTGTTGCAGGCTATGGAGACGTAGGAAAAGGTACGGCCGCTTCATTTAGAGGCGCAGGTGCGATCGTTACCGTTACTGAAATAGACCCAATTTGCGCGTTGCAGGCCTGTATGGACGGATATGAAGTAAAACGCTTGGAGTCCGTAATTGGAAATGCTGATATTGTTATTACTACCACGGGTAACAAGGACATTATTAGAGGTGAGCATTTTAAAGCGCTGAAGGATAAGGCGATCGTCTGTAATATAGGTCATTTTGATAATGAGATTGATATGGCTTGGCTCAATGGGGAATATGGCAACACCAAGGACGAAATCAAACCACAAGTTGATAAATACACCGTGGATGGAAAGGATATTATTATTCTGGCTGAAGGACGACTGGTAAACCTAGGTTGTGCCACAGGACACACTAGCTTAGTGATGAGCAATTCATTCACGAACCAGACCTAGGCACAAATTGAGCTGTGGAACCATAGAGACAAATACAAGAATGAGGTCTATATGTTGCCGAAACACTTGGATGAAAAGGTAGCTAAACTACACCTATCCCGACTAGGAGCCGAACTTACTGAACTTAAGAAAGATCAAGCGGAATATATCGGTGTTACGGTGGAAGGTCCATTTAAACCCGAATACTACAGGTATTAAATTTTAATTACCATTGTTATACAACGAAAACCCTTGCAAAACGCAAGGGTTTCTTATTTTAGAGCTTTCACAAATCAATCCACGTTAGATGCATATCGTTTTAACCGGTGCCACCGGCACTTTAGGATCTCAACTACTCTTTTTCTTACTTGAAAGCAGGCTAGAATCCCTAGAAAAAATATATGTCATCGTTAGAAAGAAGAACCGGGTTTCAGCGCATGCCCGGGTGATGAATATGCTAAACAGCATCTCTGTCCCGGTCTTTGTTCAAAGAAACAAAAAGACCATTCTCCAAAAAATTGAGGTTATTGAAGCAAAGCATTTGCTCCAACCCGATGTATTCCTCCAAAAAGGGACCCGTTACTATTTTATTCATTCTGCAGGATTTGTAAATCTTTCGACCGACCCCAGTAATAAAACGGAAATCTTTGCCGAAAATCTGACATTGACCCAAGACATTTTTGTGGCATACAAGGATTATCTATACAAGTTTATCTATGTGAGTACTGCATTCTCCATTGGTAAACTGGACGGCCTTTTGGGCAATAATTATCTGGATACAGGGCAGAGCGAATACCGCAATTTTTATGAGGCGTCCAAACATGCGGCCGAAAAGTATTTGGTCAGGGAAGGGGCCAAGGCCAAAATTTCTGTTCAAATACTAAGGCCGAGTGTACTAGGTGGAAATATCATGGGGAGTCCCAGTTTTTTCATTTCCAAGTACATGGTTTTTTATTTATTCGCGAAATTCTTTTACAGAAGCCCTTCTTCTGAACATGTCAGGATTCAAGCGCATCAAGATAGCAAACTCAACATTATCCCAACAGATTATGTCGCCCAGGTAATTGCCAAGGTATTCGACACAGATATTCAAGAACTGAACATTGTAAATTCCAAAGGGACCAACATATTTAATGGGATAGTAAAAATTTTGGAGACCGTAAACTTTAAAAATTTCAGGTTGACCCAGGAATTGATAAATACCGCTTCTGAATTTGAAAGCAAATTAGAGCAATTCTATTATGAGACCATTGGTGTTCATCTTACTCCTTACTTAATATCAAGGCCTTGCGAATGGGATACCACCCTTTTGGAAAGTATATTGCCCATTCCAAAATACAATCTGGAAGACTATCTGGTGGCCACTGTAGAATTTGCGAAGAACAACGGATTTCGGAATCAGCGTTGGTAAGGAATTGATTGCGGTCATTTTTGAGATGATGTTGGAAGTACCGCATAGGATACTTCTAAATTCACATATCCAACCATCTTTTAAAATTCGTGGTACGCTCTCGGGACACAATGACCTGTTCCTCTTCCTTTGGAAGTATTTTGAGCAGCAACCGACTGTTGAAGTAACTATGAATTTCTGTAACAGCCTGAACGGAAACCATGAATTTTCGGTTGATTCGAAAGAAATGGATTGGATTCAAAATATTCTCCAGTTGATCGATGGTGTATTCAATTGGATAAGATTTTCCAGAATGGGTGTACAGATAAATAAGGCCCTCATGGGATTTGAAGTACGCGATATCCTCCACATTGAATGACTTGAACATATTGCCCACTTTTACCATAAACCTATGTTTGTATTCCTTATGGAAGAGCTGTTTCAAGTGTTCCAGGTTTTCCGTTGTTCCATTTCCATTTCGGGTTATGTTCTTTCGGAACTTTTCCAAGGCTTTTTTTAAATCTTCCTTCACAATGGGTTTGAGCAAGTAGTCCAACCCATTATACTTAAATCCTCGAATGGCAAACTCGTTGTACGCTGTGGTGAAGATGACCGGAGGATGTTCTTCCAACCCATCCAGAATATCAAAACCATAGCCATCATTTAATTGTATGTCCAAAAAAATAAGGTCTGGCGACGTATTGCTTCCGAACCAAGTGGAACCACTTTCCACGGAATTCAATTCTGCAACAATGGAAATTTCCGGGGCCAATTCCTGAACCAAACGACCCAATCGTTTTGCCGCAAATTCTTCATCCTCAATAATCACTGCTTGCATCAGGAAATCGCTTTTAAACTGGATTTCATAACCGTACTTTCCAAAAGGGGTACGATTACCTCAAAATACGAGGTTTCCTCCCTGATCAGGACGGTTTTATTCGTATGATAGGCATAGCGTTTTTTGATGTTCTGTAGACCCATCTGGGTAGTTACTTCGGGATTCATCCTCTTCTGAAGGTTATTTTGGACCACCAGGGCGTCCTGTCCAATATTTGAAATGGAGATGTTCAGTGGTTTTTCCTTGCTATACTGATTGTGCTTCAATGCATTTTCCACCAACATCTGCAAGGTCAATGTAGGTATGTAATAGGAAGCCGTGGCGATAGTAATGTCCATAGAAATAGTGACCGCCTTTTTATGCCTTACATTCATCATAAAAATGTAAGAATCCAAAAAATTGATTTCCTTTTGAAGACTCACAAGATCTTGCTCCCGATTGTCCAGGATATAACGATACGTTGACGCCAAGCGGGTTACAAAATCAGAGGCCAGGTCCCGATCTTCATACATTAAAGAAGTCAAGGTGTTCAAACTATTGAATAAAAAATGCGGGCTTATCTGATTTTTCAGCGTGGTGTACTGGGAAGCCATCATTTCGCGGCGTAAATCCTTCATCTGCTTGGTCAACTGATCTCTTTGTTTCATTGAAAAATAAAACAGATTTATAAAAATGACCGCTACGCCCAAGAGCCACGCCCTAAAGATATTTGCCCGAAATTCCAAAGGTGGGTTCTCACAAACAATTCCAAAAACATCTCTTAGGGGGAAAAGCGCCAAATAATAGACCATGGTTGTCAAGGGGACCAAAACAAGCATGGTTTTGCCAAAAATCAACAAACTGCTCTTTAAGTTGAGACCCCCAGATTTCAACTGTTTATAAATCAAATAGTCATTGTATTCCCAAGAAATCATGAAGAACATAAAAGCCGTGATGTAGTAAAAAATCGAAGTAGGTTCAAAAAAACCTCCAAACCCCTTTCCATCATGGTCAACCGAAGCTTTTATCAGAAGAAATACTATATTGACCACCATCCAACGTAGTAGAAACTTTTGTACTCTTGGTATTTTAAAAAACTTCTTCATTCGTATCACAAATGTATCCTAGTCGTCTCAATATACTAAAAACATCACCGCTGAAATGCCAAAACCATCTTTGAACTGATGTAATTCCATTTGAACCGATTTTTTGGGTTCGGAATAAAACGGTAACAAATCAAGGGAACATGGCACACTTCAATCCTTAATTCGACAGGAATACCGTGGTGTCACTTTGGTTTCCTGCCAATTGTAAAATCTTTGGCCGAAAACAACATCGTCATGAAAAAAATTGTATTGAGCATATGTATAATATTGGGTTGGCATTCTTATTCACAAACCGGAACCATACGCGGAACTGTAATTGATAAACAATCCGAAAATCCGCTTGAAGGAGCCACCATCGAGCTCCTTAACATGGAGGTTGCCACTGGGGTCATCACCGACTTTGACGGTAGGTTCGTGATTACCGATGTACCCCTCGGCAGACAAACTATTTTTGTCAGCTTTATAGGTTATGAGAGTATTACCCTACCCAACATAGATGTCACCACGGGAAAAGACAATTTTGTTACCATCCAACTACAGGAATCTTTTAATCAGTTGGACGAAGTTGTTCTGACCAACAATGTGAACAAAGACAAACCCCGCAACAAACTGGCCAGTGTTTCCGCCCGGCAATTTGGACTGGAGGAAGTGACCCGATTTTCAGGTGGGCGGGGAGATGTGGGACGTTTGGCCGCTAACTTTGCCGGGGTATCCTCACCCGATGACAGCAGAAATGACATTGTTATCCGAGGTAACTCTCCCACCGGGCTCCTATGGCGATTGGAGGGAATACCCATTCCAAACCCCAATCATTTTTCAGCATTTGGAACTACGGGAGGACCCGTATCTGCAATAAACTCCAATGTGTTACAGGATTCAGATTTTTTTACTTCGGCGTTTCCCGCAGAGTATGGCAATGCCCTTGGTGGCGTATTTGATTTGGGTTTTAGGACGGGTAATGTGGAAGATTATGAATTTACCGCCCAGGTTGGGGCATTTACTGGAATTGAGGCCACCGCGGAAGGACCCATGGGCAAGAACAGGGGTTCTTTTTTGCTTGCCGCACGCTACTCGTTTGTGGGATTGGTGGGCGCCGGGGCAGGAGGAGGTTCTGCGGCTACCCCAAATTATACAGATATCTCTTTCAACTTGAACTTTGGAAAGGGTAAACTGGGCACCATTTCCGTTTTCGGAATTTTGGGTACATCGGATATTGATTTTCTTGGAGATGAAATTGATGAAGATGATCTTTTTGCGGCAGAGGATGAAAACCTCTTTGTAGAATCACGATTTGGTGTGGTTGGCTTGAAACACCGACTTAAAATTGGTGATAATTCCTTTCTTAAAACAGTAGTTGCAGGTTCATTGGCACAGAACGATATTACCGCTGATAGGTTCTTTGATATAGACACCCCTCAGGAAAGATCCATTCTTTTTACGGAAGCTGACAATTCAGAAACCCGATTGAGCATCTCAACTCTTTTCAATTCAAAACTTAGCAACCGGATAACACTTCGAACAGGAGTACTTTTAGAGACTTTTGGTATTGAATCCCTTTTAAGGACCAGAGAAGAGCAGGAAGACCTCAACGGGGATGGAGATCGGGATTTGGTAACCTTCCGGGATACTGATGAATCCTTCAGCCTTTGGCAACCCTACGTGCAAGGACAATTTCGATTAAGTGAAGCGCTTACTTTAAACGCTGGAATCCATTCATTGTACAGCAATTTAAATAATCAATTTGTAATTGAACCACGCGGTGGACTGAACTACAACCTCAATGATAAACAAAGCTTGAGCTTTGGATATGGATTACATCACCAACCCATTCCATTGCCCTTGTTATTCTTAAATGAAGAAACGGACGGTCAAACCTTACAAAGTAACCGTGGGTTGGATTTTGTTCGAAGCAACCATTTCGTTTTAGGCTATGATATAAAACTGGCACCCAGTTGGCGGGGAAAACTGGAAGTGTATTATCAAGATATCTCCAATGCCGGCGTTGAAGCCTTCCCTTCCAGCTATTCTACTTTGACGGAAGGAGCGGATTTTGCGTTCGAAAATGATAGGGTTTCCCTGGTCAATGAAGGGACCGGATTCAATCAAGGTGTAGAGCTGACGTTGGAAAAGTTTTTCAGCAAAGGATATTATGGCCTTTTGACCGCTTCTTTTTTTGAAAGCAAATATGAAGGGAGCGACGGAGTAGAACGAAACAGTCCTTTCAATAACGGTTATGTAGTCAATTTTCTGACGGGGAGAGAGTTCAGTATAGGCGGTTCGGGCAGAACTACTCTATTTTTTGATACAAGGGCGGCCTTTGCGGGAGGTAGATATTTTACTCCGGTAGATTTAACAGCTTCCCAACAGGCGGGTTTTGAGATACTTCAAGAAGATCTGGCATTCAGCCAACAATACGATGACTATTTCCGATGGGATATCAAGTTTGGTGTAAAGTTGAACAGTAAAGGGAAGAAGCGTTCGCACCAATTGTACTTGGACCTTCAAAATGTAACCAACCGTGAAAATGTATTTGTCCAACGGTACAATCGATTGACCAATCAGGTAAATCAAGTGGACCAGGTCGGTTTTTTCCCAGACTTTGGATATCGATTCCAGTTTTAAGAATACTATCAACTTGCACCAAAATGAGCTCTAATGAGAACCCAGAAAACAAATTTTTCCCAAAAAGATGGCAAAAGGAAATTCGCCCAACCTATGAAAAAGAGAAAAACACCCCTAACTTTGTTTGGTGGGGATGGAAAACTTCGTAAAATGAAACAACTTTCTTGGGGCATCACCGCTCTGGTTCTTGTGATCACGGCAATATCGGTTAGCAACAATCGCGAAAGTGATATTGATTTTCTGGAGGATCAACTGATTTCCGTAGCGGACTATTTTGAAGAAAGGGACCTAAAAAATGAAGAGGTATCCCAGGCAGATGTGGCCTGGCATCTAGATCACATCCTAAAAACCATAAACAGACTAACGGACGCCTTGGTAGCATCTGATCCAAAGGAATATAAAGCAAGTATGAACTTCCAGAGGATACTCGTTCATACTACTGGGTTTATTCCACGTGGTGAAGCGCAATCTCCAGCCAGTGTGCAACCTCCGAACGTCATTTTATTGGATAGTCTGCATTGGCAACTGGAGCGGACAAAGGTCAATTTGGATTTAATAGCTACCCTGGACGAAAATGCGCATTTTGCACATCCGGTATTCGGTAGTTTGGACAGGGACCAAACCCGTAGGTTCATCGAAATACATACGAACCACCATCTAAAGATTATTCGAGATATTTTAGGAGAGTAAATCCTATTTTGGATTAGAGGATTATAGTGAGCAAAGCCCCTAAAAGAATAACATAAATGGGTGGAGGAGGTTGTCACAAGCATTTTGGCGTATCCAATCAATAGGATTCGGAACACTCAAAGTATCCCGGCATTAGCTGTAAAGGCAAACAATAAACGACTGATTTAAAACAAAAAACCCCACTTTTAGTGGGGCTTTTTGGTAACTTTAAGTTTGTGTCAGGCTTCAAACGGGTCCACAGATACGTAAGATTTGCCACCTGCTTTCTTCTCAAACCTGACAATCCCGTCAATCTTGGCATGGAGACTATGGTCTTTGCCCGCATACACGTTTTCTCCCGGATTATGCTTTGTTCCGCGTTGTCTAACAATAATGTTACCGGCAACGGCGGCTTGTCCTCCGAATATCTTTACGCCTAGGCGTTTCGATTCCGATTCCCTACCATTTTTTGAACTACCTACACCTTTTTTATGTGCCATGATGTTTCTTTTTTAGTTCCTAATTTCTTATTTGCTCAAAGCTTCAATAAGCTCTGCTTTCTTCATGGATGAATAACCGCTGATTTCTCTGTTCTTCGCCATCTCCTTCAATTGTGCAACAGTTTTTGATGCTAAATCTTCTGTTGCCTCCACTTTAGGTGCCTCTACTTTGGGGGCGGTCTCTTTCTTAGCGGCCGGTTTTTCGGCTTTTGCTTTTGCCGGAGCTGCTTTTCTCGCTCCCTTGGCCACTATACTTTCAACTACAATTTCAGTTAGGTATTGTCTGTGGCCATTTTTTTTGCGGTACCCTTTTCTTCGTTTCTTTTTAAAGACGATTACTTTGTCCCCCTTCAGGTGCTTTACTACTTTGGCTTCTACTGCCGCACCGTCTATGACTGGGGCGCCAACCGTTACGTTCCCGTTGTCATCGAGAAGAAGTACTTTGTCAAACGTCACTTTTTTTCCTTCCTCTGCTTGTAAACGGTGTACGTACACTTTTTGGTCTTTTGCAACTTTAAATTGCTGCCCTGCCATTTCTACTATTGCGTACATATTTGCGTTAATTAGATTTAATTGTTTCGCTTCACAATTTTAGCGGCTGCAAATATACTGCTAAATCCTTAATCCACAAGTATAATGAATCATAATTGATTCTGTTTTTTTAAGTTGTTGGAGGTCTTGAACAACTGCATAAAAGAAAGGGTGAGAACCAAGGTTGTGGCGAATCCCATAATGGCCACCGTGAAAAAAACGATTCCTTGAAAATTAGCATAATCTTTGGACCATACTTTAGAAAGCTCATTTAAAAATGAAGCATTCAGTTCGGTGGAATATAGTGCGAAGAAAATGGTGAACAACAAGGTCGCCACGAATCCCATAGTGACTCCGGCGGTAAAACCTTTCCCATAGGTAAAATCTCTTCCCATTCTTATCTTGGTGTATTTAATGGTCTCATAAATACCAAAACCGGTGATAATACCATTGAACAGACTGTAAAAAACATTCGTGTGCTTGCCCAAAAGGGAGAGAATCAAAAAATACGCCATGAGTACCGCGCTCGTAACAATTCCGAAGCGAATGGGCAAGGTAAGATTTTTCATTGTGTCACTTTTCTTGGATGGATTTATAATTTACTGAATGTTTGGGAATTATTTAAGTATTTCAGAAAAAACTAAGAAACCGAAAAATCAAATTCCTTATGATTTAATCCTATATTCGTGTAACATGCGGGATAAATAGTAGTCTAATCCATCATGTTGTTATAACCCTTAAATTTTGAAAATGAAAAGAACACTATTTTTAAGTCTTTTCGTATTCGGATTGGCAAACTTCCTTGTTGCCCAGGAAGTTACCTTTGAAGAATATGATTTGGATAACGGACTTCATGTTATCCTGCACCAAGATAACGGCGCCCCAGTGGTCAACACCTCTGTTATGTACCATGTTGGCTCCAAGGATGAGGACCCCCAAAAGACAGGATTTGCACATTTCTTCGAGCATCTGTTGTTTGAAGGCACCAAGAATATTGAAAGAGGGGAATGGGATAAGATTGTCTCCTCAAGCGGGGGCAGTGGAAACGCAAACACCTTTTTAGACAGAACCTATTATTACGAGACATTTCCTTCCAATCAGCTGGAAACCGGCCTTTGGTTGGAATCGGAACGTTTGATGCACCCCATAATCGGCCAAATTGGCGTGGATACCCAAAAAGAAGTGGTACAAGAAGAGAGAAGATCGCGTTTTGACAATGCGCCCTATGGAGCGTTTTTCGAACAGTTATTGAAAAATCTATATACGGATCATCCTTACCGATGGGGGGTTATCGGCTCCATGGAACACATTGCAAGTGCCACTTTGGACGATTTTAAAAAATTCAGCAAAACCTACTACGTACCCAACAATGCGGTGTTGGTGGTAGCAGGCGATATAGATATTCCCAAGACCAAAAAGATGATTGAGGACTATTTTGGACCCATTCCAAGAGGCGCCGAAATTCAACGGGTAAATGTGGATGAAAAGCCCATTACTACTACGGTTCAAGCATCTTACAACGATCCGAACATTCAAATCCCCGCCATTTTATTGGCGTATAGGACCCCGGGTCAAGCAGAAAGGGATGCCTATGTTATCAATATGATTTCAACATATCTAAGTGATGGCGAAAGCTCCAAACTATACAAAAAATTGGTCGACGACAAAAAAATGGCACTTCAAATTTTTTCGGTGCCCATTAGTGCCGAAGATTATAGCTCTTATATTGTGGGCGCCCTTCCTGTGGGAGAAAATACCATCCAAGATTTAAAAAAGGAAATCGATGAGGAAATTCTAAAAGTCCAAATGGACTTGATTTCCGAAAGGGACTATCAAAAATTACAGAACAAGTTTGAAAACAACTTCGTTAACGCCAACAGTAGTATTGAAGGCATCGCCAATTCCCTTTCAGAAAACTACTTATTGAAGGGGGACACGAACCTTATCAACACGGAAATTGATATTTACCGGTCCATAACAAGGGAAGAAATCAGGAACGTAGCCAAAAAATATTTAAAAGTGAACCAAAGGGTCGAATTGGAGTATCTGCCCGTACAAAAAGATGCCAATTAAGATGAGAAAGTATATATTTTTAGGGTCACTGTTGCTGATGTCGATGGCAACATTTGGTCAAATAGACAGAACAAAACAACCAAAACCTGGACCAGCTCCTGAAATCAATTTAAAGGAACCCACTCAGTTTGAATTGATGAATGGCCTAAAGGTCATGGTGGTTGAAAATCACAAGTTGCCCAGAGTCTCTTTACAACTTACACTGGACAACCCCCCCATACTGCAAGGAGATAAGGCGGGTGTATCCGATTTAACATCGAGTCTGTTGGGAAAGGGATCAAAAAACATTGGGAAGGATGATTTTTATGAAGAAGTGGATTTCTTGGGTGCCACAATTTCCATTGGGGATCAAAGTGCCTTTGCCAGTTGTCTGTCAAAGTACTTTCCCCGAATTTTGGAACTGATGGCAGATGCTGCCCTAAATCCCAATTTCACCCAAGAGGAATTTGATAAAGAAAAAGAGAAGCTTCTCACCGGCCTGAAATCGCAGGAAAAAGACGTTTCTGCCATTGCCACTAGAGTCCAGTTGGCCTTGGCTTATGGAAAAAATCACCCTTATGGAGAAATTACGGATGAAACAACGGTCAACAATGTGACCCTGGCGGACGTTGATAAGTACTATAGGGAAAACTTTGTGCCCGCCAATGCCTATTTGGTCATTATTGGTGATGTAAAGTTTGAAGAGGCAAAAACCCTGGTAACCGAATATTTTACCCCCTGGTCAAAAGCTACCCCACCCTCATTCAGCTATTCAAAACCTATGGATGCGCAATATGCGCAAGTTAATTTTGTGGACATGCCCAATGCGGTACAATCCGAAATTGCGGTTCAGAATATTACCGAACTAAAGATGAAGGATGACGACTATCTCCCCGCACTTTTAGCCAATCGGATTCTTGGTGGAGGTTCCCAAGCCCGCTTATTCGCCAATTTAAGGGAAGATAAAGGGTATACGTATGGTGCATATTCATCGATACGGGACAATAAATACAGCCCTATGCGTTTCAGTGCATCTGCTCAAGTACGGAATATGGTCACCGATAGTTCTGCGGTCGAAATCTTGAATGAAATCCAGAAAATTATGGATACCCCGGTAACTGAGGAAGAACTCAATATAGCAAAAGCCAAATATTCAGGAAATTTTGTGATGGCCCTTGAAAAACCCCAGACCATAGCTAATTATGCTTTAAATATTGAAACCGAGGACTTACCCAAAGATTTTTATAAAACCTATTTGGAACGTATTGAAGCGGTGACCTTGGACGATATCCAAAGAGCGGCCCAAAGACATCTTTCGACCAAGAACGCCCGGGTAGTGGTCGCTGGAAAAGGAAGTGAAGTGCTGGAAAATCTGGAAAAAATGACCTTCGCAGGTAAAAAAGTTCCTGTACTGTACTACGACAAGTTTGCCAATAAATCCGAAAAACCAAATTATGATGCCACTTTGCCGGAAGGAGTTACCGCCGAATCCGTTTTGCTGAAATATATTGAAGCGATTGGTGGAAAAGAAAAATTGGAAGGCGTGGAATCCTATGCGATGTTGGCAGAAGCAGAAATGCAGGGCATGAAGCTGGAACTGGAAATGAAAAAGACCACGAAGGACCAATTCATGCAGGATGTTAAAGTAGCTGGGAATTCTATGCAAAATCAAGTTTTGGATGGAGATAAAGGATACATGATCGCAAGAGGTCAAAGAAAAGACTTGTCCGAAGAGGAAATCCAAAAAATAAAAGAAGAATCCGCCGCCTTTCCAGAACTCAACTTCTTGGTGGCGGGCAATATCAGTCTGGAAGGGGTAGAAGCTGTTGGTGACAAAAAAGCCTATAAGCTAAAAATAACTGACACAAAATCTGCATTTTACGATGTAGATACTGGTCTAAAAGTCCAGGAAGTTGATGTTCAAGAAGTACAAGGACAACAAATGAGTCAAATCTTACAACTTTCTGAATATAAAGAGGTATCTGGAATAAAATTCCCCTTTAAGTTATCACAGACCGCTGGACCACAAACTTTTGATTTTATTGTTACCGAAATCAAAGTAAACGAAGGAGTTTCTCCAGCTGATTTTGAGTGATACAATTTTTCAAAATGCTAAAAGGCGCCTATTTGGGCGTCTTTTTTTTGTTCACCAAGTAAACCCCCAAAAGGATAATCGTACCGGCCAGTAGCTGTTGAAATTTAAACACCTCCCCATCCAAAAGTCCCCAAAAAATTCCGACCAACGGAATGAGATAAGTGACTGAAACTGAAAATACCGCAGAGGATATCTGGACCAGTCTATTGAACATGACCTTGGCCACACAGGTCCCCATAATACAAAGTAGTACGATATATCCAAGGGAACTCCAGAAGTTGGGTCCCGAAGTGACCCCAGGAGAGAAAAACCCGGAAAAAGGAAGAATTAAAAGTGCGGGTACAATAATTGCCGAAAAATTACCCACCGCAATGCCCATGGCAGATACATTTTGAAGCTTGCTCTTGATTATGTTCGCGTTGGTCGCATAGCACATGGTCGCCAAAATGACCAAACCTGTGTACCAATAGTTTTGACCTGGGTTAATTTGGCTCCCGAAAAAAATAAGGAACGTTGCCCCGATAAGTCCAATGATTACCCCAAACAATTGATTGCGCGTAAAGTTAATTCCAAAGGCAAAAAAGCCAATAAAGAGCGTAAAAAGGGGCACCAAAGAATTTAAAACAGAGGCTACCGCACTATCGATCTCTGTCTGTGCGAACGCAAACAAAAACATTGGAATTAAACTTCCCACAAAACCGGACAAAGCCACCCAGGGCCATTCTCTTTTGCTTATGGTTCGAATTGATCTGAATCCGATGATAAACAAAAAAAGTGCGGCAAGAATTACTCTTACCGTGCCCAATTGAACAGGACTAAATCCTTTAAGACTCTTTTTTATAAGGATGTAGGACGTACCCCATATCATGGAAAGAAGGAAGAGATAAATCCATTTTCTGTTTTGAACGCCCACCACAAAAATTTAAAGTGCAAAAGTGCACTATAATTCAGAGAATTTGGACCTAGGTAACTTATTTTTGTATCAAATTCATTTGAATTGAAAAAACTGGTCGTGTATAGTTTCGTTCTGCTCTATTTGGTCGCCATGATGAGGCCAATTCTTCCGCTCATGGAGTACATTATATACGAGGATTATATCGCCGAGTTTTTGTGCATCAACAAGAAAAATACATCCTTGGAATGTAATGGAAAGTGTTATTTAATGCAGCGACTCCAAGAACAGAATGACCAAAAAGAACAAGGCATACCCAAGATAGCCATGGAGGAATATCCCATTGGATTTGTTCAATTCTTGATTTTTGCTTCTGAGTTATTTGAATCGTCTCAAACCAAGGGACAATTTAGATACATGGAGCCCTATTCCTATCTTTTCACTGCCAATAGTTTTCACCCACCCTCTAAACTATCCTAGTTTTCTGGACTGAAACCAAACCGAGGAAAAGTCACTTCTTACTATTTCCTTGAATTCTGTTTGGATTTAAATCAAATAATACACTTTAATAAAAAATAATGATGAAACGCTTTAGCGCCATCATCGCAATGATGGCCTTATCTGCATTGTATGCACAAGAAACCGGGAAAGATACCCAAAAATGGTCTGCAGGCCGGCCGGATGGTCATGCGCCTATCCCTGTCATGGGAGACCATATGCACAGCAAAGGAGAATGGATGTTCTCCTATCGCTATATGTTTATGAATATGGAGGACCTAAAACAAGGAAGTGATGATGCCTCTTTTGATGATGCTTTGGCACAAACCATGGTCACACCAACTGAAATGCCCATGACCATGCAGATGCTGGGCGCAATGTATGCCCCCAGTGATAACTTGACCCTAATGGTAATGTTCAACTATCTTTCCATGGAAATGGATCATATTACCCGAATGGGCGGTACGTTCTTGACCGAGGCCAGTGGCTTCGGAGATATTCAAATTTCAGGTTTGTTCCGGCTTTTTAATAGAAAAAGACAGACCGTGCATGGACAAGTCGGGATTTCAATCCCTGCTGGTAGCGTTACGGAAAGTGATGTTACGCCTGCCTCTTCTCCCAATGAAGTGGAATTACCTTATCCCATGCAAATTGGAAGTGGCACAGTGGATGCCAACTTGGCCCTTACCTATTTAGGGCAGAGCAACCGTATTTCATGGGGCGGCCAAATTCGGACAATTTTGCGTTTTGGCGAAAACGAGCGGGATTTTCGATATGGAAACCGACAAAGTCTGAATGGATGGTTTGCTCTAAAGGCAACGGAATGGTTGAGCTTTTCAACCCGATTGGAAGCCTTGGTAGTGGGTGAAATTGATGGTGAAGACCCTAATTTAAACCCTTTGATGGTCATTACCGCTGATGCGGCCAATTCGGGTGGCAATTTCCTGAATGGAGGCCTTGGGTTTAATGTCTATGTCCCAAAAGGAGCATTAAAGAACCTCCGTTTCGGATTTGAATTTGCATCCCCTTTATACCAAGATGTAAATGGAATTCAATTAAAAACCAGGGAAACCCTCACTTTGGGGACACAATACTCTTTTTGATATTGAATCCTGTGGGGCATCCGTGATGCCCCACAGGATTATATCTTACTTTTGAAAAAAATAGAATGAAAACACAACTCTTACTTTTTATATCCCTTCTTTTTGTTTCCTATAGCTGCAAACAAAAGGGGAAATCTGAGCAAGGCCCGACCCAGATGGAACAAGTAATGGCCATTCATGATGAAATAATGCCGAAAATGGGAAAGCTGGGAAAACTCGTGGGCGAACTAAAATCCAAGGTGGACACCACGGCAACCGGTCTACAATACGAATCGGCCATGAAAGATTTACAAGATGCCAATTCTGCCATGATGGATTGGATGATGAATTTTGGCAGTCGATTTGATTCCGAAGAGGTGTTGCACGGAAAGGAACTGACCGAACAAAAACAAATTTGGTTGGATGAGGAGGAGGTTAAAGTAAAGACACTCCAAGAACAGGTAAATTCAAGTATTGCTAGGGCGGAAACCCTTTTGGCCCAATAGTCGAGAGGTCCTTATTTTTTCCATTTTAAGCTTTCCATGATCCTCCGGATGTCCCTTTGCAGATAAACTGCGGCGGGAAGGATAGAATCGTAATTGGGTTTGGCATAAAAATAGACCGAGCCTGTTACAAAATGATCTGTGCTGTCCGTAACGTAAAATTGGGATTGGGAAGCAGCATTACCACTTACCTCATAAAACATCCCGTAAACGGAATCTTGGGTGTTGACAAAAGGTTGTTCCAAGATATTATCGGCCTTGACAACATGCTCGTACGAGAGTTTTTGGGCATCGATAAGTAAGGTATCCAAATTATTGTTTACAGGCTTGTAGGTAAGGTAAATAGAGCCTTTCATTGTGGGATAATCCAATATTAAAGAGCAATCCCGGTTCAGCTTTACATTTGATTCACCGTTCATCTCGAAAATAAAGGAGCAATCCGTGGATAGTTTTTCGTAACTAGCCGTTGGATAGTCCAACCGTAACATGGCCTTGGGTTTTGGCAGTATGTCGTCCCTACAACCTACTATCAAACTGACTAAACCGATAATTACTGGGAATTTAAGCTTCATGGGGCAATGTGAACTTAATTTGTTTTAACCGTTTTTTATCCAGACTTTCAACAATAAACTGATAGTTATTGAACACTACCTTTTCCCCTCTTTTCGGAAAACTTCCTGAAATTTCCAGCACAAATCCCGCGATGGTCTCCGATTCTCCTTTCTGGTTCTCAAACTCCTCTTCATCTTCAATCTTAACAACCCTGTAAAAATCCTTTAGGGTCGTCTTTCCATCGAAAACATAGTTGTAATCATCCAATTTAGAAAAAATAAGATCTTCGTCGTCAAACTCGTCACTGATATCCCCTACAATTTCTTCGATAATATCTTCTAAAGTAACGATTCCCGAAGTACCCCCATATTCATCTACAACAATGGCCAAATGGTTCTTTTTGTCCTGAAATTCCAGCAGCAGATCGTCCAATTTTTTATTTTCCGGAACAAAATAAGGGGTACGTATCAAGGTCATCCAATTAAAACTTTTTCTATCTAAATAGGGAAGTAAATCCTTAACGTACAAAACCCCGGACACATTATCCACGTTTTCGGAAAAAACGGGAATACGGGAGTAGCCGTTCTTTTTAATTTCGGCAATGACTTCTGGAAACTTCATTTCCTCGTTCAGCGCAAAAATGTCAATTCGAGGGCGCATTACTTGTTTGGTATCCGTATTGCCAAAAGTAACGATACCTTCTAAAATCTTTTTCTCCTCTTTAGTTGTATCGCCTTCAGACGCCAGTTCCAATGCTTGGGACAGATGGTCTACCCCAAAGTTCGATTTTTGACGCCCCAGTCGTTCCTGAAGAAAAATCGTAGCGGAACTCATTGGGGTGCTGAAAGGGTTCAGCACAATGCGCAATACGTTCAAGGGTCTGGTCATAAAACTTGAAAATCGCCTTTTGTTCCGATTCGCATAAATTTTCGGGAGAATTTCTCCAAACATGAGGATCAAAAATGTAGCAACGATGACCTCCAATAAAAAACGAACTGAAATAATCCCAAAAAGTGTTTTATCCATATCAGAAAACAGGGTATTCCCAATGGAACTGAACAAGAGTACAATACCAATGTTTATGGCATTGTTTGTTATGAGTATCGTGGCCAGTAGCTTTTTCGGATTATCGAGAAGTTTACGCAAAAGTGAAGTCCCCTGACCGTGTTCCTCTTCCATCTCGTCCAAATCGGTCTGGGAAAGACCGAACAAAGCAACTTCGGCACCAGATATTAGCGCTGAACCACTTAATAAAAGAAGAAGCACAATGATTTTAAGGGAGAAAAATCCGCTGACAGTGAGAACTGGAATGGACAAACAATACGGGTCGGGGTCCAAATTGATCGAATTAAAAATCTTATTTTAAAAAGGTAGGTCATCATCTTCACCGCCTTCTGTTACCGATGGTGAATTAGGTTCTACGCTTTCAGTGGCAGTATTGGTAACGGGAGGTTGAATTGGTGCCATACCATCTTTCTTGGTTGAAAGAAAGGTAAAATCTTGTACGTGTACCTCTGTAGTGTACCGCATATTTCCGTCCTCACCTTGCCACTGTCTGTTTTTTAACCTACCCTCTAAATAGACCTTATCGCCTTTACTAAGATACTTTTCACAGATTTCAGCGGCTTTGTTCCGAATCACAATGTTATGCCAATCCGTATTGGTCACTTTTTCACCTGTCTGTCGGTTAGTGTAGCTCTCATTGGTGGCCAAAGGGAAGCGCGCTATGCAATTTCCTCCCTCAAAATAGTGGATTTTGACCTCATCCCCCAAATGGCCTATCAACATGACTTTGTTTAAAGTTCCGCTCATAATTTTTGAATACGCAAAGGTACTAAATTTTAAAAGCACACATAAAATCCGCAATTAAAACAGGAACGGGAAACGAACCAATGTCTTCCCAAGGAATACCATTATCTAGCGCCCCGGACACGTTTAGAACCCAAAATTGGGTATGTAAATGTTGGTGTGAAAGCTTGTGAACCAATGGTTTTTCATAAAATGCCGTTAACGTATCAATGGATTTTCCAAAGGCTTTTTGGCCTAGTTTTTCTTCCATTTCTTGAAAAGTCAAAAGACCCTCTGTCTCCATTAATGGAAATTGATATAGGTTTTGCCATATACCTTTTCCTTTACGCTGTTCCATCAGGGTGTTTTTTTTAGCATCTAAAAGCACCAAATAGTTGAAATACCGATGCCTCACCTTGGTTTTACCCAATTTTACAGGCAGCATCTGCACCTTGTTTTCCCGTAAAGCGACACAACCCTCGTTCAAGGGGCACAAAAGGCAATAGGGTTTTTTGGGGGCACATTGGATAGCACCAAACTCCATTATCCCTTGATTGTAGTCCCTCACGTTTTCCTTATCCATGACTTCCCGAGCGAGTTCTTTAAAATACTTGGCACCCTTTGTAGTGTTTATTGGATGTTCCACGCCAAAATAACGGGACAAGACCCGATAGACATTGCCATCTACTACAGGTTCTGGAATATCGAAGCAAATTGAGGCTATGGCACTGGCCGTGTAGTCTCCCACGCCTTTAAGCTGTTTTAATCCGTTGTAAGTGACCGGAAACTCGCTATTGTGGTCTTCAACCACCATTTTGGCAGTAGCGTGTAAATTTCTGGCCCTAGAATAATATCCCAGCCCCTGCCATAATTTTAAAACTTTCTCTTCTGGGGCTTCAGCCAGATTTTGTACGGTCGGAAAGGCATCAATAAATTTAAAATAATACGGCGTACCCTGGACTACTCTGGTCTGTTGTAGAATAATTTCTGAAAGCCAAATTTTATAGGGATCTCGGGTACTTCGCCAAGGAAGTTCCCTTTTGTGTTCCCTGTACCATTCTAAAACCTTTTGGGAAAAGCTCATGCAAAATCAAAGACAATAAAAGTAATGGTTTATATACTTAAAATTAAGGCCATTAAACAAAAGATTAATTTTAATTTTTATATTTGCAAGCCTAAAAAATCAGAAAATAAAAAAACAAAATGACGAAAGCGGATATTGTAACTAGAATCTCGGAAAAACTAGGTATGGAAAAAGGAGATGTGCAAGCAACTGTTGAATCTTTCATGGAGGAGGTAAAATCGTCCTTGGAGAATGGTGATAACGTATATTTAAGAGGTTTTGGAAGCTTTATTATCAAGACAAGAGCTGAGAAAACAGGTAGAAATATTTCCAAAAACACTACCATTAAGATTCCAGCCCACAATATTCCGGCCTTTAAACCTGCCAAGGTTTTTGTTGAAGGTGTAAAAAGCAACGTTCAGGTAAAATAATAAACTAATACTAAAGCAACAGCTGTATGCCGAGTGGTAAAAAGAGAAAAAGACACAAGGTAGCGACCCACAAGCGCAAAAAACGTAGGAGAGCTAACCGACATAAGAAAAAGTAGTTGTTCCAACTACTTTTTCATTTTACAATCACACGTTCTTTGACATAGAGATTCATAAAAAAGAATTTCAATTGGTTTATAAACCGATTCCAAATATTGTTTAATCATTTATTCCATAAAACTTCTTTGGAATAAATTAAAATCGATTCATGTGAATAGAGAATTAATCGTCAGATCTAGTTCTGAAGCAGTCGATTTTGCCTTATTAAAAGATGGAAAACTCATTGAACTTCACAAAGATGAAGATGACAATAATTTTTCTGTTGGGGATATCTTCCTGGCCAAAATAAGAAAACCGGTTACGGGACTTAATGCGGCCTTTGTAAATGTAGGTTACGAAAAAGATGCTTTTCTGCATTATCATGACCTAGGTCCACAACTGTCATCCATGCTGAAGTTCATCAAAAAAGTCAGAACAGGGAAGCTTAAAGAATATACCCTGAAAAATTTTCCATTCGAAAAAGATATTGACAAGAATGGCAGCATCAACGATGTAATCAAAGCCAATCAGTCATTACTGGTACAAATAGTAAAAGAACCTATCTCCACAAAGGGACCAAGAATCAGTTCAGAGCTTTCCTTAGCAGGACGTTACTTGGTCATGGTACCTTTCTCGGACCGTGTTTCCGTATCCCAAAAAATCGGGAGCAAAGAGGAGAAAGATAGATTGATACGTCTGGTAAAGAGTATCAAGCCAAAGGGGTTTGGTGTAATTATTCGTACCGTCGCGGAAGGCAAAAAAGTAGCTGAACTGGACAAAGATCTCCAAGATTTGTTGACCAAATGGTCGACCATGTGCAAAACAATGCCAAAAGCGCCCCACCCGTCCAAGGTTTTAATAGAGCTCAACCGAGCTTCGTCCATATTACGGGATGTGTTCAACGATTCCTTTACGGGAATCCATGTAGATGATGAAACCTTATATCATCAAATCCGGGATTATTTGCACGAGATAGCCCCTCAAAAAGAATCCATCGTGAAACGGTATTCCGGGTCTGCTCCTATCTTTGAAAGATTTGGTATAGAACGTCAAATAAAGACTTCCTTTGGAAAAACGGCGTCCATGAGCAAAGGAGCTTACCTGGTTATTGAGCATACCGAAGCTCTGCACGTTATTGATGTCAATAGCGGTAATCGTTCCAATAAGGCAAAAAATCAAGAAGACACCGCTTTAGAGGTCAATCTTTTGGCAGCATCAGAAATTGCGAGACAACTGCGCCTGCGGGATATGGGCGGAATTATTGTGGTCGATTTCATTGATATGACCAAAGGGGATCACAGAAGAAAGCTTTTTGATCACCTAAGGGAAGAAATGAAGGACGACCGGGCAAAGCATAAAATATTGCCTCCAAGTAAATTTGGACTTGTCCAAATAACCCGCCAAAGAGTTCGACCTGAAATGAACATCAAGACCAGTGAAGAAAATCCCAATGGTTCCGGAAGAGAGGTGGAAGCTCCCATTGTTTTAATTGATAAAATCAATGTGGACCTAGAACGAATAGTGAACAGCAATAAGAAACATAAGGATATTGTGTTGAATATCCACCCATTTATTGCAGCATATTTGACCAAAGGAATGCCTTCAATTCGTTTCAAATGGTGGCTGGACCACAAAAAATGGATAAAAATCCAGCCTAGGGATGCCTATACCTATCTTGAGTATCGCTTCAAGAACGAGGCAGGCAGAACAATCAGATAATACAAAGCGACCTCAGCAATGGGGTCGCTTTTTTGTTTTTGTACATTTAACAAATGAACTATCATAAGCATTATTCTGTCCAGGAAGCTACCCATAAAATGGAACGGTATTGCACCTATCAGGAAAGATGCCATAAGGAAGTGGAAATAAAACTGAAAGAAATGCGTATGATCCCTGATGCCATAGACCATATCATAGGCCACCTTATCCAGCAGAATTACTTGAACGAAGAACGATTTGCCCGAAACTTTGCCCGGGGTAAATTCAACCACAAAAAATGGGGTAAAAACAGAATTGTACGCGAGTTAAAACAACGGAATATTTCCAAATTCAATATTAATATTGCTTTAAAAGAAATTGATGACCAAGACTACGTTACAACACTCGATGTCCTGGCCAAAAAGAGAATATCACAGTTGAACGAATCCAACTTGGCCAAAAAAAGAAAAAAGTTATCCGATTATCTGCTCTATCGGGGGTGGGAAAATCAGTTGGTTTATGAAAAAGTGATGGAACTTACGCGATAAGCTTCACTTTTGGAAGGCCAAAGTATTTGTTCGTCGGATGGCTTCTTCATTCTTCCAATCAATCCATTTCTGACCTTTCCATCTGCGCATCACATTATCAAAATGCCTCATGAAAAAGATATTGTACACTGCCCTGCCAAAGTTTTTGGGTCTTCGGGCAATGGCTCTAAGGCTCATAGAAAATCCAGGGCTGATATATTTCATGTGGTGCCAGTATCCTTCTGGGATATACAGCACATGTCCATGTTCCAAATGGGCAATATGGCCCTTGGCATTTTTAAGCGCTGGCCATTTGTCCAAATCTGGATTGGCAAAATCAATGTCTTCCCTCGTAATCAGGGAGTGGGGTATTTTGTAAAGGAACTTCGTCTCCGATTGCGAGAATAAAATGCACTGCTTTTTACCTTCAAAATGAAAGTGGAAGATATTGGCCAAATCAATATCATAGTGCATAAATGTATGGGAGTTACTACCTCCAAAGAAAAGCATGGGCAATCCCTTCATGAGACGGATACCAAAATCTGGATAGTTAAAATCCTTTTGTAATTCGGGTATTTCCTTGAGCACGTTCCAAAGGAAAATTCGATATTTCGTAGGCTCCTTTTTCAGAAGGTGGATATACTCCTTCATTTTCATTTTTGCGTGCGGCTCATTAAATCCCTCGTCATGTTTTACAGGACGGTCATCATAGAGCGGTACTTCTTTTTCACCTGCAACTTTTTCTATATAGTCCAGACTCCATTTGGAATAGGCGGGCCAATCCTCGATAAAGCTTTCGATAACCACAGGCTTTTGAGGTTTGAAGTACTTGTGGAGAAACTCTTTCTTGGAAAGCGTCTTTTCACGAGGAATCTGTTCAAGTTTAAGCTCCAAATTTTCAATGAGTTTGAAACTACAAAATTACTAAAAGGTTTTTAAATGGGAGGTGCAGTTTTAGACCCGACCCCTTGATGCAAGTTTGGACTTTTCCTTGGCCAGTTCGTTTCTTTCTATTTTATGGCCCGGTCTTGTCCACCTTGGTTTTTCTCCAATAGATACCAATTCAGAATCTTCTGCTTCAACAGTTTTCGGCTGGGGTGCTTTTACGAATGCTTTTTGTGCTTTGAGACCAAGTTTTCTGAACATATCCATGTCTTGGTTCACATCTGGATTTGGGGTTGTCAATAATTTATCTCCGGCAAAAATGGAGTTGGCACCGGCAAAAAAGCACATGGCTTGGCCTTCACGACTCATTTCCGTTCGGCCTGCAGAAAGTCGCACCTGCGTTTGGGGCATTACGATTCGAGTTGTGGCAACCATGCGAATCATTTCCCATATTTCCACAGGTTTTTCCTCTTCCATAGGGGTTCCCTCCACAGCCACCAAGGCATTTATGGGTACCGACTCAGGTTGAGGGCTCAACGTTGAAAGTGCCACCAACATACCTGCCCTGTCCTCAATGGATTCTCCCATTCCTATAATACCTCCACTACAAACGGTCACATTGGTTTTCCGGACATTTTGTATGGTTTCCAAACGGTCTTCATATCCTCGGGTTGATATCACCTCTTTATAATATTCTTCAGAAGTATCCAGATTATGATTGTAGGCATATAAGCCCGCTTCTGCCAGGCGTTTCGCCTGATTTTCGGTCACCATTCCCAGCGTACAGCATACTTCCATGTCCAATTTATTGATGGTACGCACCATTTCCAAAACTTGGTCAAATTCAGGGCCATCCTTAACATTTCGCCATGCCGCGCCCATACAGACCCGTGAACTTCCTGAAGCTTTTGCCCGTAATGCCTGTGCTTTCACCTGTCTAACGGACATTAGTCCATTCCCTTCAATATCGGTATGGTAACGGGCCGCTTGCGGACAATATCCGCAATCCTCAGGACATCCCCCCGTTTTTATGGACAACAGCGTAGACACTTGGACGGTATTGGGATCATGATATTCCCGATGGATGGTTGCTGCTTCATAAAGTAGTTCCATCAATGGTTTGTTGTATATATCAAGTATTTCTTGTTTGGTCCAGTTGTTTTTTATTGCAATCATGCTTCTTGGATATGAAAACAAAAATAGATTTTATTACTTGATATGAAAATAAGGTTTTAAAAGAAAAGGGCAATGATGCCTATCAAAAGCCTCTTCCTTATTAAAGCTAATCAATTTTGTGTTTTATGCCCCGTTTCAGATTCGTCACTTTCTTTGACCCGTGAATCATAAGGATATCCTTACTGTTTAAATAAGTTCCAAATTACGAAGACACCTAGTACCTTTTAAAAAGGTGTCTTTGCTATTTTCAGATTTAAAATACCAGCTGGTTCAAATTTCGCGTCAATTATCTGGAAAGAAGTACGGAAACTGCATTGCCTCCAAAACCGACTGCGTTCACCATAATTTTATTTAAGGAATCTGACGGGGTCTTTTGTGGCGCAAAAGGGAGTGGTATGAATTCTTGGTGCTGTAACATGAGTATCGCCATTTCCACACTGAGCATTCCCGAAGCTCCGAAAGTGTGTCCTACTTTCCATTTATTAGTGGTCAAAAAAGGGATTTTATCGTTAAAAACATGTTTCACGGCCATGTACTCGGATAAATCTCCCTTTTTCGTACCTGGTGCGTGAAGCACCAGGGCATCCACATTTTCGGGAGATTGTCCCTGTAGTGCCATCTTCATGGATTCTTGAAAGCATTCGGCGTTGGCAGAAATTGAAACATTATGCGTCAACGGTTCAGTAGCGTACCCAATACCTTCAATCTTTGCGAGACGATTTTCCTTTTCGCCAAGTTCCAAACATGCCATTGACGCAGCCTCTCCCAAAATCATGGAATTCTGCGTCTTTTCCAGGTCCAAAGCACGACAAGGATAAGGGTTTTCCAATCTTGAATATATTTTTAAAGCTTGGATTTGAGCAATAGTAAACGGAGTCAAGGGAGCTTCACTGCCCCCTACCAAAAAAGTATCGGACATGCCACTTTGAATCCAAGCCATACCGTTAAGTAGTGCGTGGAGCGCCGTGGAACAGGTTATGGAGTGCGAAATGGTGGGGCCTTTCGATTTTAAATCATGGGCTACCCACGATGAAATATTGCCCAAGGTAGTGGTTGGTGAAGCTAAAGTAGCTACCTGGCCTTCTTTTAAAAATTCTTCGTGGAAGTTCTCAAAAAGTGAGGTAGCGCCTCTCGAGGAGCCTATATTGATGCCAAAGTTGACCCCGCTGCCCCAACCTGCTCCAGCAACCGCTTTCCTGGCCGAAAAAATGGCAAAAAGCACAGAATCATCGAGTGCTTTGTATTTCCCATCTGATTTCCTGAGTGTTTCTACCAGCTTTTTTTGGTCTTCGCGCAGTTTGGATACCCAAACTTTTTTTCCAGCGATTTCCTTCAAAGAGAAAAGATGGTTCTTTTTTTGGTAAGCGTCCCAAACTTCATCTGGAGTGCTTCCTAAAGCGGAGAATGAAGATAATGCCGTTATGGAAACAGAGGGTTTTAACATGTAGCGGCATCAAAGAATTTCCAACGCACCTTCAATAGCGTCATATACCTGCTGCAGCTGCTCATCGGTTATGACATAAGGAGGCAACACATAAATTGTATTTCCCAATGGGCGAAGGTTAACGCCTTGCTGCATAAAAAAATGGTACAACTTATCACGAAGGGAACCGTAGCGATTGGCGTCCGTTGCTAAATCTACCGCGAAAATAACGCCCATACTGCGAGCATCTTTGACTTTGGCGTGGGCACCTAAATGGGCGGCGAATGTCTTATGTCGTTGAGCGATGTATTGGCGCCGTTCCAAGATTTCCCCGGAATTCAACAGTTCCAAACCCGCCAGGGCAGCCGCGCATCCCAAGGGATGGGCGCTGTACGTGTGGGCGTGAAAAAACCCTTTGGAGACCTCATCACTCAAAAATGCCTCAAAAACGGTTTGTGTACAGCTTGTTATGCTCAGTGGGAACATTCCGGCTGTCAATGCCTTGCTCAAACAGATGATGTCCGGTAGGTTCTGTAAGTGTTCGGTGGCAAAGTTAGGTCCGGTCTTTCCAAAACCGGTCATGATTTCGTCAGCGATACAGAGCACACCTGCGTTTTGACACTTTTCTATCATCGCATCCAAACCCCGGGGTGAATGAAACTTCATCCCCGCCGCGCCCTGCACCAGTGGTTCAAAAACAAATGCTGAACATGCGTTCCCGTCGATTATCGTATCCAGTTTTTTAAGAACATCTTCCATGTTCTCATCTTTTGGAACAGGAACTCGGACCACTTTCAATAAAAAATCTTCAAAAGGACCGTTATAGCTAGAAATTCCCGAAGCGGACATCGCTCCAAAAGTATCGCCATGAAACCCATCCTCAAATGCAATGAGGGTATCCCTTTTTTCACCTCTGTTATAATGGTATTGAATGGCCATTTTAATACCCGCTTCTTTCGCAGTGGAACCATTGTCATTAAATAAGATCTTGGCCTGGTTGTCCGGCAAAATATCGATGAGTTGTTCTGAAAGTTCTACAGCGGGGGCATGGGTAAATCCACTGAACATCACAAAATCCAATTTTTGCATTTGTTGCGTCATTGCCGCAACTATTTTTTCGTTGCCATGACCGTACATTGCGGTATACCAGGAAGCAATTCCGTCGATATAGCTGTGCCCGTCCTCATCCCAGATAAGTGCGCCCTTTGCCCTCACAATCCCTAAGGGAGGGTTGGCCTTCTTGTGCTGGGTAAGTGGGTGCCATACATAGTTCTGGTCCTTATCCGTTAATTTTTCCGCCAGTGCCGAATTCTTCAAACCTTCATTTTATCTATCTTGCAAAGATGATAATTAATCGCCAAAAACCCAGCTATCAATTTGTTTGATAACGTCCTTCGCGTCCTAACCCCAAATTACCAAAAGCTATCTTGGCAAAATGTACTGCTGGTTCTTGTTTTGGTGACCTTGTTTATTCGGTTTCCCTTTTTTTTCAGGGATTATGTGGACCGGGACGAAAGTACTTTCATTATTATGGGGCAGTCTTGGGTAAACGGTCATTTGCCCTATACCCATCTTTGGGATTTAAAGCCCCCCATCACTTTTTTATTTTTTGCCTCCATCATCACGATTTTTGGGAAAAGCTTTATCGCTATTCGCCTATTTGGCGCTTTACTGGTAGCACTTACGGCCTTTTTCACCTATTTGATAGGGTTGCGGGTCACTTCTCCCAAAATAAGCTTTTGGAGTGCCATGGGCTGCGTTTGTCTTTTAAGTCTGTTTGGAAGTTTACAAGGCGTGATGTCTGAACACATCAGCACGTTTTTCTTTACTTTCGGAGTCTATATTTTGCTTTCAAAAAAGCCGATGTTCTGGCATTTTGGGGCGGGCGTTCTATTTGGATTATCCATTATGTCCAAGTTGAACATGGCCTACCCGCTTCTTGCTCTTGGTATTTATTTAGTTTGGTACTTTGTCAAGGAAAAGACTTTGTACAATGGGCTTACCAGACTCTTTCTTATGGGATTGGGCACTGCGCTGTTGATAGGTCTTACCGCCCTTCCCTATTATCTGGAGGGGAGCTTTGCCATCTGGTGGAAATCTATTTTTGAGGCCCCCATCGCATATTCGAAATCCAAATACCATTCTCCGTTAAAAATACTCCCCTTGGTCATTGCTGTGTTTCTATTTTTCGGTATAACCTATAAGAAGAGCCTTCTACGCTATAATCTTAAGACAATCCAAGTACTGTTGGTTACTTTTTTAGGGGTGGTTCTGTCCTTTATCCAAACGGGCAAGGTAAACGGACACTATCTTATCCAGTTATATCCCTTTATTGTGGTCCCGGTTGGGATTCTGGTGGATAAGCTCCCTAAAATAAAGCCCAAGTTCCAACCTTTGCTCCTTTTCCTGGCACTACTGCCTATGGAAGCTTATTTGGAGTATGGCAATATCATTGCCAATAGATTGGAAAAAGGAACATTTTTTAACGGGGAAGGTGTTGAAGTGCCCCGGTACCTTAAAGCAAATGATTTGGGGAACGCTACTGCGTTTTTTACGGAATATCATATTGGGTATTGGTTGATGGATGCATCGCCTCCCACTGTTGCCGCGACACATCCCAGCAATATTACCCGGGAAGAGTTGTTTCCTTACATGGACAACCCAAGAGAAACCGCAATGCAGGAACTGCGTTATATTTTGGAGGATATCAGACCAAAGCTTCTCATCGCGCGGAAAGGGAAACGGATATTCGATAAAAAACGCGAAGACCTCAATCAGTATATTGATTCGTATTTGGAAGCGCACTACATTTTAATACATACTGTGGACAGTGGACTTATTTATCAGCGTTTAGATTGATAACAAATTGGATTTGAATTCTGAGGCATACCTTTTTACGATCCTTCTGTCTATATTTTTTTCTTCATTTATCCTTCCTATACAAGCAACTTTTGTTTTTTTCAAAATGATATCTTCTGTAGTGGGATGGGCATCCCCGCTAAAGATTATGCCGATAGCTTGATTTTTCCTCTGCAATCTTTCAACGGTGAGCAAGGTGTGGTTTATACTTCCCAAGTAATGTCGTGAAACCACAATTACCTTGTACTCGGGAAGTATCAGGTCATTTATGGTATCAGTTTCATTTAAGGGAACCAATAATCCCCCTGCGCCTTCTATGACCAAATGGTTCTGGGTTTCGGGAGGAACAATTTTCTTTAAATCAATCGATACACCGTCAATTTCCGCAGCAGCGTGCGGGCTCATAGGGGTGTTTAGGGCGTACGTATTGGGATGTATCCTACTTTTCGGGTTAGACACGAGTTGACCAATTTTATGGCTATCGGAACGGTCCAAATCACCTGCCTGAATTGGTTTCCAATAATCCGCCTCCAAAGCCTCCACAACTATGGCTGATGCTAAGGTCTTGCCCACCTCTGTGGATATTCCTGTTATAAACACGATCATGTTGAGGGTCTTGTGATAAAGTTACAGTGCATACATCTGTATTTTTTAGGTTCAAAAAAAGGAAAAAGTTTATAGAAAATGGTACTTCGTGAATAATAGATTTCAGATTTGGTCGCCTTGCAGTTGGGACATATAATCAAATTGCCCGCTTTATCTGTAGCGTAGTTCCGTATTTCATCAAATATCAGTTGGGCCCTTTCACGATCCACGGTATATACCTGTAACTTGACCCCTCCGATGGCCGAACTTATTGAGGGATCGGAGTTTATCGTGGTTTCATCCCTTAAAAAAACCGGTATCCCCTCAGACTCCAATCTTCCCTTAATTATTTGAACGTCGGCTGGAAATTCAAAGGTTCCCAATGTGGAAAATTCTTTTTTCATGGGATGATGAATGCCTTTACGAGTTCTAAAACCTGGGTTATCTCCTTCTTGGTGTTATAGCTGTGCAGGCAAAAACGAAGTCGTTCTTCTCCCTTTTTCACGGTAGGCGATAGTATTGGTTTGACACTAAAACCTTTTTCGTTGAGTTTCCGGGACAATGCCTTTACCTTTTCATTTCCAGGAACCCGTATGCAATGTATCGCCGAATGGCTTGCAATAAAATGGTCCTGAAGCCCAAGCGCTCGTACTTGTTTTCTAAAAAGACTGATGTTCCCATGAAGCTCCTCCTGCAATTGGGCGCCTTTTTTATCCAAGAACTGATAACTGCCCAAGATAGTCGCGACAGCATGTGGGGACATCGCAGTGGTATAAATAAAGCTTCGCGCAAAGTTCACCAGATAATCCCGCAAGGTCTTATTGCCTAAAACTGCTGCTCCATGAGTTCCCAAAGCTTTTCCAAAAGTGATAATTCTTGCAAAAATTGCATCTGCCATTTCCATTTGCTGAACACATCCTTTTCCAAATACGCCTGTGGCATGAGCCTCATCCACGATCAAATGAAATCCATTTTGGGTACAGAAATCCGCAAAACCTTTGAGTTTGGGAGAATCACCATCCATGGAAAAAACAGACTCGGTAACTACATAAACTTCGGGAGCATTATGCTTAGGCTGTGTCCGTAGCACCTTTTTCGTCTTAACTTTCAGGGCATCCAAATCATTATGGGAAAAATTATAACTTTTGGCGTTCCCCATAGAGATGCCATCCCGAATACTGGCGTGTACCAGTTCATCATATAAAACAATATCTCCCCTTTGGGGAACGGATGAAAAAAACCCGACGTTGGCATCATAACCAGAATTGAAAACTAGGGCCGATTCTGATTCATGGTAGCTGGACAAAAACGTTTCCAATGTGTTGTACAAAGCATGATTCCCTGTCAAAAGTCGGGAACCTGTGGAACCATTTTGTTTTACCGGCCCACGTTGAATACATTCTTCGGTCAGGCGCAAAATAGCCGGCACACCTGAAAATCCCAAGTAATCGTTCGATGCAAAATCCACCAGTTCCTGTTTTACCGGCAACTCCCTAAAGGCATCTTCCTGGATTCTGTTCCTCAATTTTTTGTTAAGCTTTTCGGGAAACATTGGCATAAATCAAAGGTAATTTCTTTACCGATACGTCGTTATACAAAGAAAAGAATTCAAGTTGCTTTAATTAAATGGGACCAGAAAAAAGAAATTACTTGCACCCACAAGATTCCAATTTTGGTTAAAATTCTTAAATTAGAAGATAGTTATCAACCTATAATCTATTGATCGTAATGCGATTTTTTTCAGCCTTCATCCTCACCACCTTATTTGTCTTCACTTCTTCGGCACAGCTCAACACCAAATACATAGCCTCCAACTACAAAGATGGTATCGTCAAAATCATATTGTTTGACGCCGAACTGGAAAAGAAAAAGCCCGGGTATGGATATCTTAGTCGCGGCTCGGGATTTTTTGTGACGGAAGACGGGTATATTTTTACCAATAGGCACGTAGTGGAATCTTGTGTAACGGGATATTTGGATTATGATTATTACGATTCCACAGGAAAAAAGAGGGCAGGTTTTGCACCTTACTCGGAAAAACTGATTAACAATAAAAACTTTATCAAGGCGTATCGCTCGGGATATCCCGTACCCCTGGTCCAAGTCTTTACTGGAAATTCCGAGAACGACTACAAGCTTTACAATGCAGAAGTGGTCTCCATCGGCATGGGAGCATTCGACGGAGCTTTGCTTCGAATCGTAAGCGATGAAGCAGGAAGAACCAGCGGATTTAGGTTTACCGCGATTCCTTTAGGGGATTCGGATAAGGTCACTCAAGGAGAACAGTTTTGTGTTTTTGGATACCCGGCGCAAATCAAAGGGGGAGCTGATGTGATGCTCCGAGATTTAAGCACGCTCAGCCTGGGTATTATGAGCGGTTTCGATTTCGTTTTCAATAATGACTACGGCTATATGAAAACTGATGCGGAGATACATCCTGGCAATAGTGGAGGTCCGGTTTTTAATGAAGAGAACAAAGCGATTGGCATAGCAACATCAAAAGGCGTTGCCACGGGCATTGGACTTGTTGGTGGAGTAAATGGTATGTACTACATAGCTGCAAGCGATTCAAAGACTTTGGATAAACTAAAGGCGAAAGGACTGAAAAGTCCAAAAAGGGCATTCAGCATTAATACAGTTACCGGCAAAAAACAGTATATGAAACCATTGGCGGAAATCAACAAAGGTGCTGGTGCATCCTCGGGCTCTAGTTCTACCGTAGACTATTCCAGCGCAAAAATCTACTTTTCCAATGTTTCTCCAAAGGCCAACAACAACATGCTCCCACCAAAATCAAAACAGTATTCTTCCTTTACCATATCCAGAAAAAAGGGTGGAATTGTTTGGGGATTTGTGGATTGTTATCCCGGTAAGCTAAGAACCGAAAGTGTTTCAATCTTAGTGGACAAAAAGAAAAATGGTGTTTTTAAAAAATACAAGGACTTCAAGGTAGCTTCACAGGCCACCGGCGACAATACGTATTTCTCTTTTACCTTTACTGAAAAAGGGACGTATCGATTTATTGCTTATTCCAAAGAACTCAAAAGAATAGCGGCTAATACGGTCACTATTGTCTATGATTAAGAAATGAACAAAAAACCACTTTTTGAGAAAAGCGGTTTTATAAACATTCTGCAAGAAGCCAAGAAAATCAGTCAGCCAGTACGATTACTTTATTGTCTTTCATTTCCACTGTCCCACTGTTTATTGCGAGTAGTGTGGCGCCATCGTTCGTCTTGGTAAACTTGGATTGGAAATCCTCATGAATCTCGACATTCCCTTGTATTTTTACATCTCCTTCACCTAACAAAGAAACTAGAGGTGCATGATCCTGAAGCATCTGGAATTCACCATCGATTCCCGGTAAGGTAACTGAAGTAACCTCTCCTGCGAAGAGTGTCGCTTCCGGTGATACAATTTCTAAATACATATTTTAAGCATCCAATATTGAAAATCAGCTTCGCACTTTTTTGGGTTCAAAGCCATTATTATTGCCAAATACATTACTTATACTTCGGCCAACATTTTCTCACCTGCCTCAATGGCATCCTCAATGGTTCCCTTAAGGTTAAATGCAGATTCAGGAAGATGGTCCAACTCGCCATCCATAATCATGTTGAACCCTTTTATGGTGTCTTTGATATCTACCAAAACTCCAGGAATACCGGTAAATTGCTCTGCAACATGGAACGGTTGTGACAAGAAACGCTGTACGCGTCTCGCTCTTCCCACGGCCAACTTATCCTCTTCGGAAAGTTCTTCCATTCCCAAAATAGCGATGATATCTTGAAGTTCTTTATACCGCTGCAATAACTCTTTAACACGCTGGGCGCAACCATAATGGTCATCACCCAATATTTCCGCTGTCAAAATTCTTGAAGTGGAATCCAAAGGATCCACCGCTGGATAAATTCCCAACTCGGCAATCTTTCGCGAGAGTACCGTAGTAGCATCCAGGTGTGCAAACGTTGTTGCGGGAGCAGGGTCCGTTAAGTCATCTGCAGGAACATATACTGCTTGTACCGAGGTAATGGAACCCTTTTTAGTGGAGGTAATTCGCTCTTGCATCGCGCCCATTTCAGTAGCAAGTGTAGGTTGATACCCAACAGCTGAAGGCATCCTTCCCAACAAAGCAGATACTTCAGAACCTGCTTGGGTAAATCGGAAAATATTATCCACAAAGAAAAGTACGTCTTTACCCTGGCCATCCCCTGCGCCATCACGGAAGTACTCTGCAATGGTCAAACCGGAAAGTGCAACACGGGCCCTTGCCCCGGGAGGCTCGTTCATCTGGCCAAAAACGAATGTTGCCTTGGATTCTTTCATTGCCTTTTTATCTACCTTGGTCAAGTCCCATCCTCCTTCTTCCATCGAGTGCAAGAAGTCATCTCCGTATTTTATGATCCCAGACTCCAACATTTCACGAAGCAAATCATTTCCTTCGCGGGTTCTTTCTCCGACCCCTGCAAAAACAGAGAGTCCGCCGTGACCTTTTGCAATGTTATTGATCAACTCCTGGATTAGAACTGTTTTACCTACACCGGCCCCTCCAAAGAGACCAATTTTACCACCTTTGGCATAAGGTTCGATCAAGTCGATTACCTTAATTCCTGTAAATAGCACTTCTGTGGACGTTGAAAGCTCTTCAAACTTTGGAGCCTCGCGGTGTATTGGAAGACCGTTATCACCAGTACTTGGCAAATCTTCCAAACCGTCGATAGCATCTCCAATTACATTAAAAAGTCGACCGTACACCTCTTCTCCAATGGGCATTTGGATTGCATTGCCCGTAGCGAGCACCTCAACACCCCTACTTAACCCTTCGGTAGAATCCATGGAAATTGTTCTTACCGTATTTTCGCCAATATGGGATTGAACTTCCAAAACCAATTTAGAACCGTCTTCTTTTGCAATCTCCAAAGAATCATAAATTTTTGGGATCTCGATTCCGGATTCAAACTCAACATCAATGACCGGGCCTATAATCTGGGCGACTTTTCCTGTAATTTTCGACATTACGCTGTTAATTTTTAATTGAATAGGATAAAAAATCTCTCGATTTTTTCGGCTGCAAAGATATGCTATTACTTCTTTAAAGAGAAACGAAAACAGCCTTTTTTGTGGCAATAAAAAAGGCGCTGATTCCATCAGCGCCCTATCGTTGGGTTATTCTGTTTTTTTAAGGATTTACGGTCCAAGAAACATAGTAAATCGCACCTATCAGACCAGTACCTACGGCCTGGAAATATTCATCTGCAAGAAGATTGGAGCCCCCTGCTTTAAATACTGATTTTATACTAGGGACCGAGTAGTTTATCTGTGCATCCAGAACCGAATAGGCAGGGACGTCACCCACCGCGAACGTGGCCTCCCACAAGAAGCTATCACTCCATCTATAGTTGAAGTTAAACCCGAAGTTTTTAAACAACTCCGTATTTCCAAAAGAAGCTTTCACGCGGTGTTCGGGTGTGTTGAAACTTGTAAGGAAATCCGGGAATCGTTCTCTATCAAAATCAAAATCGGCATACGTATAGTTCACGCCCAAATCAAAGTTTCCAAGAATCTTGGTGTCAATACCAATTGTACCTCCCCAAGAGTCAACATCTTCTTGAAGGTTTGTATAGGTCTGATAGACCTGAGTGTCCCCATTTTGCAGGGCCAATAGCGAAAGTCCTCCATCACCGGCTGTTCCATAATATGGCACCAACACGTTCAGATTGGTAATAAAATTGCTGTAGCGGTTGTAATATCCACTCAAATCGATGGTGAACTTTCCAATCTGACCACGATAACCTGCTTCAAAGGTTGTGATTTCCTCGGGTTGAACAACAGGTGTGGTAACAGCTTCCGGGGTACCATTCAATACAGAATTCAGAGAAAACGCATTTTCATAGGCCGCCCTGCCCACTATTTGGACCGAGGACTGTCCAATTAAATTCTGACCATCTAAACTAACATCATCGTACGTTCTGACATCCCTATCCAAATTATCAGGAGCAGAACCCACCAAAATAGCCGTACCCGCGTCCAGGCCGATAACCAAATCCTGCGAGGTCGGATTGCTCAACCATTGCTGGGCTGAAATCCTAAGGGAATGGTGTCTGTTTTCGCCTGCCGTATAGCCGAGTGCCACTCTTGGCGAGAAGAAGCCATCAAAGAATTCGTTTTTATCATAACGAACGGAACCCGTAAATTTCAATCGATCGTCCAAAAATTTCTTCTGCAACTGGGCGTAAGCACCAAATTCATTATAGGTAATAGGACCGTCTATATCTGTAAATATGGTTCCTTGCGAATTCAGTTCGTACTCTCGAAAAGAGCCTCCTACCTGGATATCTGCCCAATTGTTGATGAGGTGGGCCAAATTATAATTTCCGTTGATATGACGAAACTTCGTATTATCTATAAATCGTGAGCCTCTGGTCAAATCACCGTCTGCCGTTACTGCATCGAAAGCGGACTGAAACTCGGGAGTCCCAGGAATCAATCTTCCTGTGTCCGCGGCCTGGCGGGCAATGGCATGGGCAGCCGTAGAAGCGTCTTCCCTGGAAAGTCCTCCTTGTTGTATCCCTCCTAAAAATGCTGGAATATATGCTCCCGCATAATCTGTGAACCATTGTGTATCAGATTTCCATCTCCTGTTAATATTGATTCCCGTGAATCTGGTATCATAAGAATTGCCCGCATTTTCAGAAACAATATATCCTCTTAAAAAGAAGTTGTCGTTCCTAAATTCTATTTTATGCTGTTGCAAATTGAAATCCCGAACTGCATAACGGTTGGCCCCTTGATAAATGGTATTACCCCTACCTATTCGACCTTGGTAGATGATCTCAAAATCATCCGCGAACGGTCTGTAGTATACGGAAAAATCGGTTTTGACACTTTCTGCACCGTAGTTTACAAGATCTCTTTCCTCGTATCCCGTTCTGGAAACTCTGGCCGAACCAACGGTCCCTGCGGGCAAACCTGCCGCGGTATCAAAATTTAAAGTTGTAAAAACTTCGTCCCCGTAGATATTCAGACCGTCAAACGCGGGATTGGTCCTATCTGCTCCTGGTCTATTGATATCATCAGTACGAATTGCATGCCAATCTTCCCCAGAAAGAAAAGATAAATTAGCTTTTACCGCCAACTTATCACTAAAAGCATGTGCCGCACGAATTCCCAAATCATAATATTGATTATCCCCTGCTGCTTCTTGTGACGTCAGTCCGGTTTTTGCGTACGCACTGATTCCTTGAAAATCAAAGGGGCTTTTACTGGTCATAAAAAGTATCCCATTAAAGGCACCCGCTCCATATAAAGCGGAAGAAGCACCGGGAAGAATTTCAACACTTTGTACTTCCAATTCTGACATACCTACTAAATTCCCCAAAACGAAGTTTAGCCCAGGTGCCGAATTATCCATACCATCCACTAGCTGAAGGAATCTGGTATTCGCAAATGTGGCGAAACCTCTGGTATTAATGGATTGAAACGTTAAACTGTTGGTGTTTATATCTACACCCTTCAAATTTTGGAGTCCTCCATAAAAAGACTCCGCAGTAGTATTCTGGATGTCTTTGAGTCCAAACCGCTCCACAGATACCGGGGATTCAAAGATACGTTCTGGTGTCCTGGAAGCCGAAATCACAATTTCATCCAAAATAGTGGAAGATTCTGCCAGGGTAACGGACAGGGTTTGATTATATGCCGTCACGTCCGCCACATAGTCCGAAAAACCTACGCTGGTAAATCGCAGCTGAAAGGGAGGTTCTTCAGAAGTGTTAAAGGTAAAAAGCCCATCAAAGTCGGTAGTTGTTCCTTCTGCTTTTCCAACTAGCACCACATTGACGCCCGGAATAGGTTCGTTGTTCTCATCGACTACTTTTCCACTGATTGTCGTTTGGGCAAAGGAAACTGCCCCAAACAGCATCAGGGAAAGGATTATCAGTTTTTTCATTCGTTTTAATTTGAGTTAAATTAGTCTTAAGGATGTGTAAAACTTTGAGCTTGGAATATACATTTTTTTTGGCTCGGTTTCTACAAAATTGAAAAAAATTATTCATGCATAATACTTTTTTGCCAAAAAAAAATGGGTTTCAATGTGTTTTTAACAAAAAAAAGCATCGTTTCCGATGCCTTTTTCATTATTACTGAATTTGCGAAGGTCACTCTACAGTAACCGACTTCGCGAGATTTCTGGGTTGGTCCACGTTGCAACCCCGCATCACTGCAATGTGATAAGACAATAATTGCAAGGGAATGGTGGTCAATAGAGGAGTTAAACTTTCAATGGTTTCGGGAACTTCGATCACATGGTCCGCCATTTCCTTGACCGTTACATCACCCTCAGTGACCACAGCAATAATACGGCCGTTTCTTGATTTGATTTCTTGTATATTGCTCACCTCTTTTTCATAATGTCCCTTTTTTGTGGCAATCACCACTACGGGCATCTGTTCATCG